>NZ_JBIKJY010000001.1:0-184277 GCF_044360715.1 Flavobacterium sp.
TAAATTTGTTGAACTTCCTGAACAAATAGATGTAGTACCCGTGAAACTAGTTACGGTTGGTTGCTGATTAACCGTGATTGTTCCTGTAGCAATTCCACCACATCCTCCAGTTAATGGGATACTATAATTAAATGGACTTCCTAAAGTAGTAGTTGGTGTACCACTAATAGTAATAGTATCTGCTGACCAACTAGCAGTAACTCCTGGTGGTAAACCATAATTATTAGTTGTACTTGCTATACCTGTTGCTCCTGTAGTAGTATGAGATATTGGTGTAAAAGTAGAACTTAAACATAATGTTGGTGAAGAAGTTGCAGCAGTAACAGTATTAGCTGTTGTTACTGTAATCGTACCAGTAGCATTTATCGAACCACAACCTCCCGTTAACGGAATGCTATAGTTAAAATTTCCTGAAGCGGTTGGTGTGCCACTAATCGTAATAGTATTAGCTGCCCAAGTAGCCGTAACACCTGCTGGAAGTCCTGTTGGAGTTCCTATACCTGTAGCGCCTGTAGTGGTGTGAGTTATAGGGATTAATGCAACATTAGTACATAATGAAGGCAAAGAAGAGGCGATGGTAACTGTATTATCCATATTGACAACCAAAGTTCCTGTAGCATTAATAGTTCCACATCCTCCTGTTAATGGAATTGAATAAATAAAAGTACCAGATACAGTTGGTGTTCCACTTATTGTAATTGTGTCTGCTGCCCAATTAGCCGTAACTCCTGCTGGAAGTCCTGTTGCAGTTCCAATTCCTGTAGCGCCTCCTGTGGTATGTGTTATTGGCAATATAGGTGAATTTAAGCAAAATGACGGATTGGTAGTGCCCGGAGCAACAGTATTAATAGAAATAACTGTGATTGTTCCAGTAGCGCTAATTGTACCACAACCACCAGTTAAAGGAATAGAATAATTAAAAGTTCCAGTTACAGATGGCGTTCCGCTTATTGTAATAATATTAGATGCCCAAGTCGCCGTAACACCCGCAGGTAATCCTGTTGGAGTACCAATATTTGTAGCGCCTGTTGTAGTATGAGTAATTGGTATTAAAGTAGTTGTTGAACATAATGTTGGAGTCGATGATGCAGGTGAAACTGTATAACCAGGTGTTACAGTTATCGTACCGGTGGCAGTAATTGTCCCGCAACCTCCAGTTAAAGGAATGGAATAATTGAAAGTACCTGATGCGGTTGGCATACCACTAATAGTAATGGTATTTGAGGCCCATGCTGCCGTTACACCAGCTGGTAAACCCGTAGCTGTTCCTATTCCGGTTGCACCTGTAGTGGCATGAGTGATTGCTGTTAAAGGTGTATTCTGACATATAGTAGGTGTTGAAGATGCTGAAGCTACCGTATTATTATTAATATAAGTAACATTAAAAGTAGCATATTCCGGACAAGCTGCAAAAATATTTGTAACTCTAGCAACTATTGGAATAGTAGCACCTAAAGTTATTGCAATCGGAGCTGTAATTGGATTATTCTCAGCTTGTGCATCACCCATTGAAAAATAATATTCCACATCATGCATTGTAGGATCTAAACCAGCTAAAATAATGCTATTTTGTGCTGTTAAATTTGCAGGTGAGCTACAAACAACCAAATTTTGTGGTGTTTGATTAATTGGAAAACCCGTAAAATACTCCACTATAATACAGTCTGTTTGTGAACAAGCACCACCACCTGTAACACTCGCGCTTACGCAATAAGTACCAGGCGAACTAACCGTAATAGAAGGGGCATCTATATTCATATCTACTCCGTTTTTTTTCCAAACAAAATCAAAATTAGCGGCATTTAAACCTGTGCTAATAACTCTAGTTTGACCTGGACAAATAGCTTGCCCATTAGAAACCAACATGTTTTGCGTATATGCGCCCCCTAAGCCAATTGGATATGTTATATTAGCTACCCCAACATTAAAACTCCCTCCTTCAATAAAAACTGCAGAATCGAAAGCCGTATCATTATAATCTCCAATTACTAATTTTATGGTATAAATATGATTTGGTATAACGGTTGCAGAAGCTGTCATAGGAACTGTATATCCTCTCATATTCATCACTGTGTTAGAAGCAGGCGTTATAATTGGGGTAAACACTGAAAAGTAAGTAGGATTTACAGAAGCACATGTAGCATTATAAGCACTATTTCTAATATTCGTAACAGAAACAGGCGTAGTAGTTCCTGGAATTACCGCTAAATTTTGTGGTGCAGTTCCAGCAGTAACATCCGTAAGTATAAAGGCAAAAACATCACTAAAACCACATTGGTAAGTACCGTATTCATTAGAAGCAAAAATAAAATTAAAGCTAAAATTATCTGTAAAAGGTGTAAAATTAAATTTAACATAAGAAACGTCATTGATAGGGCCAGCATTTCCGTTTGCAACGCTAATTGCTGAAAGTTGTGCGTCTCCAGCTCCAGAACAGACACTAGTGTCTGTGGTACCATTAAAACTACCTGAAGAAAGTCCAGCATTTCCACATCTTATAATTACACCATCTTGAAAGGGAAAATTTGCAGGAGAGCCTCCATAAGAAAAATAACCAATTCCACAATTCCCTTGAGAAGTAAAATTACTTACTTGAGCACACGGTGAATCAATTAATACATCCTGAACCAACTGAGAAACAGAATAAGTAGTAGTATTAACATTTATTGATTGTGAGAATAATATCCCACTAAAAAATAATAAAAAAATAGATATTGTAATTTTCTTCATTTTGAATATATCGTAATTGTGTTAACAAAATTATAATCTTCAAATATATAACTTTACTTTAATGAATGTTTATATCTTTGTAAAAAAATTGAAATAAAATGAGTAAAATATCGATAAAAAGCACAAATAACCTATCAATTGTAAAATTTGAATTAGAAGAATTTATCACTAGAAATCAAAATTTCGAATTTAAAAACATAGATGAAACTACAAATTCACCTTTAGCCAAGCAATTATTTTTTCTTCCTTTTGTAAAGTCCGTTTACATTTCAGGAAATTTTATTGCAATAGAAAAATTTTCAATAGTAGAATGGGAAGACGTTCAAGAAGAAGTAGCAAAACAAATTGAAGATTTTATAGCAAAAGGAGAACAAATTCTTATAGAAGATACAATTGCGAAAAAAAATCCAATTACGATTTATGCTGAATCTACACCAAACCCTGCGGTTACTAAATTTGTAGCAAATAAAAAACTTACAAATACTGCAGTTGAATGTAAAAACATTGATGAAACAAAAGCATCTCCTTTAGCTAAAGATTTATTTAGTTTCCCATTTGTTAAAGAAGTTTTTATTGATGAAAATTACATTTCAATTACAAAATATGATATTGCCGAATGGAATGATATTACATTAGAATTAAGAACTTTTTTAAAACAATATCTAGAGCAAACCGATTTAGTTGTAGACGAAAGTTTAATTGAAAAAACAGATAATTTCAAAATTAAACAAGAAGAATTTTTTGATAATTTAGATGTTACCTCTCAACAAATCATCAATATTTTAGAAGAATATGTAAAACCTGCTGTTCAAAGCGATGGTGGAAATATTACTTTTAACTCGTATGACGAAAGCACAAATGTAGTAAAAGTGACGCTTCAAGGCGCTTGTAGTGGTTGTCCGTCTTCAACATTTACTTTGAAAAACGGAATTGAAAATATGTTACGCGATATGTTAAAAAATAATTCAATTATAGTAGAAGCTATGAATGGCTAATTTTTTCTTACAATAAAAAAAGGGCTGTTTATATTATGTAAATAGCCCTTTTTTAATGTTTAAAATTTATTTTTTTGTAATTAAAACAAAATCTTTTAAATAAAAAGGTTCGAAATAGGCCACATCTTCAAATTGTTTATTTTGAAATTTTTGAAAAGAAATTAAACTCATTTCTTCAGAAGAAGGAAATTGAATTTTTGGATAATATTTAAATTTTTCATCCGTTAAAATTTCTTTAAATTTCATCGCGCCATCGCCAATTAAATGTAATATTTCGGATGTTTCTTGAAACGAATTTTCATCAATAATTTCCGCTTTTGTTTCTCTAATTTTAGCATAATTACTATCAAAAAACGCACTGTATACTTCTAATCTTCTGGCGTCAATCATAGGTAAAATAGTTCCGTTTGATATATTTATTTTTCTCGCCAAAATTTCTAAAGTATCAATAGCTATTAACGGAATAGATAATGCATAGCACAAACCTTTTGCTGCAGAAACTCCAATTCGTAAACCTGTATAAGAACCTGGTCCTTGACTAACAGCAATAGCTTTTACTTCTTTTAATGTTACATTGGTTTCTAAAAGGAGCTCCTCAATAAAAACATGTAATTTTTCAGCATGTGAAAAATTTTGTTCTGCTATTTCTCTTATTGCAAGCGTTTTACCGTCTTTTGACAAAGCAACTGAGCAATTTTTTGTAGCGGTTTCTATATTCAGAATTAATGCCATTTTTATTTTAAATTTAATACACAAAGAAACAAAAAAAGACACAATTTCTTGTGTCTTTTCTAAAATCAAAACTATATTAACTAACTTTTTTGTTCTTTAGCTTTTTTATCTTGGTCAGATTTGGTTTCTAATCTTACTTTATCATTTGGCAGTAAGTCTTTTGAAACTAAAGTGTACGGTCCAATTATAATTTCATCTCCTTTTTTCAAGCCAGATAAAATTTCAATATTGGTATCATCTTGAATCCCGGTTTTTACGACTCTAATTTTGGCTTTATCACCAACTTTTACAAAAACACATTCAAATTTAATATCTTTTTTAGGCGCATTTCCTTTTTTCTCTGCTTCTTCTTTTTCAATTTCGGCTACAATATCTTTTTTGGTTGATGTAGTATCATCTTTAATTACGATAGCACTAATTGGAACTGCTAAAACATTTGTACTTCTTTTTGTTTCGATATCAACAGTAGCCGTCATTCCTGGTCTAAAAGGAGAATAACTAACTGGTTTCCCTTCTAACAAATCTTGGTACGATTCTTTTACTAATCGAACTTTTACTTTAAAATTCGTTACTTGATCTGCTGTTAAACCTGTTGTAGCTGAGTTAGAAATACTTGTAACTACACCATCAAATTTTCTTTTTAAATAAGCATCAACTTCAATTTTTGCCGAATCGCCAATACTTACTTTTACAATGTCATTTTCATTTACATCAACTTCAACTTCCATATTATTTAAGTTGGCAATACGCATCATTTCTGTACCAGCCATTTGTTGTTGTCCCAAAACTCTTTCGCCTAACTCTATATCTAATTTAGAAATGGTTCCGTCAGCAGGTGCAAAAATGGTTGTTCTTTTTAAATTATCACTTGCTTCTGTAACGTTTGCCGAAGCCGATTTCATTTGGTAATATGCCGATTGCTTACTGGCAACTGCCACTTCATAAGCAGAAACAATTCTGTCCCATTCTGCACGAGAAATTACGCCTTTATCGTACAGTTTTTTGTTTCTGTCGTAATTGGCTTTTGCTTCTTTAACTTGAGCATCAGCTTGACTTACACCAGCTTTTGAAGTTGATAAAGACGCGACAGTTCGGTCAACTCCAGAAGTATAAATATCTGGATTTATTTTTACCAATAATTGTCCTTTTTTAACTTCCTGCCCTTCTTTTACGTTTAAGGCAATAATTTCACCTGAAACTTCTGGCATAATTTTAATTTCAACTTCTGGTTGAATTTTACCAGTTGCCGAAACGGTTTCAATAATCGTCATCGTTTCTGCTTTAGAAACTTCTACAATTTTACTGTCGTCGTTATTTCCAATTTTTCCTGATTTTTTAAGAATAATTAATAGTACAATCACTGCAACTACACTTCCTAAAATGATAAATAATTTTTTTCTTGACATAGCTTTATTGTTTTTCTATAAGTGGAATTCCGAAATAAAATTCTAAAATTTTAATTCTAAAAATATAATCATACTTGGTTCTTAATACTTCTGATTGTGCGTTTACGAAAGCAGTTTGAGATTGGTTGTAATCAAAAACATTCATCATACCAATTTCGTATCTGTCTTTAGCGTATTGCATCGCTAATTCGCGCGCTTTTACAATTTGTAATGCCGCTTCATAACTTTCTTTTGCGGCTTTTGTATCGGTATACGCTGTAAATACATTGCGCTCAATATCTAATTCTTGTTGATCTTTGGCTAACTGACTTTTCGCTAATGCAATTTTGGTACGAGCTACATTATTTTTCACAGCAAAACCATTAAAAATTGGAATATTTAGTGAAAAACCAAAATTTTGACCTTTATTAGTACTAAACTGATCAAACAAAGGTTTTGGACTCGTTACTATCGGTACACCATTAATTATTTCAAATCCGTTGGAATTTGATGCTCTGGTATTGAAACCATAAAAAGCGGTTAAACTTGGTAAATAAGCTCCTTTAGCGATAGAAATATCTTTTTCTGCTACTGCCACATTGGTTTCAGCAATTTTTAATTCCGTTCTGTTTTCTTTAGCTTTAGCAATTACCGCTTCTGGTGTTTCGTTTAAAACTGTTGATAACATCGAAGGCATATCGTCTTCCGAAATATCAAAATTTTGAAAATCTTTAATCTGTAATAATTGTGCCAAACTTAATTTAGATAATAACAAGGTGTTTTCTGCCACAATTACACGCTGATTTCCTGTAGCCATAGTAGCTTGGATGTCTAACAAATCGCCTTTTGGAACATTTCCTGCTTCCACTAATTCAACAGTTCTGTTATATTGTTTTGTATTAAGTAACTTTTGTTGGGTTTGAACTTTTAAATTTTCTTTATTAAATAAAATCTGTAAGTAAGCATTGGCAACGTTTAACGCAATATCTTCTTGCATTTTCGTTAACTGATATTGAGAAGCAATGATAGCTAAATTGGCTTTTCTTAACTGATTTACATTTTGCAATCCTTTAAAAATATCCACATTTGCATTTAAATTGGCAGAGGTAAATTGCGTCGTTTGATTTTCTAATAAACCCGTTGTAATGTTTTGATTTAAACCAATATTCCAAGAATGCGATGAAGATGCGTTTACGTTTGGTAAAAAATTACCAATAGCATCTTTTTTAGCGATAGCTGTAGTTTGCGTATCTAATTCCGATTGTTTAATGGAAATATTATTTTTTATGGCATAATAAATACATTCTTTTAATGTCCATTTTTTTTCTTGGGCAAAAGAAGTAACACTCACAAAAAATAGTATCAAAACGATTTGTACTGACTTCATTATAATAATTGTTTTACTATTTGACCATTGTTTATTAAAAATGTTACACTTTACAATTAAAAATTTTACTTTTATACCAGAAATAAATTAAAACAGAATACAATATTTTCTTATATTTTTTGTTTTTCTTAAAATCGTTTTACAGAATCGTTAATTATGAATATAAAAATTAAAATTTTGCTTTTTAGCATTATAAGCTTAGGAATCTTTAGTTGCGGTTCTTCAAAAAAAATAGAAGCACTAAAACCAGAACCCAGCAACAATGCTCCAATTGTGTATAGCAATAAAACATCGCTAATTGCAATGCCTATGGAAGTGAGTTTAAAGGAAGTGGAATATCATTTAAATAAAAATGTAAAAGGGTTAATTTATGCTGATACCATTTTAAACGATGATAAAACAGAAATGAAAATTTGGAAAACTTCTGATATCAAATTGGTAGAACAAAACGGTGAAATTGTTTCGGTAATTCCTTTAAAAATTTGGGCAAAAATAAAATACGGCACCGAATTTATGGGTCTAAACGACACTCGAGAAATAAATTTAAACGGAACCATAACTTTAAGTAGTAAAGCCAATTTCGCCAACTGGAAACTAAACACCACTTCTAAAATTGAAGATTTTGAATGGAACGAAAGTCCAAGTATCGTAGTAGCTGGAAAAAATGTACCAATTACCTATATCGTTAATCCCACTTTATCTATTTTTAAAGGGAAAATAGCCAAGATGATTGATGAGGCAATAAATAAAAGTTGTGATTTTAAAACGCAAGTTATGCAAGTTTTAGAAACACTTTCTACACCTTTTATGGCAAATGAAACGTATGAAACTTGGTTCAAATTAGTTCCAAATGAAATGTATAGTACAAATGCAGTTTTGAGTAATTCTAAAATTACAATGAATTTAGGATTAAAATGTCAGATGCAAACTTTAATTGGCCAAAAACCAAAAAGCGGATTTGACAAAACTAAAATCGTTTCTAAAGCGGTTGCTAAAATTCCATCCGATTTTAATGCTTCAGTTGCGGCTGTTTCTTCATACGAAAGCGCAAGTAGAATTATGACTAAAAATTTTGCTGGTCAAGAATTTGGTTCTGGGAAAAGAAAAATCACCGTTCAAAAAGTAGCATTATGGTATAAAGATGGAAAAATGATTATTGCTTTAGATATGATTGGATCGGTAAATGGAACAATATATTTAGCTGGAATTCCGAAATACAATATTGAAACTAAAGAAATTTATTTTGAAGAAATGGATTACGTTTTAAACACAAAAGGCGTGTTAACAAAAACTGCAAATTGGTTGTTACAAGGCGTAATCTTAAAGAAAATTAAAGAAAGTTGCAAGTTTTCTATTCAACCTAATTTAGAGGAAGGAAAGAAAAGTATGCTTCCTTATTTAACAAATTACTCACCAATGAAAGGTGTTTTTGTAAACGGAAAATTAAACGATTTTGTGTTTGAAAAAATGGAACTTACCGAAAGTGGCATTGTTGCCTTTATTACTTCATCAGGTTCAATGAAAATTACAATTGATGGAATGGAATAGTGAAAAGTAAAAAGTAAAATGGCAAAAGTAAAAAGGCAAAAGCAAAAATACTAAAGACGCAATTAGCCATAAAGTTTGTCATGCTGTAAGCATCTCTTATTAGTTGAATTGAACAACGTTAAGTGAGACCCTTTCATGGAGACAAGTTTGCAAGAAATTTTGGTTTGGTTTTTGAAAAATTATTCTGCGACTACTTTTTTCTTTTGTTTTAATCGCCAAACTGCGAAAAAAACGCCCGCTACTAAAATATAAGGTATTGCCATTAAATACACAATTCCGTCATTAACACCTTCGGCAACTGCTTTGTTAGCTTCATTTTGTAATGAAGCTCTGCACATAGCACATTGTGCGTTTCCTTCAAGTAAAAAGAAACAATTAAAAAGTAAAAAATAAATCTTTTTTAGTGTATACTTTCGACCTTTGACTTTTAACTTTTGACTTTTGACTTTACTTAACATAATAAGGCGAAATCATTACATAAACCACCACACCCGTAATAGCAACATATAACCAAATTGGGAATGTAATTCTTGCTAATTTTTTATGCTTATCAAATCGATACGCTAAAGCTCGAACATACGTAATTAATACTAAAGGAATAATAATTACTGAAAGTGAAATATGTGTAATAAGAATAAACAAATAATTATATCTTTCAAAACCAATTGCTATTCTTTCTGATTCTTCTAAGATAGAATTATGGTTTGTATCACCAAACACAGCGGAAATTGAAGTCATATGGTACGCCACATACATTAATAAAAAGGCTAAGGAACAAGCAATAGCTGTTTTCATTAAATATTCGTGCAGTTTTCTTTTACCGTTTTTTATAGCTAACACGGCTATAACTAATAAAACCGCGGTAATTCCGTTTATAGTTGCATAGATAGGTGGTAAAAAGTTTAAAGGTTCCACATCGTACCCTAATTTTCTTATATTCACACCAAATAAAGCAGCTACAGCAATTGGAATAATAATAGATACAGCTGTTATTAGTTTATTGTATTTTGTTTCGATGTTGTTTTCCATTTTAATTATTTTTTTCGAACACAGATTGAAGAAATTATATTAATTTCTAAAATTCATATAATAAGTTATTAATTTTTATAATCACTCTTTTAATAATAATTTAATATCTTCTTTAATGGCATCAATTCCTGATTGTTCAAGGCCATCGTAATACATAATTGGGTTACCAAATTTATCTTTTCGACATCTGATATTTCCTTCTTTATCAATTAGAGCAAAAAGTCCTGAATGTTCGAAACCACCTTGTACTTTATCATTTTTACCTGCAAATATATTAAACCCTTTATTTGCAATACTCATAATATACTCATAATCACCTGTTAAAAAATGCCAATTCGAATGTTTTACACCTAATGATTTAGCGTGCTCTTTTAAGGCGGCGGCTGTATCATTTTCGGGATCTATAGTGATTGAAGCAATTCCGAAATTTAAGTCGCCATAAAAAGTTTCTTGCAATAGCAACATATTTTGATTCATTTTCGGGCATATTGTTGGACAAGATGAAAAGAAAAATTCAACCACATAGACTTTTCCCAAATATGATTTATCTGATATTTTCTTACCGTTTTGGTCTGTAAGTTCAAAAGAAGGTACTTTAGCTAATTTTTCTAAACCGCTATCTTTAAATCTTTCAGTTAATTCTTTTACTGTCCAAATTCCGAACAATAAAACAATAAATGATATTCCTATATATGAGTTTTTTTTCATGAATCAATTAATTTATTCTAAGCATTAAGTTATCTATTTTTTAATTACCTCTTGTTCAATTTTATCTCTAAAATCATCTTTACGTTTGTTCTTTTTTAAAGCCAAACGGTATTCGCGAAGTAATATTTTAACATCATCTGACATTTCATTATGTAACTCTGCAGCAGAAATGGTGTTATAACATTCTCTATATTCTACTTTCCCTTTAATTTTCTGACCTTTTCTTCCTCTTAACCTTTTTTCTTTATCTAAAATATACACAAAAGGAGAGCCTGTAAATGCATCTAATTTATTTTTAAATTTAAAGGTATTATAGTACGTTTCAATAGCTTCAGGTTTTCCGAAAAGAAAATGCCAATTATTTAAATCATTTGAGAGTCTTCTAAACTCCAACATTATGGCTTTAATTTTATCTTGATTTCCTTCTGGCAAAATCATCACCATTTGAAAATCTTTAAAACCGCCATATTTATTATAAATTTTCTGATTTAAGTTAAATAAATTGGCTTTTACTTCTTCAATATTACTTCCTGGAAAACCTAAAACAGTAATATTTTTATCTAAAACCACTTTCTCACCATTTAATGAAACAAATTCATTTGAAAGTTCAGTATGATTTTTTGAAATAACGGGTAGGAATAAGGAATTGTGCGAGGCTGTTGCGAAAAACATATAAGCCACTATTGGCAAAATGAAGAGTACAGTTAATACGATATATTTTTTCACTACAGAAAAGTTAAATATTGATATACAAAGATAAAAAAAATCCCGTTCCAATATAAATCGGAACGGGATTATTATTATTTATTTTATTAAAACATCCATTTGTAATGAGAATTTTCAAATACTTCAAAAATATAATCTGCTTCAATTAAAATAATAAAACATAAATATAAAATTAAGAATACTAATGGAGCTACAACAGACCAGCGTAAACTTTTCTTTTCACCTTCTAAGTGCATAAAAGCCCACATAATATAATATGCTTTTACGATTGTTAAAATGATAAACAACCAGTTAAGTAAACTCATTTTAATAAAAGTTCCAAAAAATAAAGCATCTGGTTTTGTAATACCAAAATAAACTTCAACTGTTGTAATGATAGATAAGATTCCGAATACTGTCCAGATTCTTTTCATATTAGATTCGTGTGCGTGTGCCATAATATTTTATTTTTACTAAAAATTAAACTAAATAGAAGAATGTAAATACAAACACCCATACTAAATCGACAAAGTGCCAATATAAACCAACTTTCTCAACCATTTCATAACTTTTTCTTCTTTCATATGTACCTAATAATACATTAAAGAAAACTAAGATATTTAACATTACACCAGAGAATACGTGGAAACCGTGGAAACCTGTAATGAAAAAGAAGAAATCTGCGAATAATTTATGACCGTACTCGTTTCTAATTAAACTTGCACCTTCAACTACTAAAATTGCGTCTTTCAATTTAGTTTCTGATTCAGCACGAGAAAGTACTGTTTTTTCTTTTTTCTTTGTAATGAATTCTGTTCTTACCAAAATTTCAGGATGTGATTTAAATCCAGCCATTACTTCATTAACAGAGTATTGTGGTAATTCGTGGTCTTCTTCCATAAACCAAACCCCTTTATCTCTTGTTAACTGCTCTCTTTCTTCAGGTAAAGTAGCTGCAAATTCTTCTAATTTGACTCTTTTGTATCCTGTTTTTTCAGATTTATCTACTTTCACAAATTGTAAAATAGAACCTCCAGCCGTTTCTACAGCACCATACTCACCTTTGATGAAATTTTTCCATTCCCAAGCTTGAGAACCTAAGAACATAAAACCACCAATTACTGTAAGTAACATATAAACAGCAACTTTTGTTTTTTGTAATTTATGACCCGCATCAACAGCGATAACCATTGTTACTGATGAAAAGATAAGGATAAACGTCATCAATGCCACATAGTACATAGGTGCGTTTACACCGTGTAAGAATGGAAAGTGGGTAAATACCTCATCGGCAATTGGCCAAGTTTCGATAAATTTAAATCTAGAAAATCCGTAAGCAGCGATAAAACCTGAAAAGGTTAAAGCATCTGATACGATGAAAAACCACATCATCATTTTACCATAAGTGGCTCCCATTGGTCCTGGACCTCCGTCTAAAGCGTGTTCATTATTAACCGTAGCGCTCATATAATAGTTATTGTTAAAAAGTTCCCAAATTTATTGATTTTTTTCTATTTGAAAAAATAGAAAAATAAAAACAAGTAAACCCAAATAAAATCCATAAAGTGCCAATAGATGCCACTTAGCTCAATACCAAGGCATTGCGATGAATTGTATTTTTGTTTATAATGATTATAAATTACATAAATTAATGAAATCATACCTCCAAATAAATGTGCTACGTGTACAAACACAAAAGCATACAAAAAAGAGACCGTTACTTTACTTGAAGAACCAAAAGGAACTAACCCTTGATTAAACAACAAATCAAATCCTTTAAATTGAAGATAGACAAATGATATTCCTAAAGCTAACGTAAGTAATAAATATACTTTTGTTAAAGAATGATTATTAGATTTAATGGCTCTTTTTGCCAAATAAAAAGTAACGCTGCTTATTAGCAATATTATTGTACTGTACGTAAATGTTGTAGGAATAACTAACTCTTTCAACCAATCTGGGCGTTGTTTGCTCACCACAAATGCACTGGTTAATCCTGCAAAAATCATTATTATGCTTATCATTGCAAAATACAACAGCATTTTATATGTTTTTGCTTTTTTATCGTAAGCTTCTTGTTCTGAACTACTTTTCATTTTTATTTATTTAAACACATTTTAAATATAGACATTTTGTGTTTTTTATTGTTTATTTATTGGATTATACAAATTTATCAATTACATATATAATTTGCAACAAAGTTATGTAAGTTACGCTTACTAACATTAATTTTTTTGCAGTTTTTGCATCTCTATTTTTATATAATTTTATGGCATAAAATAGCATCCAGCAACCTAACAAAAAAACCACAATTGCTGCTGCAACAGACAATTGTAAAGCACCGGTAAAACCAAATACTGGCAAAATAGATGCAACCATTAACCAAAAAGTATATAAAATAATTTGTATGGCTGTTTTATTATCTCGTTTTCCTGTTGGCAACATAAAAAAACCGGCTTTTTCATAGTCTTCAAATAAAAACCAACCTATTGCCCAAAAATGTGGAAATTGCCAAAAAAACTGAATTAAAAATAAAGTCCCCGCTTCGATTCCGAAACTTCCTGTAGCAGCTACCCAACCTAACATAAAAGGTATAGCACCTGGAAAAGCACCTACAAAAACAGATAAAGGAGTTAATGTTTTTAATGGCGTATACAAACTTACATACATAAATATAGAAATAGCCCCAAACATTGCCGTTTTTGGATTGATAAAATACAATACAACCAAACCAATACACGTTAATACAAAACCTAAAGTTAATGCATTATTTAAAGACATTCGACCTGATGGGACTGGACGGTTTTTAGTTCTATCCATTTTTGCATCCAAATCTTTTTCTATAACTTGATTAAAAAGATTAGAAGCACCCACCATACAATAGCCGCCAATGGCTAATAATATTAATGTGGTAATACTAAAAGGATGTTTATCTGAAAAACCTAACAAATACCCCACAATAGAAGAAAACACTACACTTATTGCTAAGCCAGCTTTTGTAATTTCTTTAAAATCTAAGAAAATCGATTTTAATGTGATGGTAGTTGTTTTCAAAAGTGAATTTTTAATCGAGTGCAAAGATAGTAAGAAGATTTTGGTTTTCGCAATACTTAGTAAAGCAAATTCAAAATTTATAATTTAATAATTTCCAGAATCTAATACCCCGTCTGAAATGGATTTTGCTGCAGAAGTTCCAATTCGTTTTACACCTAATTGTATCATTTGAAGCGCTTCTTCTTTTGTTTTGATACCACCAGACGCTTTCACTTGAAGTGGAAATGCATTTTCCAACATGGCAATAATTGAAGGAACCGTAGCGCCATTTGGCAATCCGTTTGTTGTTTTATAAAATCCCGTAGACGATTTTACAAAAACCGAATCGAAGTCTTTTTCAGTAAAGTTTGCAACTACTACATTTTTTATTAATGATGTCAATTGAATAATTTGTGAGCCATTTAAAGCTGCAACTTCAATAATCCACTTAATTTTTTTACGATGCGCTAACGCTAATTTTGTTCCTTGCAGTATTTCTTGTTTTACTAAATCAATTTTACCTAATTTAAAGGCTTCAAAATTAATTACAAAATCCAATTCATCTACTCCGTTTTCAATGGCAGTTTTGGCTTCACTTATTTTTTCATCAATAGAAAAAGCGCCTTCTGGAAATCCAATTACGGTGCCAATTAACACTTTTGAAGCGGCATCTACCAATTGCTTCTTAGCGTCAACAATTTTATCTGGACGAAGCATAACTAACAAAAACTTTTCTTCAATTGCTTCACGTATAAAATCAGAGACAATTTGATTGTTTTCTTTTTCAGAAACGCCAGCTTGTTTGGCTGTTTTTAAATACGTTGAATCTAAGTAATGTTTTATATTCATTATATGAATTTATTGATTAAACAAAAAACATCTCAACTAATGTGAGATGTTTTTGTTTTGTATTACGTGGTAAGATTTTACTAATATAAAACTGGTGATAGCGCCTAAGGCATTAGCAACAATATCATACCAATCAAAAGCTCTATTTTTTGTATATTTTTCTTGTAAAAATTCAATACTAATTCCTAACAAAAATGCTATGAAAAGCACGATTAAAAAATATCGTAATGAAATGTGTTTTAAACTCATAATCCATAAGAAAACAAATACAAAATAGAATACAAAATGTATAATTTTATCTATATTTTCAAAGGGAATTGTTGGCAAACTAGGCGCGTCATTTAAACACAAATAAACAATTAGAAGTGTCCAAAAAATGGCACAAATTTTAAAAAAATTATGCCCCAATAAGTGCCGTGTAATCTTCACTTGATAGTAATTGAGTTGCTTCAGAAGCATCAGATATTTTTACTTTTACCATCCATCCTGCACCATATGGATCAGAATTTACAGCTTCTGGATTACTTTCTAAGTTGTCATTAAACTCGATAATTTCTCCACTTAATGGTAAAAATAAATCTGAAACCGTTTTAACTGCTTCAACAGTTCCAAAAACTTCATCTTTATCTAAAGTTTGGTCTAATGTTTCTACTTCAACGTAAACGATATCTCCTAATTCTTTTTGAGCAAAATCAGTAATTCCTACAGTTGCTACATCGCCATCAATTGAAACCCACTCGTGGTCTTTTGTGTACTTTAAATTCGCTGGTATATTCATCTTATTAATTGTGTTTTTATATTTGACAAATGTAAATTATATTCTTTAAAGTCGCAAGTGATAAAGTCATAATGTCGTAAAGTCGAAAGTCAAAAGTCTTAAAGTGATTGACATGATGACTTTCAGACATTCAACTTTCGACTAATATTAATTTCCGAAATTATATCGTAAAGTAAATCCAGAACGGATATTTGTTAACGGAAAAGCTGTTGATATAACCGCTTTAGAAAACTGATGATCGTAAAAGAAAATAGCTGTAAAATTCTTGCTAAATGAATAATCTGCAGTTAGCTTTAACGACCAAATATTCTGTCCACCACCTAATTGATTGTTATTATAATCTAAATATCGAACAATTGTCATGTTTTCTCGTAATGTAAAATCGGCTTTTAAATTGATATCACTCTTTATCATCCCTTGCGCGTTGTCTGCTAATTTCGAGTTAATTTGAACGCCTTTAATTCTGTATCCTAAACGAACGGTATAATCATTTCCTTGCACTTCGGTTAATAGATTGTTGTCAAAACTCATATTCAAACTTCTGTCTTTTTTAACTTCTGCCATTACATTAAATGAGTTTTTTAACTCAAAACTTACGTTAATTAACGGATTAAATTGCTCTGTTAAATTAACATTAGATGTTATAATATCTGGAAATAAATTCCCTTTTGTATCCGTAGGACTTGGATTTAAGTTACTTCTAAATGCGTTTACACTATAACTTGAACGATATCCGTGTTGTATCGAGAATTTTTTGAAATTATCTTTAAACCAAGCCATCTTCATAAATCCTGTATATTTCAATGTCCAGTTTGGCAATGGAAAATTAGAAAATAAACCGTTTTGTACTTTATCCGTTTTGACACCAGTATAAGCAGATAAAAAAGCCGGCACTAAAACACGTTGGCTATTTTTACCAAATTTGGTAGGAAAACCATCTAATTCTCTTGGAAAATTTGCTGTTCCATAATAATCTTCAGCTAAACGAATTGCTATTGCATATCTGTTTTTTCGGAATCTATCGAAAATTTCAGATTCATTTTCATCACTTGCTTTGAAAGCTGTTTTTATCATCACGGTAGAAATACTAAAATTCCCTGTACTAAAAGGTGCTCTTGATTGATAATTACCTCCAACAGCATCAAATTGTTCCGAATAATTTTCAGTGATATTTCTTTCTGCATTAATATCGATTCCTAAGTCGGGTATCAATTCTAATCTAGCAGTGTAATCTAATTTTTTAGTTTTAATTTGAGAAAAACTTTGGTTAAACTCAGGATAATTGGTTAAGTAACCCATTTTTGCTGCTTCGTATCGAATATCAGCTTGATCTCCAAAGACAAATCCTAAAGTAGGTCTTGAACTTCCAAAAAATCCTAAACCTGGTAAATAACCTGGCAATAAAGTCCCACCTGATTCGGAATAATTAACCTGAATATTTTTTATAGAAGTTAATAATCCAATTCCAAATCTAGCAAACGCATTTCTTTCTTCCGTTTGAGGTTGCTTTGGTACCGTATTGGTTACTTTTTCACCTGGTTTTGGCGGCGCTTTTTTAGTATTTGCAGGTTGTTTTTTCTGTTTTTTAACTGTTAAACCTATATATTTATAAAACATATTCATATCTAATCCGGCATTTATTTTATGCGAATTAGCATTCTGAATAGTGTTTCCTAATTGATAGATTGTTCCATCTAACGCTTGAAAAGTTGAAAACGCATCTGAAGATCGTTGCCAACTGTAATCCCCTGTATACACATAAGAAGTTTTAACAAAACTTAAAGCTGGAATTTTATTAATTGGTAAATCGTAATTCGCTGTTATTTGTTGGTTGTGTGTGTTTGCTGTACCAAAATTCCAGTAATCATTCCAAATATCTAAATCGTTTATTGGATTATTTTGTGTATCAAAATAATTACGTACGATATTATTATTCGCAGCTGTATAATTTAATTTTAATGATTTAGTTATTGGAAAATTTACGCCATATTGATAATTGAAAAAATAATTTCTTCTATATAATGGATCCAAACCAATACCTTGAACATCAATTAATCTGAATTGTTGACGATTAAATTGTCTGGTAATATTTGAATTAAACGTTACATTACTTGGCAAAAAGTTAAAATTAAAATCGCTTATTGCTTTATAATATCCGTTTTTCTTGAAAAATTTATTCTTCTTAAATGGTTCAATAGATTTTGCTTTAAATGAATACGCATAATCTAAAGAAGTTTTTTGTTGTTGATCAACCAAATTTTCTACTTGGAAATCGTGATGTAACATTTCGTTGAAAGAATATGAGAGCGTAACGTTTTCTACATCATAAAAATGTTGTTTTTGTTTGTCGCCTCTTTCTTTTTTAACACCAATGAAATTTACACTCGTACGCTTAGTATAATCTGTGGCACGATTTTGTATTTCTGCTTTTTTATCTTGATTTGATTCTGCGGCAATTACTTCTTTTAATTCTAAATCTTGAAATGACGGATCATACTTTGGTGTAATTATTTGCTCGCCTACTGCATAGTTAAATGGTAAATTTAATTTCCATTTTTTTGGTAAAATTTGTCCTACATTAAAATTTGATACGATGTCATATTGTTTCACATCTTCTCGACTTCTTTCATTTGGTCCTTGTTCTAAAGCACCAAAACCAATCGTGCTAATTCTACCTGTTGCAGAAAAAGTAGCAAAATCAGCTATGTTTGTATCTAAATTTGCCACTGCGGCATAACCACCTTTGTTGTCCATTTCAGACATACGCAATTCGTTGAACCAAACTTCTCCTCTTAACGGACCTGTAGCAGATGGGTTTGGGTTTTTTACCCCAATCATTAAGGTTCTTACTTGCCCGAAATTAGGATTTCCTTTAATACCAATATTTAATCTGCTTTTTGATGACCCCAAAGCACTTTCATTTAAAAATGCAATTCCGTTGGCATCCGGAACAATTGAACCGTCACCAGCGATATTTAGACTTTTAATTTTAGATAATAAGGCCAAAGGCAATTCAATCTCGTTATCTGCTAACCAAACATCTTCTGCTGTTCTTGCACTTAAAGAGCTTACTCTTAACGGCATTTCAATTTGATAGAAGTTATCTGTAAAGTCATTACCTAAACGAATGAACGCTACTAATTCGTCGTCTTTTAAATCAGTTCCATTTCCTAAATCTGCTTTTAAAGGCTCGGCGTGTAAAAACATACGTAATTTTTTGTATTGGCGCATGTCTACGTCTACATTTTTAAATACAGCTCTTGAATCATTTTCTTCTAAACCCCCTAAACCTATATTTGATGCATCTTTCTTATAAATTCGTAAAGATAAAGATTGTTCATTTTGATTAATAACCGTATTGTTATTAAACAATTGTTCTCTATCTACTCCAGGAGGTGCTACATATGGGATAGGGCTTCTGTTTGCATTTTCCTGAATATTTATAGCTACTACATCAAAACCTGTATCGTCGTTAGACACATCGGCATCTAAGGCATCTAAAGTATACACGTAACGTCTCCATTCGCCTCTAACTAAATCTAAAGATCCTAAACGAAGTGTTACTTCATCATTAAAGCCAGATAAAAACATTCTCATAAATCGAATGGTTCTAAAATCAGTAATTGGTCCTTCAATATTTGCAGCAGTTGCCTCTAAAATTGGAATTTTATATTGTACCCATCTAACAGGAATGGCATTCCCGTTAGGTACAGAACCGGTTGTAGTAAGAACATCAGCCACATAATTTTGTCCTACAACTGGATTTGGAGAAATTGGAATATTAAATTTATAATACGCATTTATCGTATTCATAGTATTGTCTCTATTCAAATCTTCCACATCGGGAATTGTTGAATTTCCTCTATTCGTATCGGTTACTGTGATTGGTGAATTTCCTTCAAAACCATTATAATTTTTATAGCGATCTAAAATAGTTCCTGTAGTATTTAAATAATATTGATAATTATCTGCAGAAGCATCATTAAAAGCGGCAAAAGCTGGGTGTTTAATCCTTTCTTCCACATCATTCAATCCATTTAAACCCACATCCTGAACCCCTCTATTGGCATCGTTTGTGTCAAATGCATAAATTAAAGATTGAGATGCGGGTACTTTACCCCAGTTTGTAGAATACGTTGGCTGTGTACCTCCATTTTCTGGCAAACCGTTTTCATATAATTTTCTTCCATCTTTTAATATATCTTCACTAATTTCTCCTAAATTCAAGGTTAATGTTCCTGTATTTGAAGGATTTGTAACATCTGATGTAATACCAAAATAAGGGTCCATCATCCAAAACTGCACATATTCTACATTAGATTGTTCAAAATTTGTAGTATTAATGGCGCGCATAATTCCTCCCCAATTATTAGGTGCATCTATAGCAGGAAATTGATTGTTTGATGCAGCAACTGGATTGTAATTGTATGGCCCACGTTCTCTTGGATAATAGGTTAAATCTAAAGTATTAATTACATTAGTTTGTCCCTGAGGGATATCGATATTTGGAAATAATTCCTGACTAAAAATTCTTCTGGTTTTATTGGTAGAAATATCGTTATCAGTAATTCCTGCTGGCTTGTTTACATAAAAAATTGGATCAATATTATACCAAGACAATTTAGCTCTTTTGTATCCATATACTTGATTATCTTCATTTAATTCACCACCAAAACCTATTGGCGTACTCGCTAACGACCAGGCTAAAGGTGATTTTAAATCAATATTAGATTGAGTCCCTTCGAAATCATCAATGTACGAAGTTGGTTCACCATTAAAATCTGCAGCTTTTGGTGCATTTGGAAACAAATATGCAAACTCTCCTCTGAAAGACAGATTAGAAGGCGCTTCAGTTTCAATGTTTGGTAATTTGTTTACCAACCTTGTTAAAAAAGGCACTTCAGTTGAAAAATTAGTATTTAAACCAACTATTGTATTATTTACAGATTCTTGATTGTAATCTGCTTTTTGCGTAAATGGTCTTTCTGTTACTTTCAAGAAAGTCGCACCTAATAAAAACTTCTCATTAAATTTATGCTCTACATTTAAACCATAAAATCTTTTGGTTTGTTGTCCGAAAACTGAATTGTTTTCTAAGGAAACATTAATTGGTGTATTTGATGCCAACAAAGATGGGTCTAAAATATTAACACGACCTGCTTGATAGTTTACGGTATAATCTACCCCTTCAACTAAAACTCTTCCGCCTGCAGTAACTACAACACTTCCTTGCGGTACATTAAACGCGTTTAAAGAAATTCCATCGCCACCAGCAGATTTGAAACTACCTTTTAATTTGAATTTATTTTTTGAACTTTCTTGTAAAGCAGCAGCTTGTGTAGATTTATATAAAGTCCTGAAAACGTATTTTGCTTGGTTTGAATTGTATGATAATGGCGTGTCGTAATCTTCCGTTAAGGTAGTAACATCTAATTTATTAAATAAGTGTTTACCAAATGGTTCAACCGTAGTGAAAATAATTCTTCCGTATTGAGAATCTACAGTAATTCCAGGATAAAAATCAAAAAATCCATCTCCATTTGGTTGTGGGTCGTTCGTGAAATTTAACTTATCTAAATTAAATACTTTTAATAAAGGTGTATTGGCAACATTAGAAGGCAAAGCGTCAATACCCGCTTGTGTAATATAATTTAAAGGTGAAGGATCTTGGTATAAAATATTAAATTTAAAATCTTGTTGTTGCAATTGATTTCCACCAGGAATTTGATAGATGTTTTTCATCATTAAATCCCAACTTGGCTCACTTACATTGATTAAACTTCCTTTTAACATTTTTAAAACTAATGCTTGTGTGCTTGGTACACCCGCAGGATCAACTGTTGTTGATTCTAAGCCATCATTAGCAAATTCCCCTACTTGGTATACTTCTCCACCAATGGTGTATTGATACGCTACCGCTAAAACCTCGTCATTTTGCAATTTCTGATTTAAGGAAATATAACCTAATTGCGGATGAAACGTATATTCGGTAGTGGCTAATTTTCTGGCGTTTTCTAATTTTGAGTAATCAATACCTTCAGAAAAGGTACTTGTGGGATTAGAAACCAAATTAAAACCTTGAGATGCTGTTGCGATTTCTCTAATTGCCGGTGTTAAAAAACTACCTGCTTGTCCAATAGTTCCAGGATTGAACTTATTGTTTTTATTGTCTGTTGGTGTATCTGCTGCTACATTAAAAAATGTTGGATTTAAAGATAAATCAGTACCCACAACTTCATTATCTGGGGTATTAGTTAATTTTGATTCTCCTAAATCTTGCAAAGCCAATACATTTCTTAAGTTGTTATCTGTATTTGCAACTCTGTTTTGTCTGTTGGTAATCCAAACTTCAATTCTGGTAATTCTTGCACGAGAATCAATTACTGGATAATTTCTTAAGGCATTATCATAATTATTTCTGAAATATTGTGATAAGAAATAGTGCTTATCAGAATCATAATCTAATGCAAAAAAGTCAAACTCCTGAATAGTTCCACCGCCTTGACTCGTTATGGATCTTGATTGTGATTTTTGTTCCGAGAAAACCCCTGTAAAAGTGGTTTTTCCAAATTGAAATTGGGCTTTTACTCCAAATAAACTTTGCGCTCCACGAATTAAAGAATTTGAAATAGGAAAACTCACGTTACCTACTTCTATTTTTTGTAAAATATCGTCTTCAGTTGGTGCGTAATCTAATTTTATTAAATTTTGAAAAGCAAATGTCGATTGCGTGTCATAATTAATATTAACATTCAATCTTGTTCCTACTTTTCCTTGTAACCCCATTGAAATTCGTTGATTGAAATCAAAGGCGGTAGTTCTTCTATTTCTTGGCGAAAAAGAAGGATTGTCTTGTTTAGTAAATCGGATACCTAAATCTACTTCAACAGAACCACTTGGTTTTACATCAATCGTATTTCCTCCAAAAATAGCTTCAAAAAATTTATTATTTACATAAAATCTAGGTAATAAGTTTTTTCTTGCTTCTTCAGAACCTGCTCTTTTCCCATCAACTGCATTTTGTTTTTCTTGGAAATACTTTCTCATAGTTTCTTTTAAAACCAATTTTTCGTATTCTTCTGGAGTTAAAATTAAGGGATAATTAATATTAAAACCATCTACTGAAGCCGTGTAAATGTATTTATTTGTTACAGGATCATAGGTATAGCCATCAATAATACTTTTAGGATTAGGCAAAGAAATTTGTCCCAAACTATATCCCGTTTTTATTGAATCTTGTTCTTTAACTGGCGTTGTCTGAGCATAATTACACACATTCATAAACATTATAAAAATTACAATGCTTGTTCTTGAAACTATATTTTTAAGTAATTTTTTCAAATTATAATACTTTTAATGCTTGTTTAATTAATTCTTCCACAGTGGCTGCTGGCGAATTAATAATAATTTTTTCTACTACTTTTTCGGCATTTTTTCTAATATATCCTAAGACTTCCAAAGCAGATAACGCTTCTTCTTTGTTTGTATTGTATGAACTTCCAGAAATTTCTTCAATTGCATAGATTTTTAGTACTTTGTCTTTTAAATCTAAAATAACACGTTGTGCTGTTTTTAATCCAATACCTTTAATCGATTGAACCGTTCCTACATCATTTGAAGCAATGGCTTGAATAATTTGTTCTGGATTTAATGAGGAAAGCATCGTTCTTGCTGTACTGGCACCAATTCCTGAAACAGAAATTAATAATTTAAATAATTCTCGTTCTTTTTTGTCTGCGAAGCCAAATAATGAATGTGAATCTTCTTTCACTTGTAAATAGGTGTACAATTTCACATTTTCAGAATCTGGAATTTGAGAATAGGTGTTCAATGAAATATGAATTTCATACCCTACACCATGGCATTCTATAACTACTTCAGTTGGTGTTTTTTCTACTAATTTTCCTTGAATATGTGATATCATAAATTTATTTTTTGGCTTTTATTTTCAACTTATTTTTCAACTTTTCTTGCGCATCAACAACTGCAACTGCTGCCATATTTACCATTTCTTCTACACTGGCACCTAATTGAAAAATATGTACTGGTTTTTCTAATCCCATCATAATTGGACCAATTGAAACTACTTTATCTAATTCTTTTAGCATTTTGTAAGTAATATTTGCAGCATCTAAATTTGGGAAAATCAAAGTGTTTACTTTTTTATTAGCTAATTTAGAAAATGGAAATTTACTTTTTAGCATATCTGCATTTAATGCAAAATCAGTTTGGATTTCACCATCTACTATTAAATCAGGATAGTTTTCATGTAAAATTTTAACTGCTTGTCTAACTTTTATTGGACTATCACTTGAAGAAGATCCAAAATTAGAAAATGATATCATAGCAATAACTGGCTCAATGCCAAACAATCTTACTGTTTTAGCTGTCATCAAAGCAATTTTCGCTAATTCTTCTGCAGATGGATTTGGATTAATTGCGGTATCAGATAAAAATAAAGGACCTCGTTTGGTGTTCATTATATTTGTTGTAGCAATTCTTGACACACCTTGTTGTTTGTCAATTAATTCCATAACCGGTTTTACTACATTTGGATAACTACGAGAGTATCCTGTAACCATACAATCTGCATCACCTGCATTTATCATCATAGCAGCAAAATAATTTCGCTCACGCATCCATTTTTGAGCATCTAACAAAGAAGTTCCTCTACGTTGTCTGGCTTTCCAAAAATATTGCGCGTATTTTTCTCTGGTTTTATTTTCATCTTTAGATTTTGGATCGATGATTTTTAAATCCGCATCAAATCCAATTTCTTCTTTTAATTCTTGAATAATTTCTACGTTCCCTAATAAAATTGGAATCCCAATTCCTTCTTCATGAACAATTTGAGCAGCTTTTAGTACATCTAACTGATCTGCTTCGGCAAAAACAATAGTTTTAGGTTCTGTTTTGGCTCTATTTGTAAGTAATTTTACAATTTTATTATCGCCACCTAATCGTTCTTGTAAGTCACTTGCGTATTTATCCCAATCTGTAATTTCTATATCCGCTACGCCACTTTCCATAGCTGCTTTTGCAACAGCTGGAGAAATGGTTGAAATCAATCTTGGATCAAAAGGTTTTGGAATAATATAATCTTTTCCAAACACCAATTTCTTTTCACCGTAAGCTATATTCACTTGTTCTGGAACGGGTGATTTGGCTAATTCAGCCAATGCTCTAACGGCAGCCATTTTCATAGCTTCGTTAATTTTTCTGGCTCTAACATCTAAAGCACCTCTAAAAATATAAGGAAATCCTAATACATTATTTACTTGATTTGGATAATCAGAACGACCTGTGGCCATAATGATATCTTCACGAGTATTTATCGCTACATTATAATCTATTTCAGGAACTGGATTTGCCATAGCAAACACAATTGGATTGGCTGCCATAGATAGTAACATTTCTGGTTTTAATATATTACCTACGGATAATCCTAAAAACATATCGGCACCTTTTATTATTTCCGATAAAGAAGCCGGTTCACAAGATTTTGCATAACGCATTTGCAATTCGGAAACATCTTCTCTGCAAGTGGTTAATAACCCATTTACATCAAACATGTAAAGATTTTCTGGTTTTACGCCTAATAATACATATAAATTCGCACAAGCCAATGCCGCTGAACCCGCACCAGAAACAACTACTTTTATTTTAGAAATGTCTTTTTCTGCAATTTCTAAAGCGTTTAAAAGTGCTGCCGATGAAATTATAGCAGTTCCATGTTGGTCGTCATGCATTACTGGAATGTTTAATTCCTCCACCAATCTTCGTTCAATTTCAAACGATTCTGGTGCTTTTATATCTTCTAAATTAATTCCTCCGAAAGTAGGCGCAATGGCTTTTACAGTTTCTACAAATTTATCAATATCTGTTGCATCTACCTCTATATCAAAAACATCAATATCCGAAAATATTTTAAACAATAATGCCTTACCCTCCATTACTGGTTTAGAGGCTTCTGGACCAATATCGCCTAAACCTAAAACGGCAGTTCCATTGGTAATTACAGCAACTAAATTTCCTTTAGCCGTATATTTATAAACGTTATTTACATCTTTTGCTATTTCCAAACACGGTTCTGCCACTCCTGGCGAATAAGCCAAAGACAAATCACGTTGTGTAGCATATTTTTTTGTAGGAACTACCTGAATTTTTCCAGGTGTAGGTTTGGCGTGGTATAGTAAAGCTTCTCTTCTTTTATTGTTATTTGTAGACATATATAATCATTTGCATCAACTCACAAAGATAAAATAAGCATTGAAATAACAATAACGATTGTTTAAAAAATTGCAATTTCTTTTAGATATAAAAATTAGAAAACATTTGATTTCAAACAAAGTGCCTAAAGCGCCTATTTTATTGATAATGTCAAAATTTTTAAATCGAAATGTTGTTTTTATTTTTGACTAATTAAATTAAAATAATAAATACGCATAAATTTTATTTATACTTTATATTCAAAATATAAATAAAAATATATGAATTAAATTACTGAAATTTGAAAAAAATAAAGTTATGAAAAAACATTTTTTAATTTTAATGATAAGTTTCGCGCTTACTAGTTGTGTAACTATAAAACCGGGTGAAGTAGGTTTAAAACAAAAGCTAGGCAGATTATCCGATCAAGTATACAGTCAGGGGCCCGTTTTTTTTAATCCAATTACTTCAAAAATCGTAATAACTTCCATTCAAACAAGAAATTTAGAATTAAGCTTAAATTTACCTAGTAAAGAGGGTTTAAGTATTACTTCTCAAATTTCAATTCTTTACAGGTTAGAAAAGACTGAAGTGGTAAAAATTGTAAATGACTTAGGACTTAATTACGAGGGAATTATTGCCAATGTATTTAGATCTGCATCGGCAGACATCTGTTCTCAATATTATGCAAAAGATATGCATTCTGGAAAAAGATCTGAAATTGAGGCTGACATATTAAAGAAAATGGCTGACAATTTGCTTAACAAAGGAATAGCGATTGAATCTGTATTAATGAAAAGTATTCAACTTCCTATTGGATTGTCTCAATCTATTGAAAGTAAATTAAGAGCGGAACAAGATGCTATGAGAATGGAATTTGTTTTGCAACAAGAAAAATTTGAAGCAGAAAGAAAAATCATAGAAGCCAAAGGAACTAGAGATGCTCAAAAAATTCTATCAGAAGGGTTGACAAATGAGATTATCAAGTTGAGAAGTATTGATGCATTTAATGAGTTGTCTAAATCGCCAAATGCTAAAATTATTGTTACAGACGGCAAAACACCATTCCTCATAAACCAATAAAGTTATAACCAATTGTGCGGATTAATATCCGTGCTCAAGTAAAATTATATTTTTAAAGTTAGTTTTTTTGAAAAGTCCCAAATTATATTTGGGGCTTTTTCTGTTTTATATTTTCTCCCGCTGCGCAAAGTCTCCCGACTTTGAGCTACGCTCTCAAAATAACTAAAATAATTCCCCTTGGTTTAGGCCTTTTATTCTTCCTAAATGTTTGTAGGCTTTTTCTGTTGCTTCTCGGCCTCTGGGTGTTCGCATTAAAAAGCCTTCTTGGATTAAAAAAGGTTCGTACACTTCTTCAATGGTTTCTCCGTTTTCTGACACGGCTGTGGCTAAAGTGGTTAATCCTACAGGCCCACCTTTGAATTTGTCAATTAAAGTAGTTAAAATTTTATTATCCATTTCGTCTAAACCATTGGCATCAACATTTAGGGCTTTTAGGGCGTAACGCGCTATTTCTATATCGATACTTCCGTTTCCTTTTATTTGTGCAAAATCTCTAACTCTTCGTAATAAAGCATTGGCGATACGAGGTGTTCCTCTACTTCTTCCAGCGATTTCAATAGCGGCTTCTAAGTCGATAGGCACGTTAAGAATTCCAGAACTTCTTTCGATAATTGTGGCTAATAATTCGGTATTATAATAATGTAAACGACTTTGAATTCCGAAACGGGCACGCATTGGAGCGGTTAACAAACCAGAACGTGTAGTGGCACCCACTAACGTAAACGGATTTAAATTAATTTGAACCGAACGGGCATTCGGACCCGATTCAATCATAATATCAATTTTATAGTCTTCCATAGCAGAATACAAATATTCTTCTACTATGGGAGATAACCGATGAATTTCGTCAATGAATAACACATCGCGTTCTTCTAAATTGGTTAACAAACCTGCTAAATCGCCTGGTTTATCCAATACTGGACCTGATGTGATTTTGATTCCAACACCCAATTCATTCGCTAAAATACTCGCTAAAGTAGTTTTTCCTAATCCTGGAGGACCGTGAAACAGGGCGTGATCAAGCGCTTCACCACGTTGGTTTGCAGCTGCCACAAATACTTTTAAATTTTCAAGCACGTGGTCTTGTCCTGCAAAATCATCAAAACTTAATGGTCGCAGTGCTTTTTCAATATCTAATTCTTGTGGCGTAAAACGCTCTTTGTTAGGATCTAAATTTTCATTCATTTTACAAATATAATATTTAGTTGGGAGTTTTTTTATTTTTAAACACAGATTGAAGAAATTATTAAAATTTAGAAATCTCTTGACATACAAAGTATTATAATAGCAGGTTTATGCGTGAGGGATTGCAGTGGAGCTCTTTTTTGTTCCGATTTTTCTTCGGTACAAAAAAAGCGGGAACGGAAAGCCCGACCCATAGGGGCACGCCCAAATAAAAAGAAAAAGAATTGTTGCTATTTTTGAAATTAGCATTGCCATTGAACTTTGATATTTAAAAAGTATCTTTGTAAAAAATTAAGCATATGATTATTTATAATGTTACCATAAATATAGACGACAGTGTTCACGACCAATGGTTAAATTGGTTAAAGACCAAACATATTGGAGACGTTTTGGCTACTGGCTGTTTTTATAAAGCGAAACTTTCAAAAGTTTTAGTTGAAGAAGAAATGGGAGGAACTACGTATTCCATTCAATATTCTGCAGAAAGTAAAGAAAAACTTCAACAATATTATAAAACTTTCGCGCCAGCTTTGCGAGAGGAAGGTCTTCGTTTATTTGGTGATAAAATGTTAGCTTTTAGAACCGAATTAGAAGTATTAAACGAGTTTTTCAGTAATGAAAACTAATTCATTTACGAATTACGAATTGGGATTTACGAATTTGAAATTTAAATAAAATATATGTCAGTTAAAGCAAAAAAACATTTAGGGCAACATTTTCTTACAGATGAAGGCATTGCACAGCAAATTGCCGATTCGTTGGTAGGTACTAACTACAAAAAAGTGTTAGAAATTGGTCCGGGGATGGGTGTTTTAACAAAATATTTATTAGAAAAACCTTACGAAACGTTTGTTGTTGAAATTGACACCGAATCCGTTGCATATTTACAAGCGCATTATTTAAAATTAGCGAATAACATTTTCTCATTAGATTTTTTACGTCACGATTGGCAAACCGCTTTTAAAGACGAACAATTTGCAATAATTGGTAACTTTCCTTATAATATTTCCACACAAATTGTTTTTAAAACGTTAGAAATACGTCAATTTATTCCAGAATTTTCAGGAATGTTCCAAAAAGAAGTGGCAGAACGAATTTGTAGTAAAAAAGGAAGTAAAGTGTATGGCATTTTATCCGTTTTAGCACAAGCCTTTTACGATGTAGAATACTTATTTACGGTACCACCAACGGTTTTTAATCCACCACCGAAAGTCGATTCAGGTGTGATGCGTATGACTCGAAAAGAAAATTACGAATTGCCTTGCGATGAAAAATTATTATTTAAAGTGGTAAAAACCGCATTTCAGCAAAGAAGAAAAACCTTAAGAAATAGTTTAAAAAGTTTAAATTTATCCGATAAATTACAAGAAGATACTATCTTTGCACAACGACCTGAACAATTATCTGTAGAAGAATTTATTTCTTTAACACAAAAAATAGCGGCAGATGGAATTTAAAATCAGTAAAGAACTTATCACGCAAATTGAAAATTTAATTCAGCAAAATAACATTGTTGAGTTGGAAACTATTTTGCACGAAATTCACTTTGCTGATATTGCTGAAATTATGAATGATTTGGATACGTCCGAAGCCATTTATATTTTCAATTTATTAGATTCTGAAATTACTGCTGAAATTCTTCTTGAACTTGATGAAGAAGTTCGTGAAACAATTTTAAGCACCTTATCTGCAAAAGAAATTGCCGAAGAACTTGATGAATTAGACACCGATGATGCGGCAGATATTATTGCCGAGTTACCTCAATCTAAAAAAGCACAAGTAATTTCGGAGCTTGAAGATGTGGAACACGCAAAAGATATTGTTGACCTGTTACGTTATGACGAAAATACCGCAGGTGGTATTATGGCAAAAGAATTAGTACGAGTAAACGAAAATTGGAACGTATTAACCTGCGTGAAAGAAATGCGTCATCAGGCAGAAAATGTTACTCGAGTACATTCAATTTATGTTGTAGATGACGAAGACCGTTTAAAAGGACGTTTGTCGTTAAAAGATTTATTGACGACTTCTACCAAAACACAAATAAGCGATATTTACATAAAAAAAGTAGATTACGTTAGAGTGGAAACTAAAGACGTAGAAGTAGCCCGAATTATGCAGAAATATGACTTAGAAGCCATTCCTGTTGTGGATGAATTAGGCAGATTAGTTGGTCGCGTTACAATTGACGATATTATTGATATTATAAAAGAAGAAGCTGATAAAGATTATCAGTTAGCTGCCGGTATCTCGCAAGACGTTGAGGCAGATGATAGCATTTTGGAACTAACCAAAGCACGTTTACCTTGGTTAGTTTTAGCTTTATTTGGTGGTTTTATTTCCGTAAAAGTATTAGGTATTTTTGAACCTATGATGGAAAGTCACAGAATGTTGTTATTCTTTACGCCACTTATTGCTGCAATGGCAGGAAATGTTGGAGTTCAATCAAGTGCTATTGTGGTGCAAGGTTTGGCAAACAACTCCATCACAGGAAGTTTATGGAACCGATTATTAAAAGAATTATCGTTAAGTTTATTAAACGGAAGTATTTTAGCTGGAATTTTAATTCTTGGTAGTCATTTTCTACTTGGCTACGAATTTATAATTGGCATCACCGTTTCTATAGCATTATTAAGTGTAATTGTTATCGCCTCATTAATTGGAACATTTATTCCGATTGTTTTAGATAAATATGGCGTGGATCCTGCATTAGCCACTGGACCTTTTATTACAACTAGTAATGACATTATAGGAATTATTATTTATTTTACTATCGCTAAATTGGTGTTGGGAATATAATTTATTTTAGACTATACAATATTAAAAAAACCTGGCGCTTGCTGGGTTTTTTGTTTTTAAGTACTACCGCAGGTATTTACTTTTACGAATTTCATTTCAAATTGGAGTGGTGGTGTTTTGATTTAATGGTTTAAAAACATTAAGGTTCAAATTTAGAAAGTACTGCAAGGTACATTATTGGTCAAGAAGAAAATATCTGAGTAGTAAAATAAAAACCCATTTCAGTTATTAGAATTTCAGTACAATTAAATAGCAAATAAATATTGTTTTATGAGCTAAGTTTCAATTTCGTTGTACACAAAAAAAAATCCTAATTTTCATTAGGACTTTTTTTATATATTTTAGTGATGTAATTCTACTTCACCATCTTTCATTGGTACGTTTTGCGGTACAAAATCTTCATCATGGCCTGGTTTACTGTAGTCATATGGCCAACGGTGTACAGCTGGGATTTCTCCAGGCCAGTTACCATGCATATGCTCAACTGGTGCAGTCCATTCTAAAGTATTAGAACGCCATGGATTCATTGGTGCTTTTTTACCTTTGAAAATACTGTAGAAGAAATTCCAGAAGAAAACCAATTGGAACGCTGCTCCAACTAAAGCAAAAACAGTAATTAATACGTTAGTGTCTGCTAACTCGTCAAATAATGGAAAGTTAGAGTTGGTGTAGTATCTTCTTGGTAAACCTGCCATTCCAATAAAGTGCATTGGGAAGAAAACCCCGTAAGCACAAACTGCAGTTACCCAAAAGTGAATATATCCTTGTGTTTTGTTCATCATTCTTCCGAACATTCTTGGGAACCAGTGGTATACACCAGCGAAGAAACCGTATAATGCTGAAATACCCATTACTAAGTGGAAATGCGCTACTACAAAATACGTATCATGTACGTTAATATCCAAAGTACTGTCTCCTAAAATGATTCCTGTTAAACCTCCAGTAATGAAAGTTGAAACCAAACCAATTGAGAATAACATACCTGGGTTTAATTGTAAGTTACCTTTCCATAATGTAGTGATATAGTTAAATGCTTTTACAGCAGAAGGAATTGCAATTAATAAGGTTGTGAATGTAAATACCGAACCTAAGAAAGGATTCATTCCTGAAATAAACATATGGTGACCCCAAACAATTGTTGATAAAAATGCAATTGCGATAATAGATGCAATCATTGCACGGTATCCAAAAATCGGTTTTCTTGAGTTCGTTGCGATAACTTCAGACGTAATTCCTAAAGCTGGTAATAATACGATATATACCTCAGGGTGACCTAAGAACCAAAATAAGTGTTCGAATAAAACTGGCGAACCTCCTTGGTAATGTAATACTTCACCTTTAATAAAAATATCTGATAAGTAAAAAGATGTACCAAAACTTCTATCAAAAATTAACAATAAAGCCGCAGAAAACAATACTGGGAATGAAATAACTCCAATAATTGCAGTTACAAAGAAAGCCCAAACTGTAAGTGGCAATCTTGTCATCGTCATACCTTCTGTTCTTAAATTAATAACGGTTACGATATAATTTAAAGAACCCATTAATGAAGACGCTATGAAAATAGCCATTGAAACTAACCATAAAGTCATTCCCATTCCAGAACCTGGTATCGCTTCTTCAATTGCAGAAAGTGGTGGATAAATTGTCCAACCCGCTGATGCAGGACCCGATTCAACAAATAAAGAGGCAATCATAATCACACAAGAAATAAAGAACATCCAAAAAGACAACATATTCATGAAGCCTGAAGCCATATCTCGAGCACCAATTTGCAATGGAATTAGTAAGTTACTAAACGTCCCCGACAATCCTGCAGTTAATACAAAGAAGACCATGATTGTACCATGTATGGTAACTAAAGCCAAGTAAATATCATTTCTCATAACTCCACCTGGAGCCATTCTTTCCCCTAAGAATACTTTAAAAATTTCAAAAGATTCTTCTGGCCAAGCAATTTGCATTCTGAAGAATAAAGATAATACTACCCCTATAATTCCCATCAACAAACCTGAAATTAAGTATTGCTTAGCAATCATTTTATGATCAATACTAAAAATGTATTTAGTAATGAAAGTATCTTTATGATGACCGTGATCGTGTGACATAATAATTATATTATTTTTTGAATCTTAATTTATTTTTTTGTTACAACTTGTGCTAATGTTTTAGTAGAATCTACAACTACTTTTGCATCAGCAGGATTAATTGCAGGATCTACTTTAGGAGCATTGGCTTCTTTTACTGCAACAGAAATTGTTTTTTGTTCTTTTAACCATTTTTTGTAATCTGCTTCAGACTCTACAATAATTTTTAATTGCATATTGTAATGAGAGGCACCACAAATTTTGTTACACAATAATAAATAGTCAAAAGTATAAGGCTCTAAAGCAGGTTTTCCTTCGGCAACTAATGCTTCTGATTTTTTAGCTCTAATTTTATTAATACCGTCAACTTTTTTCATCATCATAGCTGTTCCACGCATTTCAGCTGTTGTTAATGTTGGAACAAAAGCAAATTCAGTAACCATACCAGGAACACAATTCATTTGCGCTCTAAAGTGAGGCATATAAGCTGAGTGTAATACATCTTGAGAACGCATTCTGAAATGAATTTTCTTACCAACAGGTAAATGAATTTCAGCTACTACTTTATCATCTTGTGATGCTGGATCAGACATATCAACACCAAGTGTATTTACATCTTTAATATAACGAACATTTGCTTTTCCTAACGTATTATCTTCACCTGCATAACGTGCTTCCCAAGCAAATTGTTTCGCGTAAAGCTCTACATTAATTACTTCTTCATCTTCGTTTACATACATAATTTGATTCCAAGTATATAATCCATAAAGAATTAAAACGGCTAATACAATTACAGGAATAATTGTCCAAACTGCCTCTAATTTATTATTATCAGCAAAGTACAAGGCTTTTTGACCTTCTTTACCTCTGTATTTAAAAGCAAAATAATGCAATAAAAATTGTGTTAATGTTTGTACAAAAAAGATAATTGCCATTGAGATATTCATCAAATTATCAACATCTTTACCGTGTAATGATGCTGGCGTATCTAATACAAAACTACCCCATTTAACAAATGAATAAATTGTAAAAATGTATATAAATGCTACGAATGCAAACATTAAATATCCATTTATATTGTTGTCTTTATCTGTAGCTATTGCAGAATCATCTTTTGCAGTACCAATTTGTGTTAGACTAAATATCTTAGATAATTGCCATGCTGCAACACCTAATAAAACTATGATTAAAAGTATCAATAAACCGTTCATTTGTTTATTTCGTTAATTAATTATTAATAATGAAAATGTTTGCTTTCTTCTATGTAAGGATTTCCTTCAGAAGCTAATGGTGCTTTTGTTAATGCCGTGAAAACAACAAAAATAAATAATCCTGCGAAGAAAAGTACCGAACTAATTTCTGATACCCCAATAAACCATTGATCACCAACAGTTGCAGGCATAATCATGTTAAAGAAATCAACATAATGACCTGCTAATATTACGATACCAGCCATAACAACAACCCACTGAAGGCGTTTAAAGTCGGCATTCATTAATATTAATAAAGGGAATACGAAATTCATAACAACCATTCCAAAGAAAGGTAAATTATAGTTCTCTATACGCGTTACAAAATAAGTAACTTCTTCAGGAATATTAGAATACCACATTAACATAAATTGAGAAAACCATAAGTAGGTCCAGAATACACTGATACCAAACATAAATTTAGCTAAATCATGTAAATGCGATTTATTAACTTCTGGTAATAAACCTTTATTTTTCAAATAAATAGTTGTTAAAGTAATCATAGTGATACCACTTACAAAGAAACTTGCAAAAACATACCAACCGAATAACGTACTATACCAGTGAGGATCTACAGACATAATCCAATCCCAAGACATCATAGACTCAGAAATAATGAAGAATACTAAGAACATTGCCGCAGCATTATAATTTTTCTTAAAGAAAGACATATCTTTTGTTTCATCTAATTTGATTGAATTTTTTCTAGAAACATATCTAAATAAATTCCAACCAATTAAGAAAATTGCTGCTCTAATTAAGAAAAAAGGCACATTTAAGAAACCAGATTTACCAGCAATAATATGATCATAATTTGAACTATTAGGGTCTGTAACACCATCTGCCATCCATGTAAACATATGATTAAAATGGAAACCTGCTAAAGCTAATAAAATAAAGAAAATAATTGAACCTGGTAACACATAGGCTGTAATTCCTTCCATTACTCTAAACAACATTGGCGACCAACCTGCTTGTGCCACCCATTGGATTGCATAAAAAGCTAGGGCGCCAACTGCAATTAGCATAAAGAAAATACAAGCTACATATAATGCAGACCATGGTTTATTTTGCAATTGATGTTTTACATGTGCTACATGTTCTTTGTGCTCAGCTTCGTGATCAACAATTTCTTTATGAAACTTACTTACGTAAATATCACTTTTAGAATTAGTCACAACAGGAGCAATAGCTACAATTGTAGAGTCGTGTGTTGAATGTGCAGCAGAATCAACTGCTACATGGGCTACTTCATGGCTAACTGAATCTGCACTTTCAACTTTATGAGTTGAAGCTTCGTGAGAAGTGTGTGCTTCTGCATTAGCATGTTCCTCATGAGAAGCATCAGAATGTGTTGCTTCGGCATGAGTATCGTGGTGTGCACCACCATGATGAGCTTCTTGCTCTTTTAAGATTGCTTCAACATCTTCATCAGTTTTAGGTGCTGACCAGAAACCGTAACCGATTCCTAAAATACCTAAAATCATTAAGGCGAATGAAAAGCTTTTTAATCTACTAGAAAACTGGTACATATTTTTATTTTTTCTAAAAAGTAATACTATTTTAATTCTGATTTAAGTTTCATAACATAATCAGCAACTTGCCATCTTTCTTCTTTTGACAATTGATTTGCATGAGAACCCATTGAGTTCAAACCATAAGTAACAACATGAAATACGCTACCTGTAGTAATTACTCTATCTTTATAACTAGGAACCCCTAGAAATTTCTCTCTCTTTACTAAATTCCCTTTTCCATCTCCACCTTCACCGTGACAAATAGCACAATAAATAGTAAATAATTCTTTTCCTTTTTCTGCATCAACTTGATCAGCAGCTAATGGAGAAACATTATTTTTTGAAGCTATATACCCTTCTGGAGTATTTGGAATTTCATAAGGAACAAACCCTTGTTTAATTGTTCCAGCTGGTGGAATTTGACTTACTTTTCCTTTTTCACCTGTAGGTGAATTGAAAACGTCCGATTCTCCATATGTTTCATAAGAAATTGGCTCGTACATGTTTGGAAAAAGCTGATAATTAGGCGCAGATTTATCAAAACAAGATGTCATTAGCAAAGATGCTCCAACTAATGTCAATATATTTAAAATACTTTTCATACCTATTAATGCTTATCAATTACTTTTACTTCTACTGCTCCGGTGTTTTTGAAGAAAAAAACCAATTCTTCTTCATTATCATGAACACCAACTTCCATTAAGAAATGGTCATCCGTAGTTCTTACATCTGGATTCTCTGCTTTTTTAAATGGCCATAATTTACTTCTCATATAAAAAGTAATAACCATTAAGTGAGCTGCAAAAAATACGGTTCCTTCAAATAAAACAGGTACGAATGCAGGCATATTTTGGATAAATTCAAAAGATGGCTTTCCACCAATATCTTGAGGCCAATCTTTAATCATTATATATCTTAACAGATTAAAATATACAAATAGTCCTGTTATACCATATAGAAATGCACAAATTGCAAGTCGTGTTGCTGGTAAACCCATCGCCTTATCAAGTCCGTGAACTGGAAATGGCGTATAAACTTCTTCAATATGATAGTGTGCCGCTTTAGTTTTATGAACTGCAGCTAACAAAATATCATCGTCGTTATATATAGCGTGTACTACTTTATTACTCATAATTCTTTATATTAATGATGATCGTGTCCTTCGTGAGCATCATGTCCGTGATGATCATGATGTGGTTTACTATCTGCTCTTTCTCTTTTGAAATTATCTCCAGATGATTTTAAGATTGTTTTTACCTCTGCTTGAGCAATTACTGGGAAACTTCTTGAATATAATAAGAACAATACGAAGAAGAATCCAATAGTTCCAATAAATATACCTGCGTCAACAAAAGTTGGTTGGAACATGGTCCAAGATGATGGTAAATAATCTCTGTGTAATGAAGTTACGATAATTACGAAACGTTCAAACCACATACCAATGTTTACTACAATAGAAATAATGAAAGAAAAGGCAATACTTGTTCTTAATTTTTTGAACCACATAAATTGTGGAGAGAACACGTTACAAGTCATCATTAACCAATATGACCACCAGTAAGGTCCAGTAGCTCTATTAAGGAATGCATATTGTTCATACTCTACTCCTGAATACCAAGCTACAAATAACTCTGTAATATAAGCACATCCCACAATTGAACCCGTAATCATAATAATGATGTTCATTAATTCAATGTGTTGTACGGTGATATAATCTTCTAAACCTGATACTTTACGCATTACAATTAATAATGTATTTACCATTGCAAACCCTGAGAATACCGCACCTGCCACAAAATATGGAGGTAAAATAGTAGTATGCCAACCAGGAATAACTGAAGTAGCAAAGTCAAAAGATACAATTGTGTGTACAGAAAGTACAAGAGGAGTTGCTAAACCAGCCAATACTAAAGACACTTCTTCAAAACGTTGCCAGTCTTTTGCTCTTCCACTCCATCCAAAAGAAAGGATAGAATATACTCTTTTATTAAATGGTGTGATTGCTCTATCTCTAAGCATTGCGAAATCTGGTAATAAACCTGTCCACCAGAACACCAATGATACAGATAAATACGTTGAAATTGCAAATACGTCCCATAATAATGGTGAGTTAAAATTCACCCATAATGATCCGAATTGATTTGGAATTGGTAATACCCAATATGCTAACCATGGACGACCCATGTGAATAATTGGGAACAAACCTGCTTGAATTACAGAGAAAATAGTCATCGCTTCTGCTGAACGGTTAATCGCCATTCTCCATTTTTGACGGAATAATAAAAGTACAGCAGAAATAAGTGTTCCTGCGTGACCAATACCTACCCACCAAACGAAGTTGGTAATATCCCAAGCCCATCCAATTGTTTTATTTAAACCCCAAGTACCGATACCTGTTGTAATTGTGTATACCATACAACCAAGTCCCCAAAGGAACGCAGCTAATGCTATTGAAAATACTGTCCACCATAATTTGTTAGCTCTTCCTTCTACTGGACGAGCTACATCTACAGTTATATCGTGATAAGATTTATCACCAATAACCAAAGGTTTTCTAATGGGTGCTTCGTAATGAGACATAATCCTTTATATTGTTTCTATTAATAATTATTTATCGTTTCTTACCTTAACGTGATACATTACGTTTGGTTTTGTTCCAATGCTTTCTAATAAATGATACATTCTGTCGTCTTCTAAAAGTTGCGCAACATCTGATTCTTTATTATTAACATCTCCAAAAATCATAGCTCCTGAAGTACAAGCTGCAGAACAAGCCGTTTGGAAATCATCTTTACCAACTTCATTTCCTTCTTTCTTAGCTTTTAATATGGTAGCTTGAGTCATTTGGATACACATAGAACATTTTTCCATAACCCCACGAGAACGTACATTTACATCTGGATTTAATACCATACGACCTAAATCATCATTCATGTGGTAATCAAACTCGTCATTTTTGTTATATAAGAACCAGTTGAAACGACGTACTTTATACGGACAGTTATTTGCACAGTAACGCGTACCAACACATCTGTTGTATGCCATATGGTTTTGACCTTGACGTGAGTGCGATGTAGCTGCAACTGGACATACAGTCTCACAAGGAGCGTGATTACAGTGCTGACACATTACAGGCTGGAAAACAACTTGTGGATTAGCAGAAGGATCTTCTAATTCTTGGAAAGTTGAAATAGTTCCTGTTAAACCTTCAGAACTGTTTTTAGTAGTAATATCACCTGCAAAAGTTTCTTCAGATGAATAATATCTGTCGATTCTTAACCAATGCATATCACGACTTCTTCTTATTTCAGTTTTTCCAACTACTGGTACATTATTTTCAGCGTGACATGCGATAACACATGCGCCACAACCTGTACAAGCATTTAAATCGATAGATAAGTTAAAATGGTGACCTGTAGTTCTGTCAAAAGAAGCCCATAAATCTACTGATGTAGCAGCAACTTCTTTGTGATCTAATGAAACCACTGGTGTTGGATTATAAATTTCTTTATTACCCGATTCATTCGCTTTATTGAATATAGATAAAGTAGTATCTTTTACGATATCCCCTCTACCCATTAAAGTTCTTTGTAATTGTACGCAAGCAAATTCGTGCTCACCTTCTGTTAAAGTAACCGAAGCCGATTGATTTGCATTACCGTTTGCATATAAAGTATATGCATTAACACCGGTTTGCATTTCGTCTTTTAAAGCTTCTTTTCTACCGTAACCAAAAGCTAAACCAATTGTTCCAGCAGCTTGACCTGGTTGAATAATTACTGGTACATTTTCTAAAGTAGCATTTCCAACTTTTATTGAAACATAACTTCCGTTTAAACCTCCGTTTGCTACATTAAAGTTTTCTAATTTATATTTTTCAGCATCTGCTTTAGATACGGTTACATAGTTATCCCAAGAAACTCTTGTAATTGGATCTGGAAACTCTTGTAACCAAGGGTTGTTGGCTTGTTGCCCGTCTCCCATTCCAACTTTACTATATAAAACTAAGTCTAAACCATTTGATTTTGCAGCAGAAAGTTTTGTAGCTGAAGCTCCAAAGTTACCTGCTTGAACAGATATACTTCCAGCGGCAGTTACAACAAAACCATCGTGAACGGCTTGGTTCCAAGTTTTTCCACCTAAATTAGTAGAAGCAAAACCTTTTAAGAAATCATAATACGGTGTAGCATTATCATTCCAAGCTAATAACGCTTCTTGAAATTGTTTCGTATTGAATAATGGACGAATTGTTGGCTGAGCAATACTATAGTTTGAACGTGTAATTGCAACATCATTCCAAGATTCTAAATAATGACTTGCTGCAGCAGCGATTGTAGTTTTTGTAGCCGTTTCATCTTCTTTTGTAGAAAATGCTACAGATAATTTTACTTTTCCTAAACCTGCAACAAATGCTGCAGAATTGGCTAAAGTATATACTGGATTTACGCCACTCATAATTAATGTGTGCACTTTTCCAGCATTCATATCTGCTACTAATTGAGCAACTGCTTTTGCATCACCTTTTCTGGTTAACTTAGCATCAGAAGGATTAAAAGCTTCAGATTTTAAAGCTAAATTGATACCCAACACTAAATATTGTGCATCAAAATCATCTAAACCTGTAACCACTACTCCTTTTGAACCAGCAGCTTTTAATTGTTGTGCCGCTTTTTCAACTTCTTTATCTAAAGCACCAACACTAGCAACAGAAACATTTGAACCTGTAACAGCATTATATAATTTTACTAAAGCTAATTTTTGATTAGCAATAGTTAAAGGAATTCTTTTATCTGCATTAGCACCAGCTAATGACATATTTGCTTCAATTTGAATATGTTTAGACATTTTTCCGTTTTTCGGAATACGTCCTTTTGCATAACCTGTATCAAAACCACCACCTTGCCAATCTCCTAAGATATCAGCACCAACAGAAACTATTGTATCAGCTGCAGCAAAATTATAATTTGCTAAACCTCTGAAACCATAAACCGCTTGAAAAGCATCTAAAGCATTAGAATCAGAAATTGCATCATATATAATGTGTTTAACATTCGTATATTTAGTTGCTAAATCTGAAATTAATTTATCTGTTGAAGGACTTGCTGTTGTGTTTGTTAAAACTACAACTTGACCGCCTTTGGCTTTAGCGTCAACTAAACTAGCTTTTACCTTTGCATTTACTTCATTCCAAGATGCCTCTTTTTTATCAATTTTAGGATTTTTCAATCTTAAATTATCATATAAAGACAAAACGGAAGCATGAACTCTTGCGTTTGCTCCTGTTACAGCTCCTTCAGTTGTATTGTTTTCAACTTTAATAGGACGACCTTCACGAGTTTTAATTAAAATATTCGCAAAATCATACCCATCCGCTATAGTTGTAGCATAATAATCAGCTACACCAGGGATAATTTCTTCTGGTTGAACCACATAAGGAATTGACTTAATTACCGGCCCTTCACAAGCTGCTAATGATGCTGCGGCTGTACTGAAACCAACGTACTTTAAAAAGTCACGACGTGAAGTAGATGAATTAGAAAGATTTTCTTTATCACCTAAAAACGCATCAACAGGAATTTGCTCTACAAATTCGTTGCTTTGTAACGCCTCAACAATAGAACTATTTTCATTTAGTTCTTCAACACTTTTCCAGTATTTTTTGTTTGATGCCATTGTATATAGATATTAACTTCTTATATTATTATTAGTAGTGACATTTACCACACTCTAAACCACCCATTTGAGCAGCTGTCAACTTAGAAACACCTAATTTTTTAGATAATTGTTCGTGGATTTTTTTGTAATAACCATTGTCTTCAACTTTCACATTTGTCTCTCTGTGACAGTTAATACACCATCCCATAGTTAATGGTTGATCTTGTTTCATTACTTCGAAAGTTTGCACTTCACCATGACATTTTTGACATTCAATACCACCAACAGTTACGTGTTGTGCGTGATTAAAATATACGAAATCTGGTAAATTATGAATTCTTACCCATTTTACAGGTTTTGTTTTTCCTGTGTATTTTTGAGTTGCTTTATCCCATCCAACTGCATCATACAATTTTTGAATTTCACCTGTGTAAAATTCTTTAGTATATTCTACATAAGTTGAATCTTTAGAACCTTGGAATTCAGCAATGTTTTTATGGCAATTCATACACACATTTAATGAAGGAATACCCGCATTTTTAGAAACTCTTGCAGATGAGTGACAGTATTTACAATCAATACCATTTTCACCAGCGTGAATTTTATGTGAATAATGAATAGGTTGAATTGGCTCATATCCTTGATCTACTCCAATTTGCATAAAATAACCATACATATAGTAAGCAGAAATTAAAAGGAATAATATAGCCGTTACCACCATTAAAAACTGATTTTTAACAAATGCTTTCCAAAAAGGTAATCCTTTTGGTGCTTCTGCAACTTCAAGGCCTTTAGACTCTATTACATTTTTCAATAATCGTTTAACAGTAACCAACATAAATACCAAAATACCTAACACAAATGCTAACACACCTAATATTAAGTTATTTGATACACCGCCTTCTGATTTTTCAGCAGTTCCACCTGTTGCTGTTTTTGGAGTTTCCGCTGCCGGAGCCACTTCCATAGTGTATGCTATAATGTTATCAATGTCGCCATTAGATAATTGAGGAAAAGCCGTCATATTTGCTTTCGCATATTCTTCGTACACTTTTACCGCTTTAGCATCACCAGACTTAATTAAGTCTGAACTATTTTTAATCCATTTGTACAACCATTCTTTGTCATACTTATCGCCAACACCTCTCAATGCAGGACCAGTCATTTTTGCATCTAATTTGTGACAAGCGGCACAATTAGTGTTAAACAATTCTTTTCCTTTTACCGGATCACCTGAACCAGTTGCTGGTGCCGCTGCGGTTGCAACAGGCGCAGCAGCTGCAACAGCTTCTTGCGCTGAAACACCTACTGCAAAAAATGCAGAAAGTGCTAAAGAAAAGATAGTTTTTGAAAACGATTTAGGGTTACCCAACTTTTTCATATTAAAAATTAATTATCAAACTTATTTTTTGGTATGGTTTTAGCTAATGCTTCATCATACTTTTTTAAAAACTTGGACAAAAATACAACATTAGAATAATTATAAAAACCCTAAATTTATCTTAAAATGTAATTTATTTTAATTCTAAATAAGATAAAGGGCATTTATTTAATTCTAAGTAATAAATTTGCATTAAATATCATTCATTATGAAGACTTTAAAAAAAATAAACGTATTTTCAATCTTAATTATCACTTTTTTGTTCTCGCAAAATATTTTTTCACAAACCACGAAAACGATTATTGAACAAGATGAAAAAATTGAAAAATTGCTTCAAGAAAAAAGAAAAAACAATTCGGGCATTACTATAAATGACAAGTTTAAGATTCAAATATTTTTTGGAAACATTGAAGAATCGAAAAAAATATTGCTTGCCTTTAAAAAAGAATTTATTTTACTAGACGGAACCATTATTTTTAGTAATCCATCTTATAAAGTTTGGGTAGGTAGCTTTAAAAGTAAAATTGAAGCTGAAAAGTCTTTAATTAATATTAAAAAGAAATATCCAAGTGCCGTAATAATTGAACCTAATAAAAAATAACGACAATCATATGGCATAATTTTTGATGCGTTATTTTTAAATAAATTTAACATGTTAAAAAACTACGCATTTTTTTTCTTTTTTATCCTATTAAATTCACAATTATCTTTTAGTCAAGATGTTACAGATACCATCAAGACTCAAAACATTGAAGAGGTAAAAATCAATTCTAAGAAAATTACAATTGATAAAAATCAAACGCCTTCACAAATTGAAATCTTTTCAAAAGAAAAAATAGAATTTCAAAACTTTCAAAGCACGGCCGATATGTTGGCAAACTCTGGTGCTTTATTTGTTCAAAAATCGCAACAAGGTGGCGGTAGTCCAGTAATTAGAGGATTTGAAGCTAGTCGAATTTTACTTTTAGTAGATGGTGTTAGAATGAACAACCTTATATTTAGATCTGGACACCTACAAAATGTGATTACCGTTGATGAAAATTTCTTAGAAACAGCTTTAGTTCAATACGGACCTACCTCATCCCTATATGGAAGTGACGCACTTGGAGGTTCGGTAAATATGATTACGAAAAACGCAAAGTTAATTGATGGTTTTACTGGAAATTTTAATACCCGTTATTCTTCTGTAAACGAAGAAAAATCAGGGTATTTTGACATTAATTATGGAGGCAAGAATTTTGCATCTTTAACTGCTTTTTCATATAATGATTTTGGTGATTTGAAAATGGGAAAATCTAAAAATCATAACGGTGATTTTTTTGGAGAAAGAACAAAATATGTTGAAACCATAAATGGAGTGGATATTTTAACTAAAAATGACAACAAATATGTACAAATTGGAAGTGCTTTTAAACAGTACAACTTTATGCAAAAATTAGTTTATACATCAAAAAGCGGCTATACTCATAATGCTAATTTTCAATACTCAACCACTTCAAACATCAATAGATACGATAGATTAACCGATCCATCTTCTTCAGGTTTAAAAAGCGCCGAATGGTACTACGGACCACAAAAAAGACTTTTAGGAGTGTACAGTTTAGAAAAAGAAAATGTGTTTGCAAATACAGATTTTAAATTAGATGCGGGTTATCAAAATGTGGAAGAAAGTAGAATGAATAGAAATTTTGGAAATTACAACTTGCAAAACAGAATAGAAAATGTGAATATATATTCATTAGCCGCCAATTTTGAAACCAAATTAAAAAGAGGAAATTTATATTATGGTATTGAAAATTATTATGATGATTTAAAATCGACCGCCTTTAAAAACAATATTAAAACTGGTGTAATCGCACCTTTAGACACAAGATATCCGAATGGAAAAAACAATATGATGCGAAATGATATTTATGTTTCTTATACTTCTAAAAGATATGTGACTACTAACTTTTCTATGGGTGCAAGAGTTGGATATGCTACACTTAATAGTACAATTGCTGATAATTCAATAATGCCTTTGCCTTTTAATGAAATAAAACAACAAAACTTAACCTACAGCGGAAATATAGGTTTGGTGCATAACGCTTCTGAAAATTTTATACTTAAAACTAATGTAAGCTCTGGTTTCAGAGTGCCAAATATTGATGATTTAGCAAAAATATTTGAATCAGGTGCTGGGACTTTAATTGTTCCAAATAAAGATTTGAAACCAGAACAAACTATTACTGGAGATTTTGGATTCGTTTTAAAATCTAAATCGAACAAACATCAATTTGATGCAACTTATTTTTACACGCAATTATACGATGCCATTGTAACAGATAAATTTACTTTTAATGGTCAAAATACCTACGATTTTGGTGGAGGAGATGTAAGAAACGTAATTGCCAATCAAAATTTAGGAAAAGCATTTGTAACTGGAGTAAACGGAAATATAAAAACAACTTTGGCTAAAAACGTTCAATTCAATGGTTCTTATAATATTACTTTAGGAAGAGTTACTACTGATGGAAACAAAAGACCTTTAGATCATATTCCACCTTATTTTGGAAAATTAGGAATTAATTATGCGCCAAAGTGGGCAACTTTTGAAGCTTATATGTTGTTCAACGGAAAAAAACAGTTAAGTGATTATTCTACAAGTGGTGAAGACAACTTAAATTATGCCCCTGCAAATGGAATGCCAGCTTGGGAGACGTATAATTTTAAAGCGGCAACAAAATCAATACAAGGATTTACTTTATTTACAGGTGTAGAAAACCTATTAGATACACAATATAGAAATTTTGCTTCTGGAATTAATGCAGGTGGAAGAAATATATATGGTGGTGCAAAATATAGTTTTTAAACATCCTATTTAAAAAACAAAATGCGTTCTGATTCATATTCCGAACGCATTTTTTTATGATCTTGATTCAATTAATATTTTCCACTTAATAATTCTCCACCAATAGCCGATTTTGGTTCGATACCTATTTTCTTCATCATTTCATAAGTGGTACAAACAGCTGCAGAAGTAACTGGGATACCACATTCTGCTTGAATTAAATCTATTGCTTCTAGCGATGGCATTTGTACACAAGCTGAAGCAACTAAAACATCTACATCTGTCAAATCTAATTGTTTATAGATTTCCAATAAATTCATTGGGTTTTGAGCGGCTACTTCCAAATTATCTGGAATTTCTAAAGCAATACTCTGTTTTACTTTGATGCCTTGATTTTCGATATAATCCACCACCATATCGGTTAATGGTCGCATATAAGGCGTAATAATCGAAATTTGTTTCGCACCTAAAACCTTCAGTCCATTAATTAATGCACCTGCTGAAGTAACAATTGGCGTTGGAAAATCATTAGCCACTGTTTCTTGATGTAAATTTACTTCCGACACACAATGATACCCGCGTCCCATACTCATAATCGCTACCAAACAGGCATATCCCATTACATCTACGTGAGCATCTGACAACTCTTGAGCACATTTCAAACTCATCGCATCCATTGCTTCCAATTCTTCTTTGGTTACTTTTTTCATACGCATTCTACTACTGTGAAACGTAAAACGTTCAGGTAAAATGGTTTCGCGTGAGCGAAAAATGGCTGGTATTTCGGTTTCCATCGTTACGTTTGATGATGGAACTATTTGTCCTATTCTGTATTTTTTCATATTATTATTTGTTTTGTTTCGCAGAGATTCGCAAAGTTTTCACAAAGATTCACAAAAAATTTTGTGTTACTCTGGGCTTTTCTCTGTGGAACTCTGTGTAATAACTTTATATCTCTTTAACTGTATTCGTTATAGTTCCAATGCCTTCCACTGTGGCTTCTACCACATCACCATTATGCATCCATTCTTGTGGGTCACGACCTGCGCCAACGCCTGCTGGAGTTCCTGTTGCTATGATGTCGCCAGCTTCTAAGGTGAAAACAATACTTAAATCTTCAATCAAATCATTAATGTTAAACAACATAAATTTTGTGTTGGAATTTTGTTTTTCCACACCATTAACTTTCAAGGATAGATTCAAATTATGTGGGTTTTCAATTTCGTCTTTCGTAACTAAAAATGGTCCCATTGGTGCAAACGTATCTTGTCCTTTAGATACAATCCATTGTCCTTCTCTACGACAATCGCGAGCAGAAATATCATTAATTACGGTGTAACCAAACACATAATCCATTGCATTTTCTTTGGTTACATATTTCCCTTTTTTAGAAATAACAACTGCTAATTCACATTCCCAATCCAATTGAGAAGTCAATTTTGTGTTTTTGATAATTTCCGTATTCGTAGCCGTTACCGTTGTAGGTGGTTTTGAAAAAATAATTGGCTTAGTTGGTAATTTCCCTGTGGTATCTAATCCACGAGCACTTTCTGCCACATGTTCGGTGTAATTTAATCCAATACCAATAATGTTTTTTCTTGGTTTTTCGATGGGTGCTAAAATCGTAACATCGTTCATTTCATAAGCGATTTCTTCGAAGAAATTTTCTGGTGTTTCCGAAATTAATTCGCTTATTTCAGCAATAATTTCAAAACCCATATCAATTAAATCTAGCATATCATTAGGTAATGGAAAATTAGATATTTCGCCAAAATCTTCCATATCAATGACTTGATTGTTATGAATGAAGCCCAAACGTGGCTCGGTGTCTTGTGTTTTGTAGGTAAGTAGTTTCATATTTTTTATGTTTCAAAGTTGCAAAGTTACAAAGTAGCAAAGTTATTTATTGATTTTTGTGATTATTATAGATATTTATTGAAATAATTAATGACCACCATACAATACTAATATATCCTAAAAATATTGCAAAATCGTCTTTTTGTTGTATTAGATAAATACTAATAATAAAAAATATAATTGTAACAATATTAATTGAATTATAAAATAATTTTAAAAGTTTTATTTGTAAATTTTTAATTTTCAATAGTAATTTCGCTGATTTGACCTTCTTTGTTTTTTATTTTTAAGATATAACTATCTTTATTTTTCCATTCTTTTTTAAGTCTTAAAAAATCACAAAGAGAAATATTAGTAATATCTATTTGATCAACACTAATGACTTCATCACCAGTATTCATTAATGTTTTAAATTTTTCATCCCAGACTATACCAATAACTACTTTGTCATTTTGTACAGAAGTATAAAACTTCGGTGTTTTTTCTTTTACATCAATAATTTTGGTAGATTCGAAATAGAATTTTTTATTTAAAAAATCTAAAGTTACATCTCCATATTTTAGAATATCTAATCCAATTCTTGAGTTATCATCTGAGGTTGTCGAAACCATTATATTATTTATGATCTGTTGGTTTAAGTTAGCGTTTTCAATTTCAAGCAATTTTTGTTCATTGCTATTACCCGCACCAAAAAGTCCCGAATCTCCAATACCTGTAGCAGAATATAATGCCTCAAAAATTTTGCTTTTTTCAAAAATCGTATACGCTCTTTTTGACATATCATAAAGACCATCCATACCCGTATCCACAAGAACCATATCTGAAGCTTTTTCATTATTTTTACCTTCAAATTTTAATTCTACATAGGGTGATTTTTGATTCCCTACTAATTTCATCTTGACTGGTTTTTTATCAATATTTAATGATTTTATTTTATTTGTGATAATTATAGTTTTATTAGCGCCATTTATCTTAATAATTGAATTTCGTAATAAATTACTACCAATAAAACCATCAATTTTATAACAACTAAGTAAATTATGTTCTTCAAAATTATAAATTAAACCCGCTTGATTTTCAAAAATAAGGGTACCAATTTTTACTTGAGGAACCACAGCGAATTTCATTTTTTGATCTTGATTGTTTGCATCATTTACATTTATAGAATCACCTTCTGTAATATTTAATTCTTTCAATAATTCTGGAGAGAATAAATTAGGTGCCCCAGTATCTAACAAAAATCGATATGTTTTGTCATTAATAGTAACCGGAAGTATTATTTTTCCTATTTCTGTTTGATATGGAATAACTTCATAATATTCTTTAAGGTTTATGCTGCCTTGGTTAAAATTAATTTGACCAAAAATTAAAGAATTTATTAATAGAAGAATTAAGACTAGTTTATGTTTCATATTTCTATTTTATTTTTAGGTCATTTGATGACCATTATTTTCTTCCAATTCTCTTGATTGAAAAAGCCCTAAACTTTCAATTACTGGTAAATCGTTGAATTGAAATAGGCAAGCATCTTCGGTTTCGGAAAGGTTGTGGTGTTCGTGCCAAGCCCAACTCGGAACACAGAAAATATCTCTTCCCTTCCAATCGAAGCGTTGGCCGTTGATGATGGAAAAACCTTTTCCTTTCGCACATTGATACACAAACGAACCTGTATGCTTGTGTGCTTTTCCTTTGAAACCTGCTGGTAATAATTGCATCGCGGCTCCCATCGTTTGCATCACGTGTCCGCCTGTTAACGGATTAGAATATTGCATAAAAATGCCATCAAACGGATTAACTTCATTTACTTTTTGAGCTTCTAAAAGTGCTGGATACACATTTTTCCAGGAATATTTGAATAAGGGCGAATAGGGTTTGTCCCACGTTTTATCAGCTGGAATTAATCCTGCACAACCATAGGTAATAGGCGAGTAATTTAAAGGTTTCACCAAAGGTTGCTTGCCATCATAAACTGCATAATCATTCGCCTCTAAAGCATTTACTAAGGGAATGTCCAAACCATCTTGCCAAATACAGGTTTTTCCACCTTCTTCCACACCATGTTCGTGCCAAGTTGAATTTGGGGTGATGACAAAATCATTCACCTCAAGCATAATTTTATTTCCATCTACAACGGTATACCCTTTTTCACCTTCCATAATAAACCGCAAAGCCGAAGCCTTATGACGATGTGCAGAAGTGCTTTCGCCAGGGCGAGTAACTTGAATTCCTGTATATAACCAACCTACCGCTGCTGATACATCTTTACGTTTGTCGTTTACCAAATATACCACTCGACGACCTGCTTGTTCAGGTGTTACTAATTCGGATGATTTTAAAACTAAATCGCGTAAATCATCATATTTCCAAAGCATTGGAACAGACGACGAACGCGGTTCCCAAGGTTCGATGTCATTGGCTACTGTCCATAAAGCGCCTGCGCCTAAAGCTTCAAGTTCTTTGTAATAGGCAACTAATTCTGGCGAATCTTGTACTCTTGCACGACCAATTTGGTCATCTGAAAAGTTATTTTCTTCCATAGTTTTTATTTTAAATTGCTGACTTCGAGTGCCTCAGTCAACAATTATTTATCTCTTATTAAACTCCTCGTGATTATCAATAAATGTAATTTTTCGCGTTGGAGCGGTATTTACTCGTAAATCGAAAATATCAAATCGGTTATAATGTCCTAAAATATCGTGCATTTGTTTCGGTTGAATGCACTTTTCTAAGTCAATTTCAGCATATACAATTCCTTCTTCATCAATTAAAGGTGTACCGATTACAGCTCCGTTAGGACCAATAAATCCAGAAAATGCCGAACTTTTTCTATCTAATAATTCATCTACATTTGGCACATCGGCACGTAATGCATCTTTTATTTCTTGAGAAACTGTTGAACACGAAACAATCGTAAATAATTTACCTTCAAAAGAATGCGCAGCGGCACGAATTTTAATCGCTTCCGCCATATCATAATCTGGTGGAGCAACTGGCAATGAAATATAGTTGGCAATATGTATCAATTCGCCTTGCGAAAGTAGCGTAAAACGTGCCAACGTATTGGTGTTTTCGCCACACGCCAAAGTTCCGATAGGTCCTATTTCGGTATCATATACTTTCAACGAAGAACCATCACCTGAAGTCCATGTCAGTTTTTCTGCCCAAGTTGGCACTAACTTTCTATGTTTTCCGATGATAACGCCTTTGTTATCAATTATTAAATTGGTATTGTAAATTTCGCCATAGCTTGAACCTCTTTCATTGATTCCCATAACAATATGAATATCGTTTTCTTTAGCAGCCAAACATAATTTTTTAATTTCAGGCCCTGCAACATCAACCGAATTTTTATATAATGCTTCGTACCATTTACTGCCTTGAACGGGCGTCATAATCCAATTCCAATACGGATATCCTGAAATAAATACTTCAGGAAAAGCAATAAGTTTTGCTTGATTTGAGGCGGCTTCTTTAATAAAAGAAATCGCTTTATCGACTGTCTTTTCTACGTTTAGAAATACTGGTGACGTTTGAACGGTAGCGGCTTTGAATTTTTTGAATTCCATTTGTGATTTTTTTTTGAACACAGATTGGAGAGATTTTAAAAATTTATATAATTCCTTAAATCTGTGTTACTAGTTTTATAATTTATTTACGAATTGAAAGCAAGATTAAATCGTAATTAAAAATTTATTTTGAATTTATATAATAATTTAGCTTTTGAAACGCTTCTTCTTTCTTCCAATAAATCCCTTCAACAATTTCTTTTCCATTTTCATCGATATAACCGAAAGCACCCGCAACATTTTTAATCATTGCGTATTTTTTTCCATCTTTTTGAATTTCAAAATCATAAATTTTAGAGTAGATGGCTTGTACAACTTCTTTTCCGCTCTTATCTATAAATCCATACGTATTTGCAACTGTTTTAACTTTTGCCCAATCTTGATGATGAGCATCAAATTGATACACTTTTTCATAATTTGATGTTGAATTTTGAGCAAAACTGTTTATTGTCAAAAACAACACTAATGTAAATCCTATACTTTTCATAATTTGTAATTTATAGTTTATAATTTATAATTTTATTTTTCATTTCTTCTGTAAAAGGTTCGGCTTTGATGCCGTTTCTTTCTGGGTTGAAAGCTACATTTACTAAGGTAACTTCGCCTTCTAAAACTAAATTATTGCTTTCGTTTTCAAACTCAAATCCGCAAAGAATAGACGAGTTTTTTAACTCTTTTACCCAAAGTTTTTTAGTTAAGATTTCACCCAAACGTGCAGCATTTTTGAATTGTATTTTTAAATCAACTGTTGGAATACCATTGGTTTCGTGCATTTTTGAAAAAGGTCGGTCTAACGCTTCTTCAAACCAATCTTCAACTAAACCATTGAGCATTTCTAAAAATCTCGGATAGAAAACTATTCCGGCATAATCAATATGTTGAAAACGAACTTTTTCTTGTTTTATAAATTGCATATTTCTGTTATTTTAAACACTAATTATTTTAACTTAAATCGTTGAATTTTCCCTGTCTCAGTTTTTGGCAAACAATCCACAAAATGAATTACTCTAGGATATTTATAAGGTGCTGCCGTGTTTTTAAACCAATTTTGAATCTGAATTTTTAAAGCTTCATTTGCCATTTCTTGTTCTTTTAAAACTATGTGCGCACAAACCAACATCCCTCGTTCTTCATCGGGTAAACCCACAACGGCACATTCTAAAATAGCTTTATGTGTTAAAAGTACGGATTCTACTTCAATTGCTGCAATATTATATCCAGAAGAAATAATCATATCATCGCCACGTGCCACAAAATGAAAATACCCTTCTTCATCTTGTCGGAAAATATCGCCTGTGATGTTCCAGCCGTTTTCAACGTATTCGCGTTGTTTTTCTTCTCGATTCAAATATTTACAACCTGTAATTCCTCGAACCGCTAATCTTCCAGCTTCATTTATTGGTAATTCGTTCCCTAGTTGGTCAATAATTTTTGCTTCGTAACCCGTTATGGCTTTTCCAGTTGCGCCAGGTTTCATATTCTCTTCATTGGAAGAAATAAAAATATGTAGCATTTCGGTAGCGCCAATGCCATCAATAATTTTTAGCCCTGTGGCATCATACCAATCTTGCCAAACTTTTAACGGTAATGTTTCACCTGCCGAAACACATTTTCGTAAACTCGAAATATCGTAGTCTTGAATTTTAGTTGTAATAATTCGCCATGCGGTTGGTGCCGTGAAACAAATCGTGATTTTATACTCTTGAATGGCTTGTAACAACACATCTGGACTTGGTTTTTCGATTAAAAAAGTGGAAGCACCAAAGTACATCGGAAACAACACCAATCCACCTAAACCAAAAGTAAAACCAATGGGCGGACTTCCAATAAAAATATCATTTTCAGTAGGTTGTAATGAATAATTTGGAAATGCTTCGCAAATATTGAGAATATCTTTGTGATAATGTGCCGTCATTTTTGGCAAACCTGTGGTACCCGAAGTAAAACCAATTAGTGCCACATCCTCGGATTTTGCTGGATAATTGTCGAATGTTATTGGTTTAGATGCCATTAACTTTTCTAAATCGGAATTTCTGTAAAAACTTACTTTTTTTAGAAAATTTGATTGGACTAAATTCATTTCTTCAGCTAAATCGCTATCGCAAAAGGCGTGAGAAATTTCAGCACAATCTATAATGGTTGTTATTTCTTTAGCACGCAATAAGGGCATAGTGGCTACTACTATTCCTCCTGCTTTTAAAACTGCAAACCAACACGCGACCATCATTGGGTTATTAGCAGAACGAAGCAATACACGATTTCCAGATACTAATCCTAAATCTTCGACTAAAACATTCGCAATTTGATTGGCTTTTTCATACAAATCTTGATACGTCCAGGTTTCCTCAAAGGTTCGAATGCAAACAGCATTTCCTCGACCTTCTTTGATGTGAGAATCTAATAGTTTATCTACGCAATTCAGCATATCAATTTCGTATAAACCTTTTAAATAATTAGGATGTAAATTGATGCTTGGCAATAAGTTATTTGCGAAATTATCTTTGTACTGATTCATTTGAAAATTCCAATTTGAAAATTCCAAATTCCAAATTTGTGAATCTATTGGAATTTGGCTTTTGTTTTTTTGATATTTATAATTTATTACTCTTCGGTTTCAACGCTTTTTTCATACCTTCCAATTGTTTTCTTTCCGAGACTTTTAACGGATACAAATGTGAAACACCCATTTTATAGGGATTCGGAATGTCATTCGCTTGAAATTGTTCATACGCTTGTGCATTTCTAACGAAATTTGCATCCAATAATAAAGGTCTTCCAAGTGCTACTAAGTCAGCTCTTCCGTTTAAAATTATGGTATTAATTTGATCAATATCTTGAATATATCCAGCAGTTATTGTTGGAATATGAACCGTGTTTCGAACCGCATCTGAGAAAGGCGTTTGCCACATTCTTCCAGTTTGTGGTTTTTGGTTAGCAACTGTATTTCCTGTGGAAACATTAATGATATCCGCACCAGCCTTTTTGAAGGCTTCCGAAATCACCAAAACATCTTGTTCTGAAATTCCGTTTTCAGCCCAATCGGTTGCCGATATTCTAACAGAAATTGGTTTTTCAGTTGGAAATACTTCGCGAATGGCCGTAAAAACTTCCAATGGATATTTTAAACGATTTTCAACGCTTCCACCAAATTCATCTGAACGAATATTGGTTAATGGTGACAAAAAAGAGGCCAATAAAAAGCCGTGATGCGCTTGTAATTCAATCATATCAAAACCAGCTTCATTAGCATTTTTTGTAGCTTGAACAAATTGATTTTTAACCAATTGCATATCTGCTAAAGTCATTTCTTTCGGACAAGATGAATTTTCATTAAACGGAATAGCAGAAGCCGAAAGTAACTCCCATTTTTCACCCTGAAATTTGTCTTCCCAAGGAATTTTTGAACAGCCTTTTCTTCCTGAATGTCCTAATTGAATTCCGATTTTGGTTTGAGTATATTGGTGAATAAAATCAGTAATTCGTTTCCAAGCGTTTACTTGATTTTCGTTATAAATTCCAGCACATCCTTCAGTAATTCTTCCAGTATTAGAAACAGCGGTCATTTCGGTCAGAATTAATCCTAAACCGCCCACAGCTCTTGACGTATAATGCTGAAAATGCCAATCATTTACCAATCCGTTTTCAGCTAAATATTGCCCCATGGACGACATTACGATACGATTTTGCAAGGCTACATTTCTTAGTTTGAAAGTCGTAAATGCGGCACTTTTGACTTCGAGAGCCTCTGGCAACGCTTTTTGATTTGAACTGTTGGCTTCGAGTGCCTCAGCCAACAGTTCTTGATAAAATTCGTTTAAAACTTTATCAGTAAATGAACTATCTCTTAAACGTAAATTTTCGTATGTTACTTTTTTGGAACGCGTCATGCAGCCAAATGCAAATTGCTGAAACGAATGTTGCATATGACGATCCATATTTTCAAACCAATCTAATGAAACGATGGCGGCATACTGAATCATTTCAACCGTATTTCTTCGGGTTTTATCGTATTGAGCAAAAGCGGCTTGAACATTAGTTGGATGAGCAATTACGGCATCGGACAATCCAATAGCAGAATCCATAGCCAATTTTGTTCCTGAACCAATAGAATAATGGGCCGTAGCTTTGGCATCACCTAATAAAACAATGTTATTATGATACCAATTTTCATTCGTTACATGCGGAAACTGACGCCAATGTGATTTATTTGAAATTAAGGGATGACCGTCTAATTCTTCTGCGAATATTTCGGCAATTTTTGCCATCGTATCTGCTTCATTGGTAACTTCAAAACCATGTTTTTTCCAGGTTTCATCGCTACATTCAAAAATCCAAGTACTCATACCTTCTTCGTATTGATACGAATGTGCTACGATGGTTCCGTGAGGCGTACTTCTGAAAAAATAAGTAAAAGCATCTAACGGTTTTGTGGAACCTAACCATACAAATCGGTTTTTCTTTAACTCTATTTTTGTGCCAAATTCCTTTTGATATTTTGTGCGAATAGCACTTCCAATCCCATCTGTTGCCAGAATAATATCTGAATCTGCAAATTGCGATAGATCATCTACATTTTGTTCGAAATGCAAGTTTACACCTTCTTCTAAACAACGTTGTTGCAATAATTGCAAAAGGGTTTTTCTGGAACAACCACAAAAACCATTTCCTGCAATAGTTACGGATTCACCATCTCTCGCAATTATAATATCATCCCAGTAGGCAAATTTACTTCTAATTAATTCATACGATTTCATATCGCGTTTTAGAAATTCGCCTAAGGTTTCATCTGAAAACACAACTCCGAATCCAAAACTATCATGGGGCTTATTGCGTTCGTAAATATCGATTTGGCAATGCGGCATTGCTTTTTTGGTTAATATCGAAAAGTAAAGTCCGCCTGGACCACCACCTATAACTGTTATTTTCATATTTTAATGGATAATTAACAATGAATAATTGATAATTAAATTATCTTTTAATAGAGAATATTTCTCCTAATTTACTGTAATTGGAACCTGCTAATCGTGCGACAGGTTTGTATTTTTCTAAATCTATTTTATGATTTTCCATCAAAATTGAATCGTCAATATGCATCGTAATAATTTTTCCGATAATGATACACGCGCCACCATTTTGATGCTTTTCGATAAAATAATGATGCACCATTTCGCATTCAAATTGCACCAAGCTTTCTTTTACTCGTTTTGGTTTGATGTAAATGGATTCTATTGGAGTTACGTTTGTCAATTCAAATTCATTGACATCAGCGGCTACAGATTGAGAAGTAGTATTCATTTGTTCTACAACATCTTCCGTAACTAAATTGATTACAAATTGCTTGTTTGCTAAAATATTATTTAACGTGTCTTTATTTTTATTTCCCGTTCGAACCGTTGAAAACATAATATGAGGCGGGTCTTCGCTAACTACATTAAAAAACGAAAACGGCGCCAAATTATCAATTCCATTTTCATCGACAGTGGCTACCCAAGCGATAGGTCTTGGTATGACAGTTCCTGTCAATAATTTATATAAAGCCGAAGATTCGGTGTTTTGAATGTCGAATTGCATTTGAAGTATTTTAGTATCTTCAAAAATAAGTTAAAAAAAACAAATTATTATATTTTTTTACGTTTAATGTTTAAAGATTTTCTACTAATTATTGTTTTATTTTTCGTTTAAAAAAATGACTGAAAAAACTATCAACCAAAAAAAAACCCAATTCTAAAATGAGAATTGGGTTTTTATATTTTAAAGAAATTTTATTTTAATTTCTTTTTGATTTCAATTTCGTGGAAACTTTCTATAATATCGTATTCCTTAATATCATTGTAACCTTTAATTTGCATACCACAATCGTATCCTTTAGACACTTCTTTTACGTCGTCTTTGAAACGTTTTAAAGCCACTAATTCACCTGTGAAAATAACAACACCTTCTCTAATTAATCGGATTCTGTTGCTGCGGATTACTTTACCATCTGTAATCATACATCCAGCAATTGTCCCAACTTTTGAAACTTTAAACAATTCTCTAATTTCAGCAGTACCTGTAATTTCTTCTTTCAATTCTGGAGAAAGCATACCTTCCATTGCATCTTTTAAATCGTCGATTGCAGCGTAAATAATAGAATAATTACGAATATCAATTTCTTCTTTATCTGCTAAAGCTTTAGCATTTCCTGCAGGACGAACGTTAAATCCGATAATAATCGCATCAGAAGCAGAAGCTAATAATACGTCAGATTCTGTAATCGCTCCCACTCCTTTATGAATGATGTTAATTTGAATTTCTTCTGTAGATAATTTAGAGAATGAATCAGAAAGTGCTTCTACAGAACCATCCACGTCTCCTTTAAGGATAATGTTTAATTCTTTAAATTGTCCTAAAGCAATACGACGACCAATTTCAGAAAGTGTAATATGTTTCTGAGTACGAACCGATTGCTCACGAGCTAATTGTGCACGTTTAGTAGCAATTTGTTTTGCTTCTCTTTCGTCTTCATATACATTAAACTTGTCTCCGGCAGTTGGCGCTCCGTCTAAACCTAAAACAGATACTGGTGTTGAAGGTCCGGCAATTTTTACATTGTTACCTCTTTCATCAAACATGGCACGAATTTTACCATGATTTTTACCCGCTAACATGTAGTCTCCAATTTTTAAAGTTCCTGCTTGTACTAATATTGTAGAAACATAACCACGACCTTTGTCTAATTGTGCTTCTACTACAGTTCCTTGTGCTGGTTTATTTGGATTTGCTTTTAGTTCAAGAACCTCAGCTTCTAATAATACTTTTTCTAATAATTCAGGAATACCTTGTCCGAATTTTGCAGAAATATCATGAGATTGGTATTTTCCACCCCAATCTTCTACAAGTAAATTCATACCTGCTAATTGCTCTTTAATTTTCTCAGGATTCGCATTTGGTTTATCTACTTTATTGATTGCGAAAATCATTGGAACTCCTGCTGCTTGTGCGTGAGAAATTGCTTCTTTTGTTTGAGGCATTATGTCGTCGTCGGCCGCTACTACAATAATTGCAATATCGGTAACTTGAGCTCCACGAGCACGCATCGCTGTAAAGGCTTCGTGACCAGGTGTATCTAAGAAAGCGATTTTTTGACCACCATCTAAAGTTACTCCGTAGGCACCAATATGCTGTGTAATTCCTCCAGATTCTCCAGCAATAACGTTTGCTTTACGGATGTAATCTAATAACGATGTTTTACCATGATCAACGTGACCCATAACGGTAACAATTGGTGCTCTGAATTCTAATTCTTCTTCAGTATCTTCAATAATTACTGCATTTTCTTCAATGTCGGTTGTGATAAATTGCATTTCATAACCAAATTCATCTGCAACAATTGTTAATGTTTCAGCATCTAAACGTTGGTTCATGGTTACCATAATACCTAGTGACATGCATGTTCCAATCACTTTTGTAATAGGCACATCCATCATAGTAGCAATTTCACCAACCGTAACAAATTCTGTTACTTTAAGGATTTTGCTTTCTAAATCTTGTTGTGCTAAATCGTCATCAGTACGTTGACGGTGCGTATCTCTTTTATCTCTTCTATATTTTGCAGCTTTAGATTTATTACCTTTTCCTTGTAATCTTTCTAAAGTTTCTTTAATTTGATTTTTTACTTCTTCTTCCGTTGGCTCAACCTTTACCACTGGTGTTGATTTGTTAAAACCTGGTTTTTTGAAACCACCAGCACCTTGTCCGCCTTGATATGGTCTTTTTACAAAACCACCTTGACCGCCACCTTGCGTATTTCCAGCTGTACCACCTGTATTTGGTGTTCCTGGCTTAACAATTCTTTTTCGTTTATTTGCTGCTGAACCTGGAGCGCCTGGTGTTCCTGGCTTACTTGCCGCAGCACCTGGTGTTCCTGGTTTTTTAAATTCTTCTTTCTTTTTCTTAGGTTTATTAAATTGAGTTAAATCAATTGTTTGACCCGTGAAAGTAGCTCCTGAAAGTTTCGTGTATTGTGTATCTAATCGTACTTCAATTGGTGTGCCATCAGGATTAAATTCTTGAGGTTGAACTGAAGCTTCTTCTGATTTTGCTTTTGTTTTTTCAACAGATTTTTTTACCGTTTCTGCAGGTTTGTCTGAAGTTTTTTCTGCAACAACTGTTTTTTCTTCTTTTGAAACAACATTATTTTCTTTAGCAGCAACAGTTTTATAAGCTTTAGTTGCTTCTTGTTTTTTTGGATTTAAATCAATTTTTCCCAAAGAAACTGGAGCGGTAACAACTGCTTTTGCTTTTATTATTTCTTGTTTTTGTCTTTCTTCATCTGCAAGACGTTTTACTTCGAGTTCTTTTTCGATTTCACGTTTTAGTGCTTCTTTTTCTTTTTTCTTTTCTTCGCCAACTTCTTTCGAAGCTACTTTATTTCCTTTATCGGCCGAAAAAATATTGCACAAGACGTCGAATTCCAATTGAGAAACTTTTGCATTGGGACTGTGCTCAATGGTATGACCCTTTTCTTTTAAGGTGTCAACAGCTCTATCAAGTGAAATGTTGAATTCTTTTAAAACTTTACTTATTCGTATTACTCTTTCTTCAGACATATTTGTTTTTTGCTTAATTTTCTTTGTGATTGTGATGCTAAATTAATTGTTGATTAGCTATCTAATTCTTGTTTTAGGATATTGATAACATCTAAAATGGTTTCTTCTTCTAAATCTGTTCTTCTTACTAAATCTGCAACATCTTTATCGATAATACTTCTAGCGGTATCTAAACCAATTTTTTCGAATTCTTCAATAATCCATTCTTCAATTTCATCACTAAATTCTCTTAATTCCACATCGTCTTCTTCTTGAACAATTCCTTCGCGAATTACATCTAATTCGTATCCAGTTAATTGACTCGCTAATTTAATGTTTTGTCCGTTTCTTCCAATGGCTTTTGAAACTTCTTCAATTTTTAAGAAAACCTCTGCTTTTTTATTTTCTTCATCAATTTTTACTGTAGAAACTTTAGCTGGGCTAAGCGCTCTTGTAATAAATAATTGTGTGTTTTGTGTGTAATTAATTACATCTATATTTTCGTTTCCTAATTCACGAACAATTCCGTGAATACGAGATCCTTTCATACCTACACAAGCTCCAACTGGATCAATTCTATCGTCATAAGAATCAACGGCAACTTTTGCTTTTTCTCCAGGGATTCTAACTACTTTTTTAATTGTAATTAGTCCATCAAATACTTCAGGAATTTCTTGTTCGAATAATTTCTCTAAGAAACTTGGTGCTGTTCTTGACATTATAATTTGAGGTTTATTACCCTTAAGCTCAACACTTTCGATAATACCTCTTACATTTTCTCCTTTTTTAAAGAAATCGTTTGGAATTTGTTTTTCTTTTGGTAAGATAATTTCATTTCCATCGTCATCCATTAAAACTACCATTTTTGGTCGTACATGGTGTACTTCGGCAGTATAAATATCGCCAATTAAATCTTTAAATTGTTTGTAAAGATTGGTGTTATCGTGTTCATGAATTTTAGAAATCAAATTTTGGCGTAACGCTAAAATAGCTCTTCTACCTAAATCGATTAATTTCACTTCTTCAGATACTTCTTCTCCAATTTCAAAATCAGGTTCGATTTTTCTAGCTTCTGTTAATGTGATTTCTTCGTTTTCAAGATCTAAATCTTCATCAGCTACAACTACACGGTTTCTCCAAATTTCCATATCTCCTTTATCAGGGTTTATGATAATATCGAAATTGTCATCTGAACCATATTTCTTTTTCAACGCATTTCTAAACACATCTTCCAAAATAGCCATAAGGGTTACTCTGTCGATTAGTTTGTCGTCTTTAAATTCTGAAAATGAATCTATTAATGCAATATTCTCCATGGTATGCTTTATTTTTAAAATGATATTATTACTACTGCTTCTTTTATGTCTGAATAAGGAATTGTAATTGTTTTTTGAACGGTTACTTTTCCTTTACCTATTTCTTTTGGTTCTCTTGCACTCCAAGATAATGTAGCGGTTTGTTCATCTGCATCAGATAATGAAGCCTCAAAATCGCCTTGAGAAATGGTTTTTACTTTTACTGTTCTTCCTATATTTTTTTTATATTGTCTAACCATTTTTAATGGCGAAGACACTCCTGCCGAGGCAACTTCAATAGAATATTCTACTTCTTCTGCTTCTAAACCGCTATCTAAAAACTTATTTACATTGATACAATCTTGTAAATTCACACCAGAATCACCATCTAAGATAACAGAAATTTTGTTTGATTCTGAAAAATCTAAATCAATCAGAAACAATTGTGTGTTCTCCTCTAACGCTTTCTCAAGCAAGTCTTTTACTTTTTCTTTAAATGTCATCTTTATAAAAAGAGGCACGCAATGCGTGCCTCATTATTTGGTTGTTTACTAAATAACTTCGCAAATATACAACATTTTTTTTTAAATGTCCAAATATTTCATTTTTCCAAAAAAGCGAATCAAATCCATATTAAATCCGTAACTTTATAATATAATTAAACAATAATTAAATTTACACATATGAAAACAATTTTAGTACCTACCGATTTTTCAAAACATGCCGAAAATGCTTTACGAGTAGCGGCACAAATTGCCAAAAAAAACAATGGCGAAATAATATTATTGCACATGTTGGAATTATCAACTTCAGGAAATGATGCACTGAATACCTCTCATGAAATTCCTGAATTAATGTTTTTTAAAAATGCAGCCGTAGCCAAATTAGAAGAATTAGAAAACATAAGTTTTTTAGATGATATTAAAGTTTCGAGTATTGTACAGTTTAATATGGCTTTTGAAGGAATTATTGAAAATGGAAAAAAACATCAGGCTGATTTAGTAGTAATGGGCTCTCATGGGGCAAGTGGTTTCCACGAAATGTTTGTGGGTTCAAATGCCGAAAAAGTGGTAAGAAATTCAGAAATTCCAGTATTAGTGATTAAAAAAGAAGATGCGGATTTTAAAGTTGACACACTTACATTTGCTTCTAATTTTTCGGATGAAATTAAAAAACCTTTTGAAAAAGTAGTTGATTTTGCGAACTATTTCGGAGCTCATATTAATTTACTTTATGTAATTACACCAAATAATTTTAACACAACAAGAGCTGCAGAAGAAAAAGTTAGAAACTTTATTGAAGAATTTCACTTTTCTGATTATTCTACTCACATTTATAATGACATTAACGTAGAAAAAGGGATTTTACATTTTGCAAAAGATTCAAATTCTGATGTTATTGCCGTTTGTACGCACGGAAGAAAAGGAATCTCTCACTTTTTAAATGGAAGTATTTCTGAAGACTTAGTAAACCACGCTAAAAGACCTGTTATTGCTTTTAAAATATAAGTGATTTAAAAGTAATACAAATAAAAAATCCCGCTTTTCCAAGTGGGATTTTCTGTTGGTTCACAAGGACTCGAACCTTGAATGACTGCACCAAAAACAGTAGTGTTACCATTACACCATGAACCAATTATTTTGTAATTGCGAGTGCAAATGTAATATATATTTTATTCTCTGCAAATAATTTTTAAATAATTTTTAAGAAAAAATTAATTGGTAATCTCTTCAATAAATGGTTTCTTTGTAATCTAAATTAATTTAGTAAATATATGATTTCATTTAACTACAGCAAATGGAACACCTACATAGGTTGGTTTGCTTTTATAGTTGCATTAGTTACCTACACTCTAACCGTAGAACCAACAATGAGTTTTTGGGATTGTGGTGAATATATTGCCACCGCAGCTAAACTTGAAGTGGGGCATCCGCCAGGGGCGCCATTATATCAAATGATAGGTGCGTTTTTTGCTATGTTTGCCACAGATAATAGTCAGATTGCATTAATGGTAAATATGGTATCGGTATTTTCAAGTGCTTTTACTATTTTATTTATGTTTTGGTCGGCATCTAAAATTATACGAAAAATTGTTATCGCTACCTCTGAATGGAATAATGAAACTTCAAAACTTACACTTGGCGCATCATTAATTGCTGCCTTATCCTATACATTTACAGATAGTTTTTGGTTTAATGCAGTAGAAGCTGAAGTATATTCAATGGCTTCATTATTTATTGCTTTATTATTTTGGTTGGGTCTAAAATGGGAAGAAGAACTGGAAACAGAAAGAGGAAATAAATGGGTTATCTTAATTTCATTGGTTATTGGGCTTTCCTTTGGGGTTCACTTCTTGGCCTTATTAGCTTTACCATCAATTGGAATGTTATATTTTTTCAAAACCCAAAAAAACATTACAGTTAAGAACTTTATTATTGCCAATGTAGTGATATTAGCTATATTGATGTTTATCTTTAAATTCTTACTGCCTTATACGTTATCGTTTTTTGCAAAAACAGAAATTTTTGCTGTAAACTCCATGGGATTGCCTTTTAATTCTGGAACTATTATTGCCTTTTTACTAATTGTAGCTGGTTTTTATTTTGGTTTAACATATACTAAGAAAAAAGAATTAGTAAAGTTTAATACACTATTATTAAGTATACTATTTATTTTAATTGGATTTTCAACATGGATAATGCTTCCCGTAAGAGCCAATTCAAATATTAACATTAACGAGAACAAACCAAGTGATGCTGCTGAAGTTTTAGCGTATTACAATAGAGAACAATACGGGGAAACTAAGTTATTTTATGGGCCTCAGTATTCTAATACTTATGCTGGGGCTGATGAAGAGAATCCGTATTCTGATGATAAACCAAATTACGAAAGAGACGAAAAAACAGGAAAATATATTATTACCAATAATTATATAAATGGAAAACACAATCCAAACTCTAAACACAATGCGTTTTTACCAAGACTTTGGAGTGAGGAACACGCCAAAAACTACATGACTTTTACAAAGCCATTAGAATTTAGTGTAAACCATGAAGCCTTTTATGATGAAGAAACTGGAGAAACGGATGAAGATAAATTAGGACAATTTACCGAAATTGTTTCTGATTTTAGAAGTCAATTTGCATCTAACAAACTTGGATTAGACGAATACGAAGAATTTCTTAAAACCTATGGCGATTATTTAACTATTGAAAAACCATCGTTTTCAGACAATATGAAATTTATGTTTGAGTACCAATTTGGCTATATGTATTTCCGATATTTAATGTGGAATTTCGTTGGAAGACAAAATGATTTACAAGGAAATTATGAAAGTTTAGAAGGAAATTGGTTAAGCGGAATCAGCTTTATTGATAATATACATTTAGACAACCAAAGTGAATTAACTACCGATATGAAAAACAATAAAGGTAGAAATACATATTTCTTTTTACCTTTTATTTTAGCCGTTATCGGAATGGTTTATCATGCACAAAAAGAATGGAAATCGTTTTATGTTTTACTACTCTTGTTTTTATTCACTGGTTTAGTTTTGAAAATCTACTTAAACGAAAGACCTTTCGAACCAAGAGAAAGAGATTATGCTTTAGTAGGTTCGTTTTATATTTTCGCAATGTGGATTGGCGTTGGAATTTATGCCATTTATCAATATATTTTAAAATATGTGTCGCCTAAAGTAGCGCTTCCAGCCGTATTGGCCACTACTTTATTAGCTTCACCAGTACTATTGGCATCAGAAAACTGGGATGACCATAATAGAAGTGGAAAATACACCGCTGTAGCGATGGCAAAAGCCTATTTAGATTCTTGCGAACCCAATGCTATATTGTTTACAATTGGCGACAATGACACCTTTCCAATGTGGTATTTGCAAGAAATTGAAGGATACAGAACAGATGTTAGAATTGTAAACACAAGTTTGTTAGCAACCGATTGGTATATTGATGAGATGAAAATCAAATCAAATAAATCAGAAGCTTTACCTATTTCTTTTACTCACAATCAATATGTGGGCGATAAAAGAAATTACTGTTTATTTGACGAAAGAACAACTGACACGTTAGATTTAGGTTTAACTTTAGATTTCTTAAAAGACGATCGTTCTAAAAGAGAAATGAAAAATGGTCAATTTGTACATTTTTATCCGAGCGAACATTTAAAAGTTAAAATTGACAAGCAAAACATAATCAAAAATAAAGTTGTAGATAAAAAATATTACGATTCTATTGTGCCACAAATTAATTTAAAATTAAAAGGCGGTGCAATTTATAAAAACAGAATTTTAATGTTAGATATTTTTAATGCCAACAACTGGAAACGACCTATCTATTTCTCTCCAGGAAGTTTTGGGGCAGACGACTATATTTGGATGAAAGAATACCTTCAGTTAGATGGTATGGTATATAAATTAGTCCCTGTAAGAACCAAACTAAAAGAAGGAAATTCTTACGATATGGGTTATATTGATACTGAAAAAACCTTCAAAATCATCAACCAATGGACTTGGGGTAACGCTGGAAGCGATAAAATTTATCACGACCCAGAAACGCGCAAAAATGCATTATCTTACAGAAACAATCTTTCTCGTTTAATGACCGCATTAATTGAAGAAAAGAAATTTGATAAAGCCGAAAAAGTAATTCAAATAGCTATGAAAAATATGCCAATTGATTACTTTGAATATTATACTACTGTAGAACCATTTGCTGAAGGATATTATAAAATTGGTAAAAAAGAAGAAGCAAGAAAAATCTTAAATCAACTGATTAAAAAATATCAAGAAAAAATAACTTTCTTTCATTCGCAATCAGAAAAACAGAAAGCCTTTTATCGAATGGAAATTTATAGAGAAATTGAAATTTATCGTTCGCTATTGTTATTAGCTCAGGAAAATGGAGATATAGAGTTTTACAATTTACAACGCGTGAAATTCAACAACTTCAATAATATGATGGGCGATTATAAAAGAGAAATTGAATAAACAAATACACAAGCCATTCGTTTGAATGGCTTTTTTTATGATAAAAGTTCCTAAAATAATAAAGCTGTTATTTTTCAATCAGGTTTGGGATATTCCAAATTCTGAAAATACTATTTATTTAACTTTTGATGATGGTCCTACTCCAGAAATCACAGAAAGGGTTTTAGAAATTTTAGACAAACATCAAATCAAAGCCACCTTTTTTTGCATTGGTGACAACGTAAGAAAACATCCAGAAATCGTACAGAAAATTCTTTCTAAACAGCATTCTGTAGGAAATCATACCTATAGTCATTTAAAAGGATGGAGAACTCCTACAAAAACATACATTAACAACACAGAAGCTTGTAGAATGAAACTAAATTCACAATTTACCATTCAAAATTCACAAATTTTCAGACCTCCTTATGGAAAAATCACACCTTGGCAATCCTTCAAACTGAGAAAATTAGGTTACAAAATAATTATGTGGGACGTATTGAGCAAAGATTATGATGCAAGTATTTCTGTAGAAAAATGTTATGAAAATGTATTAAAAAATGTTTCTTCTGGAAGTATTATTGTATTTCACGATAGCAATAAGGCAAAAGAAAATATTCTCAATAGCTTAGAAAAAACCATTGAAACATTAAAAAGTAAAGGATTTAAATTTGAAAAAATCGCCTAAGCTTGTTCTTGAATAAGAGAAATTAAAGTATTGGCATCAAATTCACCGCTTTGTCTCCAAACCATTTGACCATCTTTGTAAATCATAAAAGTTGGTAGACCTTTAATACGAAGTGCTTCCGCTAATTCTTTATTTTTATCTACATCAATTTTAATCACTTTTGCTTTGTCGCCTAAAGCAGCTGCAACGTGACGAATTGTTTCATTCATAGTAATAGATTGTTCGTGCCATTCCGTAAAAAAATCAATTAATACTGGCACTTGTGCATCTATAAGTTCTCCAAATTTCGACATAGACCGAATTGTTTATTAAACAAATGTATATATTTTTTTAATATATCAAACAAAAAACCACATTTTTTAAGCAATTACGCCTCTTTTTTGGATTTTTTTAACTCAATTACGGTAATTTCGGGCATAATTCCTACTCTACCTGGATACGCGTGAAAGCCAAAACCCCGATTTACATAAATATATCTTCCGGCATTTTCATACAATCCTGCCCATTGTTTATATACATACTGTACAGGACTCCATTTGAACCAACCCGGAATTTCAATTCCAAATTGCAATCCGTGCGTATGACCTGACAAGGTTAAATGATAATGAGTATCGTGATTTTTTATTTCATTTTCCCAATGACTTGGATCGTGACTCATTACTATTTTAAAATCTTCTGGTTTAACATCTGATGTTGCCTTTTTTAAATCGCCTTTTTTACCAAAATGTACACCCCAATTTTCTACACCAACCAACACAATTTCAGAAGAACCTTTTTTCAACTTTACATTTTCATTCATTAACAAAGTAAAATCTAATTTTTTATGAATGTTTTTTACATCTTCAAAATTTTGAATTTCTTCTTTTTCTGAATCCCAATCGAAATACTTCCCATAATCGTGGTTTCCTAAAATGGAAAATTTACCAAATTTAGGTTGATACAATCCTTTAAACGTATCAATCCACGGATCCATTTCTTTGGCGTGTGTATTTACGATATCACCTGTGAACAATAATAAATCGGAATTTTGTTGATTAATTAAATCTACAGCGTATTTAATTTTATCGGTATCTTCATCAAAACTACCGCTATGAATATCTGAAATTTGAGTAATTGTCATCCCGTCAAATTCTTCAGGTAAATCGTCGAAAAAGATTTGTTGTCGCAGTACTTTAAAATTATATTTTCCAATAGTCATTCCGTAAAGTAAAGAAGCAAAAGGAATTGTCGCAATTCCTAAAGCAATCTGACTCACAAAACGTCTTCTTGGACTAAAAAATTGTTCTCTGTTTTCATCAACAAAACTCATAATAGAAGCTTCCACCAAGCGTGAAACATCCTCAATAAATAAAATTAAGAAAAGTAATATTTTAGGAACATAAATAAGTAATGTCATCCCAATAACAAGCAAACTTGATTTATTTTGACCTTTCCCTCTATCGAAATTCATAAATGAATAGACGATAAAAAGCATTAAAACGATTGAAATCACTAAATAAATTAATAAAACCCATTTGTTTTTGGTAATCGTTTTAATTGCTTGAAATGAATAAAATTCGACAATTAATAATATTAGAAGCGGTAGTAAACCTTTCATATTTTTTTATTTTTTACAAATTAACTAACAAGTTCACAATTAACATAAATATTTATTGAAATTTAACAAAGATTTTTTATTTAAAGTATTGTATTTTTACAAACGAATAGATAAAAAGACCATTTATGTCACAAAAACGCTTATTTCTTTTAGACGCTTATGCATTAATTTTTCGCGGGTATTATGCCTTTATAAAAAACCCAAGAATTAACTCAAAAGGTATGGATACTTCTGCCATTATGGGATTTATGAATGCCTTAATGGATGTCATTAAACGTGAGAAACCAGATCATTTAGCGGTTGCTTTTGATAAAGGCGGCAGTACGTTTCGTTTGGAAATGTTCGAACAATATAAAGCCAACCGAGATGCTACGCCAGAAGCTATAAAAATTGCGGTGCCTTATATTCAAGATTTATTGCGTGCTATGCATATTCCAATTATAGAAGTTGCTGGTTTTGAGGCAGATGATCTCATCGGAACGATTGCCAAACAAGCCGAAAAAGAAAATTACAAAGTTTTTATGGTTACGCCAGATAAGGATTTTGCCCAATTGGTTTCCGAAAATATTTTTATGTATCGTCCTGCCAGAATGGGAAATGACATTGAAATTTGGGGAATTCCAGAGGTACAAGCGAAATTTGAAATAGAACATCCATTGCAAGTAATAGATTATTTGGGAATGATGGGCGATGCCGTAGATAATATTCCAGGATTACCAGGTGTTGGAGAAAAAACAGCAAAGAAATTATTGGCCGAATTCGGTTCAATGGAGAATCTTTTAGAGAATACAGATAAATTAAAAGGCGCTTTAAAAGACAAAATTGAAGCCAACAAAGCACAAGGAATCTTATCTAAAAAATTAGCTACTATTTTATTAGATTGTCCTGTAACTTTTAACGAAAAAGATTACGAATTATCTTCGCCAGATGTAGAAAAAACAGATGCGTTATTTATGGAATTAGAATTCCGACAAATGAAAGCGCAATTCGATAAATTGTACAATCCGACGGCGAATACTGAAGTAACAAATTCTGAGATTCCCTTTTTAAAGAAAGCACCGGTTAAAAAAACTACAGATGAACAATATGATTTATTTGGTTTTTCAGATAGTGAAGATGCTACAGAAACACACTCATCGTATTATGCAACTTTAGAAAATACGGAACATTTCTATCAAAACGTACAAGGTGATTTACCAACAAGAATGTTCATTCAGAATGTATTGAATCAAACTTCGGTATGTTTTGATACGGAAACGACTGGTTTAGATGCGTTAAATTCCGAATTAGTAGGTTTGGCATTTTCTTGGGAAAAAGGAAAAGGATTTTATGTGCCATTTCCAGAAAACAGAGAAGAAGCTCAGGTTTTAATTGAAAAATTCAAGCCGTTTTTCGAAAATGAAAACATCGAAAAAGTTGGTCAAAATATTAAATACGATTTAAAAATTCTTTCTCAATACGGAATTGAAGTCAAAGGAAATTTATTCGATACGATGATTGCGCATTATTTGATTAATCCAGATATGCGTCATAATATGGATGTATTGAGTGAAACGTATTTAAAATATTCACCAAAATCTATTACAGAATTAATTGGGAAGAAAGGGAAAAATCAGGGCAATATGCGCGATATTCCTTTAGATGAAATTAAAGAATACGCTGTAGAAGATGCCGATGTAACGATTCAACTTAAAAATCATTTTTTACCTATTTTAGAAAAAGTGGGTACTAAAAAATTATATGATGAAATTGAAATTCCGTTAGTTCCTGTTTTAGCCGATATGGAAAAAGAAGGTATTAATTTGGATGTCGATTTTTTGAATAAAATGTCCGTTGAAATGACGGCTGAAAGTAAAGCTTTAGAACAAAGTATATATGAAACCGCTGGTGAAACCTTTAATTTAGCGTCTCCTAAACAATTAGGTGATGTTTTATTTGAAAAAATGAAAATTGGCGGAGCAAAACAGAAGAAAACAAAAACGGGTCAATATGCCACGGGTGAAGAAATATTAAGTTATTTAGCCCACGACAATCCGATTGTAAAAGACATTTTAGAATGGCGTCAAATGGTAAAATTACAAAGTACTTATATTGATGCATTACCGAATCAAGTGGATTCAAAAACAGGTCGTGTTCATACCGATTACATGCAAACCGTTGCCGCGACAGGTCGTTTGAGCTCTAATAATCCGAATTTACAGAATATCCCTATTCGTACCGAAAGAGGAAGACAAATTAGAAAAGCATTTATTGCCAGAGATGAAAATTACACCTTAGTTTCTGCCGATTATTCTCAAATTGAATTGCGAATTATAGCGGCTTTATGTGGTGAAGAAAATATGATTGCTGCGTTTAAAAACAACGAAGACATTCATAAAAGTACAGCGGCTAAAGTCTTTAATATTCCTTTAGAAGAAGTAACAAAAGAGCAAAGAAGTCACGCCAAAACCGTCAACTTTGGAATTGTGTATGGTGTTTCAGCTTTCGGATTGAGCAATCAAACCAATTTATCACGTAAAGAAAGTGCCGAGTTGATTGATGCGTATTACAAAACCTATCCGAAATTAAAATCATTTATTTCTGAACAAGTAGATTTTGCAAGAGAAAATGGTTATGTAGAAACCATTTCGGGCAGAAGACGTTATTTAAAAGATATAAATTCTGCAAACGCAATAGTTCGTGGTGGTGCAGAAAGAAACGCCGTAAACGCTCCGATTCAAGGTTCAGCTGCAGATATTATTAAAATCGCAATGATTAACATTCATAAAAAACTAAAATCGGAAAATTGGCAATCGAAAATGTTATTGCAAGTTCACGATGAATTAGTTTTTGATGTGCATAACAGCGAATTAGAAAAAATTCAACCGATGATAAAACACGAAATGGAAAATGCCTTTAAAATGATTGTTCCGTTAGAAGTGGAAATTGGTAGTGGTAAAAACTGGTTGGAAGCACATTAATAAGTTATTAAACCTGACAGGTTTCGAAAACCTATCAGGTTTAAACAAAAATGCCTTCTTAAAATTAAGAAGGCATTTTTTATTTGTATTATATAAATTAGTTTATAACAATATCATCAATTTGCATTGTAGTAGTTACACCACCACTACCATTTCCAATATATTCAAAAACTAAAAAGCCATTTCCAGTTAATGCGCTAGGTATTGCCCAATTTCCACTATCGGTAAAATTTGTAGGGTATCCTGAAGACAAACCAGCATCTATCGTAAAACTTGACGTAATATTTGTTAATGTCGCTGATGTAACATCTGAACCCGCTACATAATTTGTAGTATAATATACTTTTAAACAAGTTCCGTTTGCAAAACCTGCTTTGGTTTTAAATGAAACTGTTGAGGCACTCGTAAGATTAATAGGTACAAAAAACAAACTTCTATTAGCTTCTGCTGTTCCTCCAAAAGAGCTCATTTGAATGTATTTATTTCCACCAAACGTTTTCACTTGCCAATATCTAGTTCCAATTGCAGCATCATTGATATATTTTGGAAAAATTTGCTGATTTGTAGTGGTGTATGATGTAAAAGGTTCGTTTAAAGTAGCGTCATACGTTAATGATGTACCAACAATTGGCGGCGCTAAATCAATTACTAATCTAGGATTCGTTAACTTAATATCATTTTCCGTACGAACCATAAATTGGAAAGTACTCCCAAATTTGGTTAATACACCACGTATTTTTCCGCTTTTATTTGAAACTGGTTTTGATGAAAAGTTTGCAAATTCAGAAATTCTTACAATAATTTTATTTCCAAATTGATCTAAAATTTCATGATTTGTAGCACCACCTAAATTATTTAAAGTGGCATCAAAATATTTTTTCCCAATTGATGCATCAGTAAATTGCACATTATCCAATTCGATAAGTTTATTTAAATTAGCATTATTTAATGTAGCCAAAATAGTTAAATTATTTACCAAAGTATTTTCATTTACTTTTGTACAACCACGTTTAATAATTCCTTCATATTCAACACCAGAAATTCTTCCTACTTCATCATCCGTTAAAATAGCAGGTGTTCCATTATTGTATAAAGAACCTAAAACCATAGCGCCATTTTCTGTTACAAAATATCTGTCTTTTAAATTTACATATACTTTTCTACCTGGCTCATACTTATTGAATAAATTGTAAGCGTCTATTGGCATACTAAACCCTCTAGTGCCATCAACAGATACTAATGATATTGATTTATAAAAATTCCCTCCTTCATCACTTGAAGTTACAAATGCTTCAATAATGTCATTTGGAACATATTTTTGATATGTTGTTGTAGAGGTAGCTATTAAAGCCGGCACCGTTATAGTTGCAGTTAAATCACTACACTCACCAGATAAATTTGGTACGTCATAATTATCACTATTAATACAACTAAAAAGTGTTGAAAATAGTAATGTTGCTAATAATATGTGTATTTTTTTCATAACTCTTAATTTTTAGTGATCTTAACATTATCTAATTGGCATGTTGTAGTAACGCCTCCTGTTTTGCTTCCTGTATATTTAAAAGCAATTCTTACATTATTACTATTATATGCACTAATATCAATATTTCCGCTACTAACTACAACATCATTAGCGCTTGGAGTTGCAAAAGTTAAAGGTGTCCATGTAGCTGTTGAAATCCCAGCAGTACTACCATCATAATTTGTTGAAATAAAAGCGGTCATTGGATATCCATTTGAAAATCTTGTTTTCGTAGTAAAAGAAAGAATTTCACCAGTAGTACTAGTTAAATCGATAGCTGGAGTAATTAACCATGCCACATCGTTAGTTCCTGCCGCAGAATAGAACGAAGAAAATTCAGCATAATTATCACCCGTGAAAACTCTTGCGTGCCATAAACGAGTTGAAGTCGCATTATGATTTACCCATCCTGTTAAAGTAATTGGCACTTCAACAGCACCACTTCCTGTTGTAGAAGTTGAAAAACCTTCATTGAATGCGTATTTAAAAACTGTCGGAATATCTGTTTCAGCTACATCACAACTTACAAAAGATACAGCAGTAATAATTGCAAACGTAATTTTTAAAAATATATTTTTCATTTTCAATTTATTTAGAAGTTAACGTATAAGTTAATAAAATAAGTTCTTCCGAATCCATAAAAATATTTAGGACCGAAAGCTGGTGTACCATTGGCATTATCAGCTTGTAGATCTGGGAAAGTTGCTTTTCTAGACTGTTCAAAACCACCCGTTTTATAGGTTGTATTTAGCGCATTATTAATTGAAGCGAAGAAACCAATTGTAGTAGTATCAATTCTCCAAGATTTACCACCCGTAAGATTTAATAAATTAAAGTTAGCAAATTTTTCTTGTTTTAATGCTTTTCTAACTGTTTCTTCATTAGCTCCCGAATAATTATCTCCAGTAGCTCCGTCTATACTAAAATTATCTGTTCTTGTTATATTTGAAATGTCTAAATACGAATCAGCTAAGTAATTAATATTTGCACCAACCCACCAGAAATTTGGATCTCTATATTCTAACCCTAAAGAAGCTGCTGTTTGTGGCATACCTGGTAATCTGTAATTTTTTAAATACGCTTTTCCAAAATCTACAACTGGTTGTGTATTGGTTAAAGTTGCTTGTGCATCGTCATTAATTTTTAAGTTTGGATTGTTTCCATATAGATATTGACCATATGATGCGGCAACCGTACCTTTAATTGTAGAAGTAAATTGATATTCTAAACCAATTTCAGCACCAAAATTTCTCTTTTCAATTCCTGTTAAAAGTTCAGAAATAAACGAATCTTGATCGTTTCCATCTACATCTTCTCCAATACCTTCAGCATAAAAGAATGAAATTTCTGTTGCATTTTGTACTCTTGAAGCAAATCCTGTTACACGTGCTTTAAACTTAGGCGTTCTTACTACATAAGAAGCATCTGCACTTGCAATTGTTTCGCTGTTTAATTCTGGAGTAATGTTATTATTAACACGAGCATTGGCAAAAGTATTTCTCATATTTGGTGCTTTTGTCATATACACCCCATTGAAATCTAATAAATGTTGCCCTGTAATTTTATATGTTAATCCACCTTTGAATCCAAAATTTTCAAAAATTTGTTTTGATCCTTTTCCAAAAGACGTGTTGGCATAAATTCCGTTTCTGTATAAACCTTCTCTTTGATATTGCGTTCTTGAGAAAGATTGTGCCAAGTAGAAATCTACTTTTTTATAGGTAAATTTAAATTGCGTAAATGCATCTGCAACAATAGCATTTAAATTATAATTGTATCCGTATTCGTCACCTACTTTAATTTGTCGGTTCGGATTATTAAGATTCGACTGTCCCATATCACCTGAAAAGAATGGGTCAATATCTTCAAAAAATTGTCCTCCTAATAAATCCAACATATTCTGGAAATTATGAGATTTTAATTTTTTAAAACTCGCACCAGCATTTAATTTTACGTTATCCGATAAATCTGAAAATAAAATGGAGTTAGCTGTAATCTGTTTGTCATCTGTTCTGTCTTCATACAACGCATATAAACTTTTTCCTGGAGTAACACTACTATTTAAGTTCGCGTAATACATATTATTCCAATTAATTTGACTATTATTTGTAAAATAACCTTGTGCTGCTACTGCACCTGCTGTATCACCTAAATTAGAAAAATAACTCGGTAAGTTTTTATAGTAGGTTGGATCGGGATTATTTGCTGTTTGAAAATCTAATCTACTATTTCCTATAGAACCCGTTTGATAAGCAACATTAGTATTTAATGTAGTTTTATCTGAAATCTTCCAATAATGACTTAACATCAAAATTGGTTCTTCGACATCTTTATCTCTAGAATTTCGTTTTTTACCGTCTTGCCATCCCCAAAATGAATTATATTTAATTCCCATTAAATTATTAACCTCAGCAGTATTTGGAGACGATTTTCCTCTTGTATTTTGAGCATAAATTGCTGTAAAATTTAAACTGTGTTTCTTATTAATTCTTTTTTCTACACTTGCAAAAAAGGAATTAGCTCCGTAATCTGTTCCTTCAAAATATGCTTCTTGCGCCCATCTTCTTGAACCAGAAATACTATATGCCCAACCATTATCCATTAAACCTGAATTATGAGTAACCATAGAACGCCAAGAATAATTCGTATTGGTTCCTGCCATAGAAATTCTTGTTCCTTTTCTGTATAAAGAAGCTCTTGTATTAATTTCTTGCGTTCCTAAAATACCTCCAAAAGTATAATCTGATGGTGCAGAACCTAATGTAAATTCTTGGATTCTTGTGGCGTCATTTAATCCGCCCCAGTTGCTCCATTGTGGTCTTCCATCATAGATTTTATTCATTGAAATACCATTAATCATAGTTACTCCATATTCATTATCTAAACCTCTCATTCGAAATCTAGCTAAACCCCAGTTAAATGCTGCGGCTTGCTGATAAGCATCTCTTGAAGATTGTAATAAACCTGCAGTACTTTCAGAACCACTGTTGTCATCACCTAAGTCGTTTTCAGTAATGGTTACTAAACTTAATTGCTGCTCTAATGTAATGTCTTCGTCCAAAAACAATAAACCAACATCTAAGGTTTGATTTGCCACCACTTCAATGGCAAAATTTTGGGTGTTATATCCTTCTACGGAAATTACTAAAATTTGGTTGCCTACTGAAATACCACTAATTTGAAATTCTCCAAAACTATTGGTCGTTACAAATTGTTCATTAGATTGAATCATTACTTTCACGCTACCCAAAGGGCTTTGCGATTTTGAATCAACTACCTTTCCTTTTACAGTTGATTGGTTTTGAGCCATTACAAAAACAGCCTGAAACAAAAACAAAAGACTTAATACAAGTTTTTTCATACTTAATTTTAAATTAATACCTTACAAGCAATTTAGTAACAAACTAAAAAGCTAACAAAGATAAAACAATAAATTAAATTATTTACCTTTGTTTCAAATTTTACACTTTATATAATTATAACTTAACCTTAAATATGAACATCAAATCAATTTACAGTGCTTTAGCGATACTATTATGTGTTTCTGCAAGTTTTTCTCAAGGAAAAAAGACCTACCTGGTTAATACAATTGCTTTTTACAATTTAGAAAACTTATTTGATACCATTAATGACCCAAATATAAATGATGAAGATTTTATTTATACGCCTGAAAATTATAAAGATAAACTTCAAAAATTAGAACGAGTAATTTCTCAACTTGGAACAAGCGCCGAGCAAAAGAATTCTCCAGTGATTTTAGGCGTAGCCGAAATTGAAAACAGACAAGTATTAGAAGACCTATGTAAGCAACCACTTTTAGCTGCTAAAGGCTATTCGGTTATTCATTTTGATTCGCCAGATAGACGTGGAATTGATACCGGATTTTTATATCAAAAAGGACATTTTCAACCTACGAGTTATAAAAATTATGCCTTAATCGTTACAGAAGATGAAACCGATAAAAAAGCAAAAGACAAAGAAAAAGTAGAAGATACCGATGATAATGTGGTAGACATAAAAACCAAAAGAATTTACACTCGAGATCAAATATTAATGACAGGATTATTAGACGGTGAAGAAATGCATTTTATAGTAAACCATTGGCCTTCGCGCAGAGGTGGTGAAAAAAGAAGTAGTCCGCTACGTGAAGCTGCAGCAGCATTGAATAAAAAAATTATCGATTCGTTACAAGTTATTAATCCAAATGCGAAAATCTTCACAATGGGCGATTTGAATGACGGCCCTTTTAATAAAAGTGTGAAACAAGTTTTAGGCGCAAAAGGAGATGAAAAAGAAGTGCAACCGTTAGGACTTTACAATCCTGCCGAAAAATTAATGAATAAAGGAATTGGAACCTTAGCTTTTAGAGATTCTTGGGATTTTTTCGATCAGATTATCATTTCTGAGCCTTTATTGAGAAAAGATTATTCTTCTTGGAGATATTGGAAAGCTGGGGTGTACAATGCACCTTTTATGATTCAACAAACGGGTCAATATAAAGGATATGCTTTACGAAATACTTCGATTGGACCTGGATATTCAGATCATTTTCCATCCTATATTTACTTGATAAAAGAAGCCAAAAAATAAAAAATAATTGAAGGTACATTAAAAGTGCCTTTTTTTATTTTGTAACTTTACCTTTTAAAATTCTTTTTATGTCAATTGCAAAACCTTTCAACTTGAATAAGTGGATAGAAGAAAACAGACATCTTCTTGTTCCGCCAGTTGCAAATAAAAATTTATATATAGATTCTGGCGATTATATTGTTATGATTGTAGCAGGACCTAATGCCAGAAAAGACTATCATTATAACGAAACTGAAGAATTATTTTATCAGTTAGAAGGCGATATTACTGTGTATATTCAAGAAAACGGAGAAAAAAAAGCGATGCATCTTTCCGCTGGAGATATGTTTTTATTACCTGCTAAAGTACCGCATTCGCCAAGCAGAACAGAAAATTCTATTGGTTTAGTAATTGAAAAAAAACGAAATCATTTAGATGTAAAAGACGGATTGCTTTGGTTTTGCGATTCTTGCAATCACAAACTTCACGAAGTATATTTTGAGTTGAACAATATTGAAAATGATTTCCTTATACATTTTAGTGATTTTTATGCTTCAGATGAAAAAAGAACGTGTAAAAAATGTGGAACGGTTATGGAAAGCAATCCAAAATTTGTAAAATAACCACATCTATATTCTATTCTCTATAATCTATAATCTAAAAGTTAAAATCAATTTATTACCTTTGTATAAAAATAACAAAATCATTTAAAAAAGTTAAAAATGTCAACAATAGCCTCACAATTTGGAATGCCTGAAGCTTTAAAAGCACTTGGAATAAAAGAAATTAATGAAGGAACCTCAACGGGTTCTAACAGTTTTTCATCTGGAGAAATCATTGAAAGTTATTCGCCAGTAGATGGTCAATTAATTGGAAAAGTTAAAACAACCACAGCTGCTGATTACGAAAAAGTAATGCAAAGTGCTACAGCTGCATTCAAATCGTTTCGAGCTATGCCAGCACCGCAACGTGGTGAAATTGTTAGACAATTTGGAAATAAATTAAGAGAATTAAAAGAACCTCTTGGAAAATTAGTTTCCTATGAAATGGGGAAATCGTTACAAGAAGGATATGGTGAAGTACAAGAAATGATTGACATTTGCGATTTCGCAGTAGGTTTATCCAGACAATTGAACGGACAAACCATTCCGTCTGAACGTCCTGGGCACGTAATGAGAGAACAATGGCATTCCATTGGAGTAGTAGGAATTATTTCTGCTTTTAACTTTCCAGTAGCCGTTTGGGCTTGGAATACGGCATTAGCTTGGATTTGTGGTGACGTTTGTGTGTGGAAAGCTTCGGAAAAAGCACCTTTATGTTCTATCGCTTGTCAGAATATTATTGCAGATATTTTAAATGAAAATCAGTTACCAGAAGGAATTTCTTGTATCATTAACGGCGATTACAAAGTAGGCGAAATGATGACTACAGACGTAAGAATTCCATTAATTTCTGCTACAGGTTCTACCAGAATGGGAAGAATTGTTGGCACTACTGTGGCACAACGTTTTGGAAAATCTTTATTGGAATTAGGCGGAAACAACGCCATTATTATCACACCAACTGCCGATTTAAAAGTAGTAGTTCCTGGAGCCGTTTTTGGAGCGGTTGGAACAGCTGGACAAAGATGTACTTCTACAAGACGATTAATCATTCACGAAAGTGTATACGATAAAGTAAGAGATGCCATTGTGGGTGCTTACGGACAATTAACCATTGGGAATCCGTTAGATCAAAAAAATCATATAGGACCGCTTATTGATACAGATGCGGTGAACACGTATTTAGCAGCAATTGAAAAAGCAAAAGCAGAAGGTGGAAAAGTATTAGTTGAAGGTGGTGTTTTATCAGGTGAAGGATACGAATCTGGATGCTATGTAAAACCAGCCATCATTGAAGCTGAAAATCATTTTGAAATTGTACAACACGAAACGTTTGCCCCTATTTTATATCTAATGAAATACGAAGGCGAAGTGGAAAATGCAATCGAAAAACAAAATGGTGTGGCACAAGGTTTATCTTCAGCCATTATGACAAATAGCATAAAAGAAGCTGAGAAATTTTTATCTTTTGCGGGTTCCGACTGTGGAATTGCAAATGTAAACATCGGAACTTCTGGTGCAGAAATTGGTGGTGCTTTTGGTGGTGAAAAAGAAACAGGCGGCGGAAGAGAATCGGGTTCAGATGCTTGGAAAGTGTATATGAGACGACAAACCAATACCGTAAACTATTCGGATCAATTGCCATTAGCGCAAGGTATTAAGTTTGATTTGTAGAATTGAAGTGATTAGTGAAAAGTAATTAGTGATTAGTCGCTTTTTAAGATAAAGAAAAACCCCTGCAATATTTTTGCAGGGGTTTTTTGGTTTTATAGGTAAGGAATTACTCAATAATAAATTTCTTATATACTTTTTTTCTGTTCCATTCAATAGATAATAGGTACATTCCAGAAGATAAATTTTGATAATATAAGGTGCTATTATTTTCTAAGATAAATTCTACAGTATTGTAAATTAAACTTCCATTAACTGAAAACACAGTAAATTGCACGTTAGTATTTACGGTATCTGAAAACAAAACCTTTAAAATTCCGTCTTTGGATGGGTTTGGATACAATAGTACACCTTGGTTATTTTCATCTTCAAAATTGATACTATCACTTAAAGTAGCATCAAATATGGGTAATTTTACATAATTACCTCCCAAAACTTCTGCGGCTTCAGTCTCAGACATACACAACCAATCTTGCATCACAGTGGTATAAATTTGTCTGTAATCAAACTGCATTGGAATTTGATCATTTACCGCAGCATTTGTTGGTAAAACAGGAGAAGTTCCTATCATTCCAGGAATTGGGTGCGTCGTATTTGCCACTTCATTAGGGCTGGTGTTTAGTGCGCCACCAAAGAAAATAACTGGTGCTGCCGAACCGTGGTCTGTTCCTTTACTTGCGTTACTTTTAATTCTTCTACCAAACTCACTAAACGTCATTCCGGTAACATCATTATCTTTACCCATATAGGTAATTTCTTGTTGAAACGCACCAATAGCTTGAGACAATAAGGTCAAATTTATAGCTTGAGAACCTTGCGTTTTATCAGTACTATCTACCTGATTTTCGTGTGTGTCGTGCGTATTAGGATGATTTACAATGTAAACTGGAGTTTGTAATCCTCCATTAATAAGTTTGGCTACAATTTTTAACTGGTCGGCCAATTTGTTACTTGTTGGATAAGTAACTCCCGAGTTTAATGCAAAATTATAAGCGGTTTGAATCACATTTCTATACACATTACTTTGGTCTTTCATTAATCGAAGAAAAGTAAGTTCGTGTCCATAATCTGAATTTGGCGAAGGGTCTGTAATACCGTTAATCACATTAAGTAACGCATTTGGATCTGGAGCACTGTAACCCATATTCATATTTGGTCCTTGCAATGAAAAAGGCAACGTTGACCCAATTTGTATGGCTAAAGGATGCGGCATTTCAGGCGAAGGATAATCCATTGGGTAATTTGGATATTTAATATCTAATGCTCTACCAAGCCAACCGCTATTTAAATTTTGATTACTTCCCGATGCCGTAAACCAAATATCAGTTGCTCTGAAATGACTATAATTTGGATTGGGATAAGATACCCCCTGCACAATCATCATTTTTCCATTATTGTACAGATTTTTCATTTCTGTCATAGCAGGATGTAATCCAGTAGTAGCGTTATTATTTAAAGTTAACACGCTACTTTCTGGCATTAATATATTAGCACGCGCATTAACTAAATTGCTCCATTTGTCCAATGGAAAAACCGTATTTAGCCCATCATTACCACCATTTTGTTGAATAATAACTAATATTTTACCACAGTTTATGGCAGAAAGCGCCATTTTTTCTAATGTTACACTATCAACTTCCGAAGATGCCATAACAGGAATACCATTAAATAAAAGTGGCGTTGTTGCTAAAGCAGTAGTTTTTATAAAATTTCTTCTTTTCATAACAATTACATTAGTTGATATTCTGAAAGTTGCGTAATAGCAAGTAACAAACTTTTTAATCTTGTTTTTACGATACTGGTAAAACCGGCATTTGTTGGATTGTTAACATAATTGCTCCATGCACCAGACCAGTAATAATTTTCTACTTGATTTGATAATAGATTCTGTACTTTTAAATTGTTTTTTACGGAACTACTTAAATCAATAGGAAGTAAATATTTTACACATTCGTTTACTAATAAGTCTGGATCAGAAATTACTGAGGGTGCAAACTGAGAAACCCACGCAATCACATTTACTTCAATTCGGGTTGTTAACCCATTATATGTTAAATTAAAACCATTAAAAATAGCATCAATAAATGCAGCTCTTTTTTGTACCGTATTTGAATTAATCCAATACTCGTGAAAATTTGGATTTTGATAATAGGCTGGCCATCCTGCAACATTTGGAATGGCTCCCATTGTTTGATCCATAGTTAGTAAATAACGACTACTTATGGCACTCCAAACAGAATATTGCGCATAATAATTTGTTTGGTCAGTTACATTATAATTGAGATTAAAAGTACGAAGCGAACCAATAACTAAATCGAAAGGTGATTTAATATACACCCCATAATTTGCCATATCATAAAAATGCTGACTTTTAAATAATTTATCTAAAACTGGTGCAATTTCCCAATTATTAGCAACAAAATGTTGCGCTAAAGGCACAATAACATTCGCTTCTATATTGGCATCAATATCATAATAAACAAAATAACGGTACAATCGTCTGCAAATATATTCGGATACGACTTGCGATTTTGAAAAAATCATATCAATAAATGCATCTAATTCTGCACTACCATTACTTGCAATAGTAGTATTATTAAAAAAAGCTGAAAATTGTTTTGTACTTGTATTGTGTTGCGTTGAAACAAAGCTTGTTGTAGTTGGATGTGCATTTAAATTTTGAACGCGCCAACCGGTAAGAATCTTTGCTGCTGCCACCACATCAGCTTCTGTAAACTGACTCAAAGGATCTTTTCCAAGCGTAAAAAGCTCCATTATTTCTCGAGCAAAATTTTCGTCAGGCGCATTACTGGTATTGGCTTGATTATTTAGATAATACATCATCGCAGGTTGTGTTGCAACATTTCGTATTAAAGTTTTAAAATTGCCTAAACCATTATTCCTAAAATTTTGAACATATTCGTGAGATATTCTTGCTGAATTTGTATTACAGTAGGTATTTTGAGAAAGTCTAACCGTATTAAAATCAACAGGAATAAAATGATACCAAAACCAAGTCATTTTCTCTCTTATATTGAGTTGTTGGTTTAATGCCAAACCCAAATTCCAAGAAGCAACGCTATTTATCCTGTAAATATTTGTAGTGTTTCCAATACTTGTTGAATTAAAGGCGTGTTGTGTCCAGTTACTCCCGTATGGAATATTTCCCTCATCAGCAAAAATATTCTGATAGTAATTAACTGGTGGATTTGGTTGTGTATTTGGGACTGTTAATAGTGAATTAACACTCGAATTAAAACCCGCTTGTAAAAAAGGGCCAACGTCTGAAAATTTAAAGCCAAATTGTGTTCTTCGTAATAAATGTAAAACCGAAGCCGTATTCCAAGCACCAGCATATGGAGTTAAACCGCTTGTGATGTTACCTATTCTATTGGTTTCAGCATTTGCGTCAATAGATTGGTACCTTCTTAAGCCATAGTTTTTTCTTTTATATTTTTCAAAAAGAGGATCTTGACTTTCTTCTCTTCGAAGGAATACTTTTTTAAAAAGATTTCTTCTCGAATATTTTTTTTCCATACCCTAAACTTAACACATTAATTATTAGACTATTAAATCTAAAAATGGTTTAATATTTTTTATAAAAATACAAAAAAAAATATTTAAAAATAAAAACCCTGCAAATTAAGGTGTATGCAGGGTTTTATATCTCTAAAATTCTGACAGGTTTTTGAAGCCTGTCAGGATTAATACGATACATTAACTAATTACTTCGTTTTCTTCACGTATTGTGTTAAAATATAAATATGTTGGTTTTCTACTCTACCTTCAATCAAGTTAGCATCATCCCAAACTACTTTTATATTATGTACTGCTGCGCCTCGTTTTGCAGTAAACGTAGCGCCTTTAACATCTAAATCTTTAATTAACACCACTGAATCGCCATCTTTTAAAATGGCACCGTTGCTGTCTTTATGAACAATTTTATTTTCGTCTTCTTCTTCGCCTTCGCCTGTAGCTTTTGCCCATTCTAATGCTTCTTCGTCTAAATACATCATTTCTAAAGTATCGATGTTTTTTAAACGTGCTAACATTCTCCAAGATAAAATTTGAACAGGTAAATTTTCGTTCCACATACTATCAGATAAGCCTCTCCAATCATTTGGATTCATAATATCTGGGTTTTCCACTTGATCTTTTAATTGCTTGGTCAATAAAACCGAATGAGCTAAACTTTCTTCTGTATAAGGTGGTAAAGTGTACACCACTAAATCCAATTCGGCACCACTAATTTCACATTTTGACTCGCTTCTGTCTTTTAATTTTCTTTCAATTACACTCATTATTTCTGTTTTTATGGCTGTTATTTATTCCTAATTATGGGCAAATATAAGTATTAATTTCTTCCTATTTCGTTTGGATAAAACTTACGCAATTCATCACTTTGCCAAAACACTTTAGAAGTACAATCCATTATAGTTAATACCCCATAAAAAGCGGCTCCAGTATCTAAATTCCAAACAGAATTTTTACAAAGCGGCGGCACAATTTCAGTTTTAGAAACAGGCGTGTGTCCGATAAATATTTCAGAATAAATTTTTAATCTTTTTGGATATAAAGGCGAATCTTTATCCATATTTTCATCTAAACACAAAGCCACTTCCCAAAGCGTTCTATCCCAATATAATAATTTGGGGAAAAACTCCTGTGAAACGCCATTCATATTTGTAAAACCCGCGTGAATGAACAACCTGTTTTCAGCATCTAAATAATAATTTCGTAATGATTTTAAAAAGGCAATGTGTTTTTGTTTCGTTTCATTTGAAACAATTAAATACGCATCAACAGTAGCTTTGCCTCCATGTTTAAACCATAGTTCTTCTTTTAAGTTTTCATGTCGATTTTCTAACCAATCCAAAAGCAATTCATCATGATTTCCTTTTATAAAAATACATTTTTGTTGTTCCGATAAGGCAATTAAAAAATCTAAAACGCCTGGCGATTCGCTCCAACCATCTACATAATCTCCTAAAAAAATTAACGTATCATCTGCTTTTATTGCTGCTTTTTGTAGCACTTGAATTACTGCTTTTAATCCGCCGTGTATGTCTCCAATGACTAAGGTTCTGCTCATTTGTTGATTTTAAATACGGTTACTAAGGTACAAATATTTGTTCAATGGTAAAACATGATAATTGTTAGGTTTTTGTTTTCGGAATATGTTATCTTTGTATTTTAATTCAATCTAAATAAGTTTGTGAAAAATAGTAATGCTAGTGTATTAAAAAAGGGACAAATGGCTCAAATTTCGGATATTAATATTGATGAAATTCCATTAAAACTTATTGAAATGGGTTGTTTGCCTGGTAATACTATCCAATTAATTCAGGTGGCGCCAATGGGAGATCCTTTATTTTTTAATATAAACGATGCTAAAGTGGCGATTAGAAAAAAAATAGCTCAAGAAATCTATATTTTACAAGAATCTATTCAATAAATGTATTCTAATACCATAAAAGTTGCGTTAATAGGGAATCCAAATGTGGGTAAAACTTCTGTTTTTAATCAGTTAACAGGATTAAATCAGCAAGTGGGAAATTATCCTGGAATTACTGTGGATAAAAAAACAGGCATTTGTAAACTCAATCAAATTACGAAAGCTAAAATTATTGATTTACCAGGAACGTATAGTTTAAATGCCAATTCTATTGATGAAAATGTAGTAATTGAACTGCTATTAAATAAAAATGATGAAGATTTTCCAGATGTGGCTGTTGTGGTTACTGAAGTGGAAAACTTGAAGAGAAATTTATTGCTTTTTACACAAATAAAGGATTTGGAAATTCCAACGTTACTTATAATTAATATGAGTGACCGAATGAAACAAAAAGGAATTGAACTAAACATTCCGTTGCTTGAAACAGAATTAAAAACCAAAATTGCCTTAATAAGTTCCAGAAAAAATATTGGAATTGAGTATATAAAAGAATTAATTTTAAATTACAAAAATCTTTCTACAGAAGCTTGTTTAAATTCGAGTTCTATTGATATAGAATATTTTAATCGTCTTAAAAAAGCATTTCCAAATCAGTTACTTTATAAATTATGGCTGGTAATTACGCAAGATGTAAACTTCCTAAATTTAGAACGAAACGCAATAGAAAACAACTTTACCCGATCGCACTCTGATTTAAAAAAACTACAACAAAAAGAAACCATAAAAAGGTATCAATTTATTAATGATACGTTGAAGATTACCCAAAAAATCGACAAATCAAAAGCGACCGATTTTCAAAGTAAATTAGACAATATTTTAACTCACAAAGTCTTTGGATATTTAATTTTCTTTGGCATATTATTACTTATTTTTCAATCTATTTTCGATTGGAGTAGCATTCCAATGGATTTTATAGATACTACTTTTTCAAAATTTAGTGCATTAACTAAAGAGAATCTTCCGAAAGGAAAATTTACAGATTTACTTTCTGACGGAATCATTCCTGGAATTGGAGGGATTATTATTTTTATTCCACAAATTGCCTTTTTGTTCCTGTTTATTTCTGTTTTAGAAGAAAGCGGTTATATGAGTCGTGTCGTATTTTTAATGGATAAAATTATGCGAAAATTCGGCTTGTCCGGAAAAAGTATTGTGCCTTTAATTTCTGGAACGGCTTGTGCTATTCCTGCCATAATGAGTGCTCGAAATATTGAAAATTGGAAAGAACGTTTAATTACAATTTTAATCACACCTTTTATTACTTGTTCTGCACGCTTACCAGTTTACGCCATATTAATTTCATTAATTATTCCAGAAAAACGATTTTTAGGTTTCAGTTTACAAGGTTTAACTTTAATGGCATTGTATTTATTGGCTTTTGTGGTAGCAATTGGCTCGGCATATTTACTAAATAAGGCACTAAAATTAAAATGCAAATCGTATTTCATTGTAGAAATGCCGAGTTATAAAGTTCCTCTTTTAAAAAATGTAGCCCTAAATGTTCTTGAAAAAACAAAAGCATTTGTAACGGGAGCTGGAAAAATAATTTTAGCTTTATCAGTAATTTTATGGTTTTTAGGCTCACACGGACCTGGAGAAAATTTTAATAACGCGCAAGAAATCGTTGAAAAACAGGTATATTCTAATGAACAAAAAATAAATCCTTCTGTGATTGAAAATAATGTTTCAGCTTATAAATTAGAAAATTCCTACATTGGGATTATGGGAAAAACCATTGAGCCTGCCATAAAACCATTAGGTTACGATTGGAAAATTGGAATTGCTGTTGTAAGTTCTTTTGCAGCCAGAGAAGTATTTGTTGGAACACTTGCCACCATTTATAGTGTAGGAAATCAGAGCGAAGAAGAAGCTACTATAAAAATGAAAATGGCGGAAGACATTGATGCTAAAGGAAATAAGATATTTAATTTTGCCACTGGAATTTCATTACTGTTATTTTATGCTTTTGCGATGCAATGCGTAAGTACACTTGCTATTGTGAAAAAAGAAACCAACTCGTGGAAATGGCCGATTATTCAACTGGTTTTTATGAGCGGATTTGCTTATTTGGTTGCACTAATAGCATATCAAACACTAAAATAGGTTTTTAAACACATAAACACAAAGTTTGCTTTTAATTTGTTATGAACAAGTTAATATTAGAACTTTTTTATAAACACAGATTGTAGAAATTTATTTAATTTTAATAATCCGTGTTGTTAACTTAAAAATTTAAAAAATTGGAATTTATGAATTTGCAAGAAATTTTAACATACATCTGTTTGACTTTAGCCGTTGGTTTTTTATTAAAAAAATTCTTTTGGAAGAAAAAAGCAAATAAAAAAGGTTGCGGAGATGACTGCAGTTGTCATTAATAGTTCTAATTCAAAAAAAAAATGAATTTTTACATTTTTAATATTTAAAAAAATGTTCTTAATTAAATTTAATTTGACAAATATTAACAATTAAATTTAATTTTATGCTAAAATTTACCCTAAATATTTATAAATATTTAAAATTTAAAAATCCTTAAAAAGTTTTTATTTATAATTTGTCTAAATAAAATTAAGTAATTAATTTTGTTGTCTAGAATTAATCTAAATAAAAATGAGAAAAGTATTTGTAATTATCACCACATTAATTAGTGGTGTTTCAATAAGTCAAAATCAAAAAATTAAAAGCGCCGATACCATCTATAAAATAGAACCTGTTGTCATTAAAACAAAACAACAAAGTCCAGAAAGAATGCCAGAAATAAAAGAAAATATTCTTTTTTCAGGTAAGAAAAATGAAGTTTTAAGACTTTCTAATATTAATGGAAATTTTACCACTAACAATGCCAGAGAAATTTTTTCAAGAGTTCCAGGAGTTACCATTTGGGAAAATGAAGGGTCCGGAATACAAATTAACGTGGGCGTACGCGGTCTAAGTCCAAATAGAAGTTGGGAATTGAATACCCGACAGAATGGATACGACATTTCATCCGATGTATTTGGGTATCCAGAAGCGTATTATAATCCACCATTAGAGGCTGTGGAAACAATAGAATTAGTTCGTGGTGGATCTGCCCTTCAGTTTGGCCCTCAATTTGGTGGGATGTTAAACTACGTTTTAAAAAGAGAAACTAAAAAACCATTTTCATTTGAATCACAAAATACAGTAGGTAGTTACGGTTTAATGAGTAGCTTTAATGCCATTGGTGGAAAATACAATAAATTTTCTTATTACATCTACAATCATTCCCGAAGTGGTGATGGCTGGAGAGACAACAGTAAGTATTCCGTTAGAAATACACACGCTTTCATAGCTTACCATTTTACAGAAAAAACCAAGCTTACTGCAGAATATACGAATATGGATTACAAAATGCAGCAAGCCGGAGGATTAACTGATAATCAATTTAAAAATAACCCCCAACAATCTTTAAGAGAAAGAAACTGGTTTGGTACGCCTTGGAATGTATTTGCTATTAATTTTGACACTAAAGTCAATAATCGTTTTTCATCTAATACCAAACTTTTTGGACTTATAGGTGAGCGTAATAGCGTAGGATTTACTGCTACTCCAAATATTGAAGATGTAATAAACTCTGTGACTAATGATTTTGCAAATAGACGAGTTGACCGTGATTATTATAAAAATTTTGGTGTTGAAAATCGTAATATCTTAAAATACAAACTAGGTAAAATTGCTAATAATCTTGCTTTTGGAGCGCGACTAAACAAAGCCAGTACACGTCGTGTTCAAGATGGCAAAGGAACAACTGGTGCTGATTTTGATTTGTCAATTGACGGAAGATTTGGAAGAGATTTAGATTTTACTACAGAAAATGTGGCTGTTTTTGCTGAAAATCAATTTAAAGTATCTGAAAAATTTAGTGTTACTCCAGGAGTTCGTTATGAATATATTAAAAATACAGGAGAAGGAAGATTTGGTATTAGCAGTGGTAATGACATTATAATGCCTGTTAAATCTACATCAAGAAACCAACCATTATTTGGATTAGGGTTAGAATATAAATTTATTAGTACTAATATTTATGCCAATATTACTCAAGCATTTAGACCCGTCTTATTTTCAGACATTACCCCACCAGCCGTTACAGATGTAATTGACCCTAATTTGAAAGATGCAAGCGGTTTTAATGCTGATTTAGGTTTTAGAGGAACATATAAAAACTATTTAAATTTTGATTTTAGTTTGTTTTATTTAAGTTACAATAATAGAATTGGTGGTGTTAGACAATTTATTAATGATGATCCCACTAAAGGAACTTTCATATTCAGAACAAATTTAGGAGAAACCATAAACAAAGGAATTGAAGGCTTTTTAAATATAAATATAACTCGTTTCTTCCAAATAGAAAAACCATATGGTAACCTAGATCTTTTTGCATCTATTAGTTTTATTGATAGCCGCTATACTGATTTTAGTATTTTTAGTGCTACAGGTTCAGCACCAAATGTAACAATAACAGAAACTAATCTTTCAGGGAATAGAGTTGAAAATGCTCCTAGATACATTCATAATTTTGGTCTTTCTTGGGGAAATACTAGCTTTTCTACCACATTACAATACAGAATGTCAGGTAAAATTTTTACGGATGCTAACAACACAGTTGCGCCATCTTCAAACGGAGTAACGGGCCTATTAGAACAATATCGAGTAATGGATTTTTCGTCAGAATATAAATTTCTAAAACATTACAATGTAAGAGCGGGAGTGAACAATCTTTTAGATAAAAATTATGCAACTAGAAGAGCTGGCGGTTATCCAGGGCCTGGTATTCTTCCTGGTGAAGGACGAACTTTCTATATTTCATTAGGTATTAAACTATAACTATTTTAGTTGATTTTTGATTAAAATATAGCTAATATTGAAATTAAAAATTGTAGTAAATATTACCCCAAAGCTACATCTAAACTCATCATTACAATAAATCCTGCAATAAATCCTAAGGTGGCAATATCGGTATTTTTATCTTGTTGGGTTTCTGGTATCACTTCTTCTACGACTACGAAAATCATAGCCCCAGCTGCAAATGCCAATGCATAAGGTAAAATGGGAGTGAAAAAAGTAACAGCAACGGCGCCTAAAACTCCGGCAATAGGTTCTACAATTGCAGACGATTGCCCGTACATAAAACTTTTTCTACGACTCATTCCCATTCTTCGTAAGGGCATAGAAACGGCAATTCCTTCCGGAAAATTTTGAATTCCAATACCTATAGCTAACGTAACAGCCCCTGCAATAGATGCTTCTGGAATGCCAGCTGCAACGCCGCCAAACAAAACTCCAACCGCCAAACCTTCTGGAATATTATGTAAAGTGATAGCTAAAACCAATAAAGTTGTCCGTTGCCAAGGCGATTTTATCCCTTCTGTTTCTTTAAAATTAATATGCAAATGGGGTAAGGTTTTATCTAATGCAAATAAAAACAAAGCCCCCATTAAAAAACCGCTTGCAGCAGGAATAACTTTAGTAAAACCTTCACCTTCACTCATTTCTATGGCTGGCGCCAGCAAACTCCAATAACTTGCCGCTACCATAACACCTCCTGTAAAACCTAACATTCCGTCTAAAACAGCACGATTCATAGTTTTAAAAAAGAATACTAATGAAGCTCCGGCAGCAGTAACCAACCACGTAAACATCGTAGCATAAAAAGCGGCTAATATTGGATCAATTCCTTCTAAATGTTTTATTAAATCGTTGTACATTTAATTTTACTTTTTAAAACACTGATTTTAGAAATCATTAAAATTTTAAATATTCCTAAAATCTGTGTTGTTTTTATTTTACATATAAATTATTCGCAATTTTATCTGAAATAACTAAAACATTTGAATTCACTTCAATTTTAAGGGTTCCATCAAATGGTTCTTTTTCTAACACTTTCATTTTTGTACCCAACGAAATGTTCTGTTTGTTCAAATATTGTAAAAAATCAACAGAAGTATCTTTTACGCCCACACAGGTCATGGTTTTACCAACTTCGATTTCAGAAACCAATTGCTTTTCTATTTTTATTATTTCTCCTTTTGCATTCGGAATAGGATCGCCGTGCGGATCAAAACTTGGAAAATTTAAAAACTGATCCAATTGATTGATTAATTTTTCAGACTGAATGTGTTCTAATTCTTCCGCAACTTCGTGTACCTCATCCCAAGCGAAACCGAGCTTTTCTACTAAAAAAACTTCCCATAAACGGTGTTTTCTTACAATTATTTTGGCATTAAATTTTCCTTTATCTGTTAATGAAACGCCTTGGTATTTTTGATAATGTATCCAATCTTTTTCAGATAATTTTTTAAGCATATCTGTTACAGAGGAAGCTTTTGTATCTAACATTGCAGCAATAGCATTAGTATTCACGCCTTTTGGTGAAAGGTTTGATAAATGATAAATAACTTTCAAATAATTTTCTTCAGAAGTGGTCATTTTGTATATTTGAAAAGCAAATGTAAAATAAATTTACGGATTTAAAAAAATATTTTTAGATTTGCCTAAAAAATATATATGAAAAAAATCATACTATTACTAATTTGGATTCCTTTTTTAGCGTTTAGTCAAGAAGTTGAACCCATACAAACGGATAGACCCGACCAAACAGAAACGCCCTATTTAGTTCCAAAGAAAATGTTTCAAGTGGAAAACGGATTCAGTTTTCAAAAAAATAACGCTAATAGTAAAACCTTGACTTTGCCTTCTTCTTTGTGGAAATATGGAGTCAACGATAATTTTGAATTGCGATTAATCACTGAATTTTTAATCGACAACAATTTGGACTCAGAAATTTCAGGATTAAACCCGGTGCTTGTTGGATGTAAAATTAAAATTGCTGAAGAAAAAGGGATTTTTCCTAAAACTTCATTTATAGGACACGTTGGACTACCAAATGTAGCGTCATCAAAATATAAAAATGAATTTACAGCGGCCGAATTTCGTTTTGTAATGCAACACACCCTTTCAGAAAAAATGTCTTTTAGTTATAATCTAGGAAGCGAATGGGACGGAAACTCGCCCGAAGCTACATTTATTTATACCATTGCAACAGGTTATTCTATTTCGGAAAGAATAGGAAGTTATATTGAAGTTTTTGGCTTTTTACCTGAAAATGCAACTGCAAATCATTCAATTGATGGAGGAATAACTTATTTGATTAATGATAATTTTATGCTAGATTTGTCATCAGGATTCGGAGTTACTAAAAATGCGCCAAGCTATTACGCAGCTTTTGGTTTTTCTTTCAGAATGTAACAAATGAAACACTATCATTACATATTTACCGGAAACGGCTTATCGGCTTTATTGACCCTTTTTGAAATGGTGAAATCTGGGCAGTTTTCTGATAAAAAAATACTTTTGATAGATTCCGATGCGAAAAACAAAAACGACAGAACGTGGTGTTTTTGGGATACTGAAAATTTATTTGATGAAATTAGTACTAAAAATTGGCAACGCGCTTGGTTTAACAACGAAAACTTCAGCAATCAATTAAATTTGTTTCCGTACTCATATAAAATGATAAAAAGTTCGGATTTTTATAAATTGATGTTTGATACGATTTTACAACATAAAAACATCGAAATTTTTCAAGATGAGGTACTTGATTTTTCAGAATTTGGCCATCATTGTGTGGTTCAAACTAAAACGAAATCGTTTACCTGCAATCAAATTTTCAATAGCATCTACAATCCGGAATTTGTAAAATCACAAACTAAGTTTCCTTTAGTACAACAACATTTTATTGGTTGGTTTATTAAAAGTAAGGAAGCTGTTTTTACTGAAGATTGCCCTACTTTTATGGATTTTTCAGTAGCACAAAAAGGAAATACGCGCTTTATGTATATTTTACCGACTTCATCAACTGAAGCATTATTAGAATATACGTTGTTTTCTAAAGATTTACTTTCAAAAGAAGCATACGAAGCTGAAATTGAAATCTACATTAAAAAATTAGGTATTGCCGAATATGAAATCGTAGAAAAAGAACAAGGTAACATTCCAATGACGTGTTTTCCGTTTTGGAAAAATAACAGTAAAAACATAATAAATATTGGATCGGCAGGGGGATGGAGCAAAGCTAGTACGGGTTATACATTTAAAAATTCGGTAAAAAAATCAAGAGAATTAGTTAGGTTTTTACGAACAGAAAATGATTTTACTAAATTTCATAAAATCAATAAATTTTGGTTTTACGATTTATTATTAATTGACATTTTGTATCAAACCAATCAATATGGAAGCGCCATTTTTTCGAGTATGTTTAAAACTGGAAAAGCACCTTTAATTTTCAAATTCTTAGATGAAGAAACTTCTATATGGGAAGACTTGCAAGTCATTTGGATATGTCCAAAAAGCTTATTTATTAAAGCATTATTGAACCGAATTTTTTAGTTTCATCCAGACATTCTGAACTAGTTTCAGAATCAAACTTTTTTATTCTTGTAATTTCTTATTTACCAATTTTATATTGGTATAAAACTGATTTACATCTGTAAAAATAACGCCTTTTTCATCAAATCGTTTAAATGTAAAATCTCGTAATTTTTCTTCGATACTTAACGATTTCAAAACCATTTTATTTTTCACAATTTCAAAATTCATAGCGACTTTTTCCCTTTGGTATATCCAGTTTGAAGTGAATTTATGATTTTTACCAATATTTTCTTCACTGGAATAAAAGAACGGATAAGGTTCTTGAGTTTCATAATTTAATTGCAATAAATTGTAATTTTTATCCACAATAAAATTCCCTTTATAAAACCCTTTTGATTCAAAAGTTACCAATAACTCATCATTATCTAACCATTCTCTGGTAAATTCATATCCATTTGGATGAATAAAAAAGTCCAATTCGGCAGTGGTTAAATTTTTACGAATCGGAAAACCCGAAAGCCATCCAATTGGTGATTCATCTGAAGTATATGCTTTAAAAATTTCTTTAAAATTTGAAAACCAATTGTTTTTATTTTCAATGACATTTTTTTTTGAAAACGTATTATTGAAATTTGAAATTTTTATAATTTGCTCTTCATTTCTGTTAATAATTGTATCCGAATTTTTTAAATTTATTTGACGCAAATTGAAAACAAAACTTGTAGTATCGGTTTTTTTTAATAATTGCTTATTTACTCTTTTTAAGATAGTTACAATTTTAGGTTTGCTTTTAATATGTATCAATTCAATTTCTGCATCTTTGAGTTCTTGTGCAAAACTATATGTAGCAAGACTTAAAAAAAATAAAATATAATATTTCATAACTAAATTAATTATTACAAATATAGCATACAATTTTAAAGATATGATCAAATTTATAGCACGATAACAAATCTTTATGAAAAGTTTATATGTGTAGAAGTAAAAACTTTGTAAATTTGTACATTATAAACGATAATTAAAAAAACAAAATATGTATCCAGAAGAAATGGTAAAACCGATGCGTGCAGAATTATCTGATGCAGGTTTTCAAGATTTATATTCAGCTGAAACCGTTGAACAAGCTATCAGTCAAACAGGAACAACTTTAGTAGTTGTAAATTCAGTTTGTGGTTGTGCAGCAAGAAATGCTCGTCCAGGAGCAAAAATGAGTTTAGAAAACGCAAAAAAACCAAGTAATTTAGTAACTGTTTTTGCAGGAGTTGACAAAGAAGCAGTGGACAAAGCAAGAGAACATATGTTCCCTTTTCCACCTTCTTCACCTTGTATGGCGTTATTTAAAGACGGCGAATTAGTTCATATGTTAGAACGCCATCATATTGAAGGCCGTCCTGCAGAACTTATTGCAGAAAACTTAAAAGACGCCTACAACGAATTTTGCTAATTACTATGCAAGCATACTATAAAAACCACCTAATTGGTGGTTTTTTTATTTTTAACTCGTACCTTTGAAAACGTTATAACAAAAAAAAGGTATGCAAAAAATTATTTCGTATCCATTATCGGTACTATATGCAATAGTTTTTTTATTTTGGTTGCTCATTTTTCACCCTATTCAATTGGTTTGTTACTACGTTTTTGGGTATAATGCACATAGAATGTCTGTAGCGGTTCTAAACTTTTTTTTATTAAGAACTGCACATATTTTAGGCACCACGTATTCTTTAGCTGGGCGAGAAAATTTACCAAAAAACAAACCTTTAATTTTAGTTTGTAACCATCAAAGTATGCACGATATTATTCCAATTATTTGGTTTTTAAGAAATGTGCATCCAAAATTTATCAGTAAAAAAGAGCTTGGCAAAGGCATTCCAAGTGTTTCTTTAAATCTAAGAATTGGGGGTTCTGCATTAATAGATAGAAAAGACGGAAAACAAGCTTTAGCAGAAATAAAAAAAGCAGGAGAATACATTAATAGTACAAATCGTTCGATGGTTATTTTTCCAGAAGGAACAAGAAGTAAAACAGGAGTTCCAAAAGAATTTGCAACAAACGGATTGAAAATGTTATTCAAATTTGCTCCAGACGCCTATTTTGTTCCAATTAGTATAAATAATTCTTGGAAAATGAATAGGTTTGGACAATTTCCTTTAGGATTAGGAACAAAAATAACATTTCAAATTCATGAACCATTAAAAATTTCTGACTATTCATTTGATGAAATTTTTGAAAAAACAGAAGAAATTATAAAAAAACATATAAATTAAAAACCATGTCAATACAAAACATTCGACTTGAGGTCATGCAATTATTGGAAAAGAAAATTGATTCTTTTATGGAAGAATTTTTAATTCCAGTAGAAAAAATTTGGCAACCAACAGATTTGTTACCAGATTCTAACAATGAAAACTTCTTAGAAGAAGTAAAAGAATTAAGAGAAATTTCAAAAGATTTACCTTATGATTTTTGGGTTACTTTAGTTGGAGATACTATTACAGAAGAAGCTTTACCAACCTACGAATCTTGGTTAATGGATGTAGAAGGCGTGGATAACGTGGAAAGAAATGGATGGAGCAAATGGGTACGCCATTGGACAGGTGAAGAAAACCGTCATGGGGATGCTTTAAACAAATATTTATATCTTTCTGGAAGAGTAAATATGCGTGAAATAGAACAAACTACACAACATTTAATTAATGATGGTTTTGATATTGGAACCGGAAGAGATCCATACAAAAACTTTGTTTACACCAGTTTTCAAGAATTAGCCACTTTTGTTTCTCATAACAGAGTAGCACTAATTGCTAAAAAATACGGCGAAAAAAAATTATTCAAAATGTGTAATTTAATTGCTGGTGATGAAATGCGCCATCATTTAGCCTATAGCGAATTTGTAAATCAAATATTTAAAGTAGATCCTAGCGAAATGATGCTGGCGTTTCAATACATGATGAAGCAAAAAATTACCATGCCTGCTCTTTTCTTACGCGAATCGGGCGAGAAAATTGGTAGTGCTTTTGAAGCGTTTTCAGATTCCGCACAAAGAATTGGCGTGTATACTGCCGCTGATTATGTTGATATCTTAGAGAAATTAAACGTGAAATGGGACATTGCAAATATGAACGGACTAACCGCAGAAGCTGAAAAAGCAAGAGATTATCTTATGAAATTACCAGAAAGAATGAAGAAAATTTCTGAAAGAATAATCATTCCAGAAGAAGGTCAAATTTTTAAATGGGTTGAGCCTGCTTTAATTAGATAATTTTTTAAATTCTAAAAACATAAATTCCAAATTCCTAAAGAGTTTGGAATTTTTTATCGATACTAAAATGGCAATACTAGAAAACACAAAAAACTTCGTAAAAAAGCAACTAGAAAATGCTGAAAGTGGTCATGATTGGTTTCATATAGCACGTGTATATAAAAATGCTCTGCTAATTGCAAAAGAAGAAACCTGCAATTTAGAGGTAATTCAATTAGCAGCTTTATTACACGATATTGCCGATAGTAAATTTCACGATGGCGACGAATCTATAGGTCCAAAAACAGCTCGTGATTTTTTAACAAAAGAAAATGTTTCGGAAGAAACCATTTCTCACGTGGTGGCTATAATTGAAAACATTTCATTTAAAGGTGGTAATTTCGAAAAAAACTTCAGTTCTAAAGAGTTGGAAATTGTGCAAGACGCCGACAGACTTGATGCAATTGGAGCTATTGGAATTGCACGAACATTTAATTACGGTGGTTTTAAAAACAGAGAAATATATAATCCAGAAATCGTTCCGAATTTGTCGCTTTCAAAAGAAGCATATAAAAATTCAACTGCGCCTACAATTAATCATTTTTACGAAAAATTATTGCTGTTAAAAGATAAAATGAATACGGAAACAGGTAAAAAATTGGCTCAAAAAAGACATGATTTTATGGAAACGTTTTTAGAGCAGTTTTATAATGAATGGAACGGAATTGTTTAGTATTCAGTGTTCCGCTTTTAGTGTTCAGTTATTAGTATAAAAAAAGCAGTTTTCAAAAATGAAAACTGCTTTTTTTATTTTAAATACTCTTTTCTGTTTACTAATTACTGCAAACTGAACACTTATTAAACTACACCTTGACCTAACATAGCATCTGCAACTTTTACGAAACCTGCAATATTAGCACCTTTAACGTAATCTACATAACCATTTCCGTCTGAACCATATTTTACACATGCTTCGTGGATGTTTTTCATAATTCCTTTTAATCTTTCGTCTACTTCTTCTGAAGACCAACTTAAACGTAAAGAATTTTGAGACATTTCTAAACCTGAAGTGGCTACACCACCAGCATTAGATGCTTTACCTGGTGCAAATAATATTTTTGCGTTTTGAAACACAATAACCGCTTCTGGAGTAGTTGGCATGTTTGCTCCTTCTGCCACACAGAAACATCCGTTTGCAACTAATGTTTTTGCTTCGTCCTCGTTTAATTCATTTTGAGTTGCACAAGGTAATGCAATATCACATTTTACTTCCCAAGGACGTTTTCCTTCAACAAATTTTGCCGATGGATATTTTTTAACGTAATCTGAAATTCTTCCATAATTTACGTTTTTAATTTCCATTACATACGCTAATTTTTCAGCGTCAATTCCAGCTTCGTCATAAATATATCCAGAAGAATCTGACATAGTTACTACTTTACCACCTAATTGAGTTGCTTTTTCAGCCGCATATTGTGCTACGTTTCCAGAACCAGAAACCACAACGGTTTGTCCAGCAAAACTTTTACCTTTTGTTTTTAACATACTGTCTGCGAAATACACATCTCCGTAACCTGTTGCTTCCGGACGAATAAGTGAACCTCCAAAAGAAATTCCTTTACCTGTTAATACACCAGTAAATTCATTTCTTAATCTTTTATATTGACCAAACATATAACCTACTTCACGACCTCCAACACCAATATCTCCAGCAGGAACATCCGTATCAGCACCAATATGTTTTGATAATTCTGTCATAAACGCTTGACAAAATCTCATAATTTCTACATCTGATTTTCCTTTTGGATCAAAATCGGCACCACCTTTTCCACCACCCATTGGCAATGTAGTTAATGAATTTTTGAAAACTTGTTCGAATGCTAAGAATTTTAAAATACTTAAATTTACAGAAGGATGAAAACGAATTCCTCCTTTATAAGGTCCGATAGCAGAGTTCATTTGAATTCTGAAACCTTTGTTTACTTGAGTAGCTCCTTTGTCGTCTATCCAAGCTATACGAAACATAATTACTCTTTCTGGTTCCACCATTCTTTCCAATAACATTTTGCCTTGGTATTTTGGATTTGCCTCGATAAAAGGAATTACGGTTTCAGCCACTTCTCTTACGGCTTGCATAAATTCTGGTTCGTTTGCATTTCTTTTAGCTACTTCGCCTAAAAATGCTGTAACACTTTGACTCATAATTATATTTTTTTTGATAATTTTCAGCTGCAAATATACATCTTAAAAAAAATACTTCGAAGAATTTGATAAAAAAATTAGTGTTTTTTTAAGAAAAAAGAAAGTAGTATTGAAAAAAATAAGAAATCATCAAAAAATCAACAAATTGTTACATTTTTGAAATTACGATTTGTATACGCAAAAAATTAAATATTAATCAGAATTAATTATTTTTTTCCTATTTTGGTATACTAATTGATATTTATTTTATAAATTTACCTCATATATACAAATTATGGCAAAAAATTACATTTATATCATCCTATTCTTCTTATCATTTAGTATTGGCGCTTTGGCTCAAGAAAGCAGAAACAGCGGTTCAGCTAAATCGCAAGAACCTACTATTGAAGGACTAAGTTTGTACCCAAACCCTAACAATACTGGGAAAGTTTACATTACTTCTAGATTAAATTTGGATAAAAAAGTTGAAATTTTTGATGTTTTAGGCAAAAAAGTAATTGATACTACTTTATACACTAAAGAATTAAACATCTCTAATTTAAACCCAGGTGTTTACATCATTAAAATCAAAGAAGGAGAAGCTTCAGCTACTAGAAAGCTGATTGTTAACTAGCTAATAATTTATCTTTATTAAATTTACATTAATTTTATGTGACCTATGTGGCCTAAAATTAATTTTGTTTCTATATTTGTACTCAATTTAATTTCTAAAAAAATGAAAAAACTTTACTTTTTACTTTCTTGTTTATTAACTATTTCTAGTTTTGGACAAGTATTTACAGAAGATTTTAACTATGCTGATAACGCATTATTATCTGCTAATGGCTGGACGGCTTTTAATGGTGCAGGTACTGCATCTGTTGATGTTGGAGCGTCTAATGGTTTAAATTATACTGGTTATTCAGGAACAACTGGCTTTACAGCTTCAGCTGTTGGAAATGCAGCTAGATTAGACACTACAGGTGAAGATGTAAATAAAAACTTTGCATCAAGCGTTACTTCAGGTAGCCTATATTATACATTTTTAGTAAATGTTACTTCTGGAAATGCAGGTTATTTTGCAGGGCTTTTATCTGCAGGTACTACCTTTAGCAATAGAGTATTTGTAAAACCTTCAACTGTTACTGGAAAAGTAAACTTTGGATTATCAAATACTGGTACTGCAATATACGCAACTACACCAACAGATTTTGATTTAAACACAACTTATCTTATTATTGTAAAATATGATGTTACTACTACTGGTAACGCTAGTATGTGGATAAAAGCCACAGGTATACCAGCTACTGAAGCAGCAGCAGGTACTCCTGAAGTAACTGTGTCAGGAACAGTTCCTGCAACTGCATCAGGATTTTTTTTAAGACAATATGATCCGGCTCAAAATATAACTATTGATGGTATAAGAATCTACTCAACTTGGTTTAATGCTGCACCTTGTACTCTTGTTTTAAATGCTGAAACAAGAGTATGTAACGCAACAACTTTAGCTTTAGATACATATACAACTACAATTCCATTTACAGGTGGTGGAACTGCAACTTATACAATGAGTGCCACTACCGGTACTATAAGTGGTGATAATCCTTCAACAGCCGCAACAGGAAATATTATTATTTCTGGCGTTACAGAAGGCACTAATTACACGTTAACTATTTCAGGTGGTTGTAACATTGTTAAAACAATTACTGCACCAGAATGTAAGCCAATAAATGCATTGCCTTTTACTGATTCATTCCCTTACACTGTTGGAAATTCATTAAATAATGAGCAAAAATGGAGTATTTTAAATACGGGTGATAATATTATTGCTTCAACTGGTAACTTAAATTATACAGGAATTACTTCTGCTGGAAATTCAATTTCATTTGGTGGCGCCGGAGCTGAATCAAAAACTTTATTTACTAATACTACAACTGGTAGTATTAATGCAAGAATGTTAGTTTCTGTAACAGATATTTCTGGAATTACAGCAGATTTAACGGGTGCTTATTTTGCAATTCTTACTGACAACGCAAGTAGTTTAACTAATGCAAGATTATGGGTTAGAAAAAACGGAACGCAAATTCAATATGGAATTGGAGCTGCTACCACTGATGTTGTTTGGGGTGCAACTTTGTATGCTACAGGTACCACACAATATTTAGTGCTTGGATATGATTTTATTAATAATTCTGTATTTTTATGTGTAAATCCTACAATCGGAGGAACTACAGCGCCGACAGCTACTTATACTCCAACTGCTGCAATTACAGGCATAGGTGGATTTGTATTTAGACAAGACTCAGCTACTCTAACACCAACAGCAATAACTATAGACGAGTTAACGGTAGATACTGTGCTAAACTTTACTCTATCTAACCAATCTTTCTCACAAATTGACGGATTGAAAATGTATCCAAATCCAGCGAAAAATAATTTATTTATTGAAACGGCTTTAAATAGTGATATTAATGTATCTATAATAAATGTTTTAGGAAAAGAAGTAATCAATTCTAAAGTAAGTAATAATGCTGTAACTATTTCTGGTTTAACTCCAGGTATGTATATTGTAAAAATTACTGAAGAAGGAAAAACGTCTACTAAAAAATTAATTATTGAATAATTATAGATCCTGAAACAAGTTCAGGATGACAAATAAAGGAAAGCATCAACGAAAGTTGGTGCTTTTTTTATGCCCAAAAACCAGAAAAGATACTTGCAACTAATATTCTTTTTCTACTTTTGTACTATGATTTCACAAGAAGACATTTTTGCTATTTCCTCTAAAAAAGAATTTGAAAAAATTACTTTAAAAGTTTTTCGTTATCAATACGAAAACAACAAAGTGTATCAAGCGTTTTGTAATCATTTAGGAAAAAACTCAAGTAATGTCAAGCAAATAGATACGATTCCGTTTTTACCCATACAGTTTTTTAAATCGGAAACAATAGTTTCTAATTCAAACCAAGTTGAAGCTGTTTTTACCAGTAGCGGTACAACAGGCGCTATTACAAGTCAACATTTTGTTACAGATGTTTCAATATACAAAAACAGCTATAACCTGGCTTTCGCTCAATTTTACGGGAATATTCAAGAATATTGTGTCTTAGCGTTACTTCCATCCTATTTAGAAAGAGAAGGTTCTTCTTTAATTTATATGGTAAGCGATTTAATCGCAAAAAGCAATCATAAAGACAGTGGTTTCTATTTAAATAATTTAGAACAACTTGCTAATAAAATTATCGAACTAGAAAATGAAGGTCAGAATATTCTATTAATAGGCGTTACATATGCTTTGTTAGATTTAATTGAATATAAAAAATTTAACTTAAAGAATACTATCGTTATGGAAACTGGCGGTATGAAGGGCAAACGAAAAGAAATCATACGAGAAGAATTGCATCAAACACTTTGCGAAGGTTTTGGAGTGAACACCATACATTCGGAATACGGTATGACCGAACTTTTATCTCAAGCCTACTCGTTAGGAAACGGTATTTTTGAATGTCCCTTATGGATGGATGTACTAATTAGAGATACGGAAGACGCGTTACAATATGTTGAAAACGGAAAAACCGGTGGCATCAATGTGATTGATTTAGCAAATATTAATTCCTGTTCGTTTATCGCTACGCAAGATTTAGGAAAAAAACACCACAATATGACTTTTGAAGTATTAGGAAGATTTGATAATTCCGACATAAGAGGTTGTAATTTAATGGTTTATTAAAAAATAAAATGATATTAACAGATACACATACCCATTTATATTCTGAAGAATTTTCTGAAGACAGAGATAAAATGATTCAGAACGCAATTGATTCAGGCGTTTCAAGACTTTTTGTGCCTTCTATAGATAGTAGTTACACTCAAAAAATGTATGCTTTAGAAACACAATATCCAGAAAATGTGTTTTTAATGATGGGACTACATCCGTGTTATGTAAAAGAAAATTACGAAGACGAATTGGCGCACGTTATTTCCGAATTAACCAATAGAAAATTTGCAGCAATTGGCGAAATTGGTATTGATTTATTTTGGGACAAATCGTTTTTAAAACAACAACAAGACGTTTTTTTAAAACAAATTCAACTCGCCAAACAATATAAACTACCTATAAATATTCATTGTAGAGAGGCGTTTAACGAAGTTTTTGAAATTTTAGAACAAGAAAAATCAGAAGAATTATGGGGAATTTTCCATTGTTTTACTGGAGATTTCAATCAAGCGCAACAAGCCATTTCTTGCGGGATGAAATTAGGAATTGGCGGCGTAGCCACTTTTAAAAATGGTAAAATTGATCAGTTTTTAAATGAAATTGGCCTCAAACACATTGTTTTAGAAACTGACGCGCCGTATTTGGCACCCGTGCCTTATAGAGGAAAACGCAATGAAAGTAGTTATATTAAAGTAATAGCTGAAAAATTATCAGAAATATATCAGTTGCCAATAGAAGACATAGCTGCAATTACCACACAAAACAGTAAAGATATCTTCGGATTTTAAAATTTGTTAACGTATAATTCCTATTTTTTTCGTTTTTTTGTAGTTCTAAAATAAAGTATGTCGAAATTTGATAAAATACGTCCCTATTATGATGCTGAAGTAAACGATGCTATTCGTGCTTCACTTAATCATCCTATGATGAAAGCATTAGTGGACTTTGCGTATCCAAATACTGAAGAATCAGTCTGGAAAGAGCAATTGCTTCGCACACATTCTATTAGAGATTTTCAAATTAATTTTGCATACCACGCCATAAAAAAAATATTAGAAAAAAGTTCTGACGGTTTAACCACATCTGGCTTTGAAAAATTAGAACCAAATACCTCCTATTTTTTCATTTCAAATCATAGAGATATTATTTTAGACACCTCGTTATTAAACGTTTGTTTACACGAACATGGTCTAGTGATGACGGCATCTGCCATTGGAGATAATTTAGTGAAAAAAGATTTTTTACTAATGCTTTCTAAACTAAATAGAAATTTTTTAGTACAAAGAAATCTTTCGCCAAGAGAGTTATTAGAAAGTTCTAAATTACTTTCGGAATATATGTATCGATTGGTGTCAAAAGAAAATCGTTCCGTATGGATAGCTCAGCGAGAAGGAAGAACAAAAGATGGAAATGACGCCACGCATTCTGGAGTATTAAAGATGATTGCGATGGCATCCGACGAGAATAATAATATGGATTTCTTTAAGAAAATAAAAATTGTGCCAGTTTCCATTTCCTATGAATATGATCCAACGGATGCGCTAAAAATTCCGCAATTAATGGCTGAAGCCAATGACGAAATTTATACTAAAGAAAAAAACGAAGATTTTATAACGCTATTAAGCGGCATTATTGGGCAGAAAAAACGCATTCATATTCACGTTGGTGATGTTTTAGATGCCGAATTAGATGCGATTTCTGAAGAAACAACAAACTCCAACAAACAAATGTTTGCATTGGCACAAGTGATTGACGATTCTATTTTACAATCCTATAAGCTTTGGCCTACCAATTATATTGCCTACGACATATTACATCAAACTACTACTTATTCTGATTGTTATACCGAAAAAGAAAAACAACTTTTTGAACGTAGATTAGAATTAAGAATTAATGCGGATGACATAAAAATGAAAGAAAGTTTCTTAGCGATGTATGCCAATCCGGTGCTAAATAAATTAAAATACCAATAAATTGAAAGCAAATCAAAAGGCAACTATTTTATTAATTTATACCGGTGGAACTATTGGTATGATTAAAGATGCCGATACAGGAGCATTAAAAGCTTTTAATTTCAAAAAACTAATAAAAGGCATTCCAGAACTTAAATTATTAGATTGCAATATTGAAACTGTTTCATTTGAAAAACCAATTGATTCGTCTAATATGCAAATTTCAGATTGGCAAAAAACAGCTGAAATTATTGAAAAAAATTACACTAATTTTGATGGTTTTGTGGTACTTCACGGATCGGATACGATGTCTTATAGTGCTTCTGCTTTGAGTTTTATGTTTGAAAATTTAAACAAACCAATTGTTTTTACGGGCTCTCAATTACCTATTGGTGATTTACGTACAGATGCAAAAGAAAATTTAATTACCGCCATTCAAATTGCTTCTTTGCAAGAAAAAGGAAAACCAGTTATTCAAGAAGTTTCCCTTTATTTTGAATATAAATTATACAGAGGAAACCGAACTACAAAAATAAGTGCCGAACATTTTAATGCATTTACATCGCCAAATTTTCCTGAACTTGTAGAATCGGGCGTGCATTTGAATGTAAATAATGAAGTGCTTCTAAAAGAAAACGTTTCAAAAAAGTTAAAGGTTAATACTAACTTTGATGACAATGTTTTTATTTTAAAATTATTTCCTGGTATAAATAAAACCATTTTACACACGCTTTTACATACGCCAAATTTAAAAGGGGTGGTTTTAGAAACCTATGGCTCAGGAAATGCCCCAATGGAAAATTGGTTTATTGATGAAATTGAAAGCGCCATAAAACGTGGCATCCATATTATAAACGTAACCCAATGTAGTGGAGGAACCGTTTTAATGGGTGCTTATGAAACCAGTACTCGCTTAAAAGAAATTGGTTTAATTTCTGGTAAAAATATTACTACAGAGGCCGCTATTACAAAATTAATGTATTTGTTAGGGCAAAACGTGGCTAACTCGGTTTTTAAGACTATTTTTGAAACCTCATTGCGAGGTGAAATGAACGATTAAAATTAGAGAGGTGGCCGAGTGGCTGAAGGCGCACGCTTGGAAAGCGTGTATATGGCAACATATCGAGGGTTCGAATCCCTTCCTCTCTGCAAAACTGTAGTGGTTTTAGACAATTAAAAAACAATAACTATTACAAATGAGAATATTATTTTTTTTATGGATTCCCTTTTTTTGTTTCTCACAAGAAATAAAACCCATTGAAATTGATTCCCTTTACAGAGAAGATCAATTTTATTCTTCTTTAAGTTATAATTTAGTTCAAAATCGTCCTGATGGATTTAAGCAATTTTCATTTTCACCTGGAGTAACCTTTGGGATTTTGAGAGACATACCTATTTCAAAAAATAGACATTGGGCAATTGCACCAGGAATTGGCTATTCGTACAATAATATTAAACAATTTATAAATTCTGAAGAAATTGTTGGGGCTACAGAAAACACCTCATCTGAAAACATTAGAACCATAATTACAACTCATAGCGTTGATTTTCCTTTAGAACTTAGATGGCGAAATTCCAACCCAAGTAGTCATAGTTTTTGGCGAATTTATACTGGATTAAAAACCAGCTATGTATTTAATTCAAAATTAAAATTAGAGTCCACAACAGAAAGTTCTAAAGAATCTATTTCAGATGAAATAAATCGTTGGCAATATGGCGCTTATATTTCTGTTGGATTTAATACTTGGAACCCATATATTTATTATGGTTTAAATCCAATCTTTAAAGAAGGCTCTAAAATGAGTAATTTTAATGTTGGTTTTATCTTTTATATATTATAAAACCAAACCAAAATTTGTGGCAAACCGCCTATAGCGATTCCTGCTAGTAATTCTATTGGTGTATGAGCTTTCATATATAATCTTGACGAGGCAACAAATCCCATACACAGTATTAAAAGTGCTACAGTATTAATCGCGGCTATTTCTAAATAACTGGTAAAAATTAATACAAAAACAGTTAAAGAAGTACAGCCTATCATATGTAAACTGGCTTTAAATCGAAAGATTACAGAAACAAACACCAAAAAAGCACTTATAAATCCTGCTTGAAAAAACTTAAATAATTCTGGAAAATGTGTTTCTAAAACCGTGAATTTTAAAAGCAAATACAATAGCACCAATTGAATAAAAATAGGCAATCTTCTTTCTTCAAGTGTGGCTTCGGTAAAGGAATTTATTTTTTTTAAAGCTCTTAATAATAAATAAAAACTTATAGGTAACAGCAGTGTTAATATAAAGATTTGAATGCACGACAAATATACTTCAGCTAAATTATTAGTGTTATCCGTAAACAAAAAATACACTATTGCTCCGTAAAGCGAAATAAATATCGGATGAAAAATATATGAAAATGGTTTTAAAAAGTATTTTGTAGTCAATTGAAACTGTTTTGAAAGTTTAGAAAAGTTACATTTTTTTTCTCAATCTGGCTACAGGAATATCTAATTGTTCTCTATATTTAGCAATAGTTCTTCTTGCAATTGGAAATCCTTTTTCTTTGAGAATTGCTGCTAAATCTTCATCTGGTAAAGGTTTGTTTTTATCTTCTTCAGCAATAACACGCTCTAAAATATTTTTGATTTCAATGGTAGAAACATCTTCCCCTTGATCGTTTTTCATCGCTTCAGAAAAGAATTCTTTAATTAGTTTCGTTCCGTAAGGTGTGTCAACATATTTGCTGTTTGCTACACGGGAAATGGTAGAAATATCTAAACCAATCATATCGGCAATATCTTTTAGAATCATTGGTTTTAACTTAGATTCTTCACCTTCCAAAAAGTATTCTCGTTGAAAATACATAATGGCATTCATCGTAACAAATAAGGTTTCTTGACGTTGTTTTATCGCATCAATAAACCATTTAGCAGAATCTAATTTTTGTTTGATAAACTGTACCGCATCTTTCTGTGAATTAGACTTATCACTGGAAACCTTATACGTTTGCAGCATTTCTTGATAGTCTTTAGACACGTGTAATTCAGGCGCGTTTCTTCCGTTCAAAAGCAATTCTAATTCGCCATCTACAATACGAATGGTAAAATCAGGAACTACGTGTTCAATAATCCTACTATTGCTATCGTAACTTCCACCCGGTTTTGGGTTTAATTTTTCTATTTCCTCAATAGCTTTTTTTAATTGTTCTTTGGAGCAATCAAATTTTTGCAGTAATTTATCGTAATGTTTTTTAGTAAACGCATCAAATTGTTTATCAAGTAAAGCAATGGCTAAATTAACTGATTCTGTAGGTGTTTTGTGTTTTAATTGGATCAATAAACATTCTTGTAAATCTCTTGCGCCTACTCCAGAAGGTTCTAACTGTTGCACAATATGCAATACTTTTTCTACTGATTTCTCGTCGGTATACACCCCTTGCGTAAACGCCATATCGTCAACGATATCCTGAATGGTTCTTCTGATATAACCAGAATCTTCAATGCTTCCCACCAAAAACTCAGCAATTTCTCTATCGTTCTCCGAAAGAATAAACGTGTTTAATTGATTAATTAAATCTTGATGAAAACTAATTTGTGCCGCCATAGGCAACGTTCGGTCTTCATCGTCATCACTGTAATTATTACTTTGATATTTATAATCTGGCGTATCGTCATTGCTTAAATACTCATCAATATTAATGTCGCCAGTATCTATTTGGTCGTTATCGTAATCATCATAACCATCCTCATCATTTGAAGTATCATTATAATCATCTAATGACTCGTTATTGTCGTCTAAACTTCCTTCTAAAGCTGGATTTTCAACCATTTCCTCTTGCAAACGTTGTTCAAAAGCTTGCGTAGGCAATTGAATCAACTTCATCAACTGAATTTGTTGAGGCGATAATTTTTGCGATAATTTGAAATTTAAACTGTGTTTAAGCATTGATTTTTTTGTTTAAAAGTTTAAGGTTTCAAGTTTCAAGTTATTGCAACTACAACAACTTGAAACTTTAAACTTGAAACAAATTTTTAGAACTCTGCGTTATCTGGTGTTCTTGGGAAAGGAATTACGTCGCGAATGTTTGTCATACCTGTAACAAACAACACCAATCTTTCAAAACCTAATCCGAAACCTGAATGCACCGCTGAACCAAATCTTCTGGTGTCTAAGTACCACCATAATTCTTCTTCATCAATACCTAATGCTTTCATTTTTTCAATTAAAACATCTAAACGTTCTTCACGTTGCGAACCACCAACAATTTCTCCAATGCCTGGAAATAAAATATCCATAGCGCGTACGGTTTCTTTTCCTGGTTCGGTTCCGTCATTTAATCGCATATAAAATGCTTTAATTTTAGCTGGATAATCAAATAAAATTACCGGACATTTAAAATGTTTTTCGACTAAGAAACGTTCGTGTTCTGATTGTAAATCAGCACCCCATTCGTCAATTAAATATTGGAATTTTTTATTTTTATTTGGTTTCGAATTTTTAAGAATATCAATTGCTTCAGTATACGAAACACGTTTGAAATTGTTTTCTAAAACAAAATTTAATTTTTCTAACAACGCCATTTCGCTACGTTCCGCTTGTGGTTTGTTTTTTTCTTCTTCTAATAAACGATTTTCTAAAAACTTTAAATCTTCAGGACATTTATCTAACGTGTATTTTATTACATTTTGAATAAAATCTTCCGCTAAATCCATATTCGCAGCCAAATCATTGAAAGCCACTTCTGGTTCAATCATCCAAAATTCAGCTAAGTGACGTGATGTGTTTGAATTTTCCGCACGGAAAGTAGGTCCGAAAGTATACACTTGACCTAAAGACATCGCATACGTTTCTGCTTCTAATTGCCCAGAAACCGTAAGATTCGTTTGTTTTCCGAAAAAGTCTTCTTTGTAATTTACTTTTCCATCTTCTGTTCTTGGCGTATTATCAAAAGGTAAAGCCGAAACTTGAAACATTTCTCCAGCACCTTCAGCATCAGAACCTGTAATAATTGGTGTATTTACATACACAAATCCTTTTTCTTGAAAATAGTTATGTACCGCGAAAGACAACGTAGAGCGAACACGCATAATCGCACCAAACATATTGGTTCGGGTACGCAAGTGTGCATTTTCTCTTAAAAAGTCTAAACTTGGTTTATTTTTGGGTTGTATTGGGAATTTTTCCGCATCAGAATCGCCTAAAATTTCAAGTTTGGTCACTTGAATTTCAACTTTTTGTCCAGCACCTTGACTTTCTACTAAAGTTCCAGTCACAGAAATTGCAGCACCTGTAGTAATTCGTTTTAAGGTTTCTTCAGGTGTGTTTTCAAAATCAACCACACACTGAATATTATTAAGTGTTGAACCGTCATTTAGCGCAATAAATTGATTGTTTCTAAACGTTCTTACCCAACCTTTTGCGTTTACTTCTTGTAACGTTTTTGTATTTTCTAATAAATCTATAATTCTGATGTGCTTCATAATCTCCAAATGTTCATTTAAAATGCAAATATAGGGCGAATTTTTGAGTTTTAGAAATACGAATTTTAGATAAATTTATAATTAAAATTAGGTAGTATTTTATATATTTGTCTCTAAATAAATATTAAAATTATGGATATCGCAACAAGAAAATATAATTTTATACAAGAAGTTTTTTCAATAGAGAATGAAACATTTGAAAAATTAGAAAAAATTTTAAAAAAAGAAAAAGCTGGTAAAGCCAATATCCCTTTGGAGCATAAAATCGAATTAGAAAAACGTTTGGATGCTTATAAAAAAGACCCTGATAACGTTTTAAGTTGGTCAGATGTAAAGGAAAAATGGTAATGAAATATGCATTAAAATTACTACCAATCGTTTATAAAGATTTGCAAAAAGCAAAAAAATGGTACACCACAATTAATGCAGATTTAGGAGAAGATTTTAAAAATAAAATAAATCAGGAATTCGAATATATAAATCAATATCCAAAACAATATCAAAAAAAACATTTGGACATTAGACAAGGATTTGTTTCCCGATTTCCATATACCATTTACTACATAATTGAAGAAAATAAAAAAACGATTTTAATAATTGGTGTTTTAGCGCAAAAACAAAGTTTTGAAAAAATTGCCAAGAGAATGTAAACCGCTTTATAAAAGCGGTTTTTTATTTCAATTTTTCACTAATTTTACAAAATGATATTAGTTACAGGCGGAACAGGTTTAGTTGGTTTTCATTTATTATTGCAACTTTCTCAAGAAGAGAATGCCATTCGTGCAATATATAGATCGGAGAAAAAACTTCTACACATTAAAAAATTATTCGAAAATGAAAACAAGCTTTCGGAATTTGAAAAAATTGATTGGGTTAATGCCGATATTTTAGATATTCCTGCACTTGAAACTGCTTTTACTTACGTTTCTTATGTATATCATTGTGCGGCGATGGTTTCTTTTAATCCAAAAGATGAAGAAAAACTATATCAAAACAATATTGTTGGAACCGCAAATGTGGTGAATTGTTGCTTGTCTTCTAATGTAAAAAAATTATGCTATGTAAGTTCAATTTCGGCATTAGGAAACGGAACGGAACATAATTTATTGATAAATGAAGAAACGGAAAGAAACAACGAAGCCGTAAGAAGCGATTATTCTATTTCGAAATTTGGCGCAGAAATGGAAGTTTGGCGTGGTTTTCAAGAAGGATTGGAAGTAGTAATTGTAAATCCGGGTGTAATTTTCGGGAATGGATTTCCAACAGAAGGCAGTAGTTTATTTATTCAAAATATAAAAAACGGACAATTATTTTATACGCAAGGTAAACTTGGAATTGTAGCTGTGGAAGATGTGGTAAAAGCTATGACGACTTTAATGAAAAGCACCATTTCTGGAGAACGCTTTATTTTAGTTGCCGAAGATGTAACTTACAAAGAATTGTTTGATAGTATTGCAGCTAATTTAGCTTCGAGAACCTCAGCAAACAAAATAAAAAAACCAAAATTTGAAATAAAAAAGTGGCAATTGCAAATTATTCGAATCTTTGAGTTTATTTTCACAACCCTGTTTTTCAGAAAACGAATGCTCACAAAAGCAACCATAAACGCATTATATAACTTAGAAACTCACGATACGACTAAAATTAAAAACGCTATTGATTTTGAGTTTTTAGATATGAAGGTGTATTTGAAAACGTTGATAGTGAAAATGAAATAAAAAATCCAAATTCCTTTTACATATTGGAATTTGGATTTTTAATATTGAAAGTTATTTATTATTATACTTTCATAATTTCAGCTTCTTTAGCTACAAAAACCTCATCAATTTTCTTAATAAAAGCATCTGTTAATTTTTGCACTGAATCTTCAGCAATTTTACAAATATCTTCAGATGTTCCCTCTTTTTCTTCTTTTTTGATGTCGCTATTGGCGTCTTTTCTGGCGTTTCTGATACCTACTTTGGCATCTTCTGCTTCTGCTTTGGCTTGTTTTACCAATTCGCGTCTTCTGTCTTCTGTTAAAGCGGGAATACTAATGATAATATTATCTCCATTATTCATTGGATTTAACCCTAAATTAGCAATCATAATCGCTTTTTCAATAGGTTGTAACATCGCTTTTTCCCAGGGTGTTACTGTTAAAGTTCTTGCATCCACAGCTACAACATTTGCCACTTGAGCCAATGCCGTTTGCGCACCGTAATAATCTACAAAAACACTACCTAACATTTGCGGAGAGGCTTTTCCTGCTCTAATGTTTAAAAATTCTTTTTCTAAATGCGCTACCGAACCATTCATAGATTCTTTTGCGCTATCAATAATAAAGTTAATTTCTTCTGTCATTTTATTTATTTTAAAATTCCAATATAATAAATTCCAATTTCGTAAATCGTAAATCTAAATTCGTAATTAAATTGTTACTGTTGTTCCTATCGTTTCTCCGTTACAAATTTTAAGTAAATTTCCTTTTTTGTTCATATCAAAAACAATAATCGGCAATTTATTTTCTTGACTTAAAGTAAATGCTGTCGTATCCATTACATTTAATCCTTTGGCTAACACATCATCAAAAGTAATGGTGTCATATTTCACGGCGCTTGGATCTTTCTCTGGATCAGCTGTATACACCCCATCCACGCGAGTTCCTTTTAAAATTACATCGCAATTTACTTCAATTCCTCTTAAAACTGCTGCCGTATCTGTAGTAAAATATGGATTTCCAGTTCCGGCACCAAAAATTACAATTCTACCTTTTTCAAGGTGTCTTGTTGCTCTTCTTTTGATATAAGGTTCTGCAATGGCTTCAATTTTTAATGCGGTTTGTAAACGTGTTGGCATTCCTGCATCTTCTAATGCCCCTTGTAACGCCATTCCGTTAATTACAGTGGCTAACATACCCATATAATCGCCTTGTACGCGATCCATTCCGTTACTTGCACCTGCTACACCTCTAAAAATATTTCCACCGCCAATTACAATGGCAATTTCTACACCTTGGTCGTGAATTTGTTTGATTTCTGAAGCATAATCTGCTAAAGTTTTCGGATCAATTCCGTACTGTCTTTCGCCCATTAAGGCTTCTCCACTTAATTTAAGAAGGATTCTTTTGTAACTCATTGTGTTATTTTTAGTGTTGCAAATATAATTATTATCTGCTATCAAAAAAACAATTTAATTTAGAAACTCCAATTCTATGTAACATATAATACACAATTGCTCATTATTTATTTTTAAATTTGTAAAAACAATTCATCCGTTATGAAATCTATCATCCAATCTGCTTTACAAAATAGTCATTCTTATACTGAATATCGAAATATTGTTTCGAAATTAATTAGCGAAGGAAAATCGACAGGAAAGGAACAAAGTGCGGATTTATTACACTATTCGGAATTGAATGAAGTACGAATGAAACGCTTAGAAAAAACACAAAAATTAGATGGCGAAGTAGAAAAAATGCTACAAAATTTGAAATCAAAACAAACTTGGTTAGTAATTTCAGAAGGTTGGTGTGGCGATGCGGCTCAGATTTTACCAATTATCAAATTAATGTCTGAAGCTTCTGAAAAGATTGAGTTGAAAATAGTGTTACGTGATGAAAATGACGCTTTGATGAACCAATTTTTAACTAATGGTTCAAAATCAATTCCGAAATTATTGATTTTAGATGAAGCATTTAACTTAATAAATCATTGGGGACCAAGACCAGAAGGCGCAAAAAATCTAATAATCGAGTATAAAGCAAACCGCGGAATTGTAGATGAAGCTGGAAAAATGGCGTTACAAAAATGGTATTTGGACGATAAAGGGATTTCTACAATGAAGGAGATTGTTGCAATCCTTCAATAAAAGCCTCCGGTTCCGTAGCGTTTTCCACCGAATAATTTCCGATTTTTGTTCTACGAAGCGCGGTTAAATGACCTCCTGATTGTAAAGCCAATCCAAAATCGTAAGCAATGGAGCGAATGTACGTTCCTTTGCTGCAAACAATTCTAAAATCTATTTCGGGTAAGTCAATTCTGGTAATTTCAAATTCGGAAACTGTTACTTTTCTGGTTTTTATTTCTACTTCAATACCAGCACGAGCAGATTCGTATAACCTTTTTCCGTCTTTTTTAATGGCTGAAAAAACTGGTGGTTTTTGATCTATTTCACCAATAAATTTTGGTAAGGTTTCGTATATTAAAGCTTCTGAAATATGTTCTGTTGGAAAAGTGGCGTTAATTTCTGTTTCTAAATCATAAGAAGGCGTTGTGGCGCCAACTGTAATGGTTCCAGTATATTCTTTAGCTTGACCTTGTAATTCTTCTATTCTTTTTGTGAATTTTCCCGTACAAATTAGTAATAATCCAGAAGCCAATGGATCTAAAGTTCCCGCGTGACCAATTTTGAATTTTTTGGGTAATTTTAATTCCTTTATTAATCCGAATTTTAATTTATTTACGGCTTGAAAAGACGACCATTTAAGTGGTTTATCAATCAATAAAATTTGTCCTTCTTGGTAGTCTTCTGCTTTCATTATTTGTATAAATTAAAGTACGCTAACAATAGCATTCCTGCAATAATTCTGTACCAACCCCAAGGTTTAAATCCGTATTTTTTAATGATTTCAATGAAAAATTTAATAGCTAAAACTGCTACAACAAACGCAACTAAATTTCCAATTATAAACATTTTAGTATTGTCTTCTGTTTTCAGAATTAACTCGAAACCTTTTAAACCACTTTTATCATAGGTTTTCAAAAACACCGAATAACAAGTAACCGCTAACATAGTTGGCACGGCTAAAAAGAATGAAAATTCCGCTGCCGCTTGTCGACTTAGCCCTTGTTGCATCCCTCCTATGATACTGGCAGCACTTCTGCTTGTACCTGGCATCATAGCTAAACATTGCCAAAAACCGATAGTAACTGCTTTTTTTATAGTGATGTCTTCTTCTTTATGAATGGTAGGATTTTTGAAAAATCGATCTACAAATAGTAAAATTATTCCTCCAATAATTAATACAATTGCAATAGGTGTAGGATGTTCTAAAACAGCTTCGATTTTATCATCAAATAATTTTCCCAAAATTAAAGCAGGAACAACTGCGCAAGCCAATTTAATAAAGAATTGCAACTTCGAAAAATCAAAAAACTTTTTCCAATACAATACAACCACCGCCAAAATGGCTCCAAATTGTATAGAAACTTGAAATAATTTTACAAATTCTTCTTTTTCAATTCCGAAATAAGAACTGGCAAAAATCATATGTCCTGTAGAAGAAACCGGTAAATATTCTGTAATGCCTTCAATAATGGCAATGATAATAGCTTGAAGTAAATCCATTTTTTAGATTCTTAGATTCTTAGATTCTTAGAAACACAGAATCTTAAAAATATAAATTAATTTTCAGATTTCGACTTCTTTAAAATCGAATAAATTGTAATTCCGAATCCGATTAATACAACTGTTGGCGCTAACCTAATTCTTCTGAAACTATATACGTCTTCATTAAATACATTTGGATTTTCGTTGGCACCACCGCTCATTAAAATAAATCCTAAAGCAATAACCACTAATCCGATAATTAATATTTTATAATTGGTAGCACTGAATAAAAATTCGGGCTTTTTTGTGTTTTCTTTCATATAAATTTTATAAAAATGCTATTTACTATTTACTTTTCAGAGATTAATACAAATCGTCTGTTCTTAAATTTAAGAAACGAGTGGTTGCAAAATACGTACTCAACCAAGTAATAATAATACCGATTAACAATACGCCAAAAGCTACAATACCAATAGAAGCGTAATCTTTTGCAATTCCTAAAGTTGGAAATAAACCATCAATATAAAACGCTAAAATAACCAATCCAATAATCGCTAAAACGGCACCAATTATCCCTAATAAAATACTTGTTTTGATAAATGGTTTTCTGATAAATGTTTTTGTAGCACCAACCATTTGCATCGTTTTTATGGTAAATCGATGTGAGTAAACCGACAAACGGATCGAACCGTTAATTAACAACATCGCTACAAAAGTTAAAACTGTACTTATAATTAAAATCCAAAAACTAATTTCAGACACATTTTCGTTAACTAATTCTACCAATTCTTTATCGTAAATAATGTCAGAAATATTGCCATTTCTTTTAAAATTATTTTCTATTTTTTTAATCTCTTCTTTAGTTACATAATCACTTTTTAAATGAATATCAAAAGAATTTTGTAACGGATTAAATCCTAAAAACTCCATAAAATCCTTACCAACTATGTCTGGATTGTTTTTAGCCGCTTCTTCTTTGGTTACAAAATCGTACGATTTGATAAATTTTGAATTTTTCAATTCGGTATCAAATGCATTTAGAATCGTATCATTCGCTTCGTCTTTAAAATAAACACTCATTGGAATGTTTTCTTTAAAATCGTTCGAAATTTTTTCAGAATTTATTACAAACAAACCTAAAGTGCCTAATAAAAACAGCACTAAAAAAATACTAAAAACTACCGAAAAATAAGAAGAAATTAATCTTCTGCGTTGATATTGCTCAAATGATTGTGCCATAAGTTTACTAATTATGCTGTAAAAATAGTAAAGAAATTTTGTTTACACAGAATATAACAACAAAGTTTTAACATTAGTATATAAAAATGTAAATTTGCACCTTATTTTTCGGTTAAAACCGATAATAAAAAAACAGAAAATAGACTATAGAAAACAGAAATGAAATATTTCCACGAAAAAATCGAAGCCAAATGGCAACACTATTGGGCAAAAAACCAAACTTTTGCTGCATCTAATCAATCGGAAAAACCTAAATACTATGTATTAGATATGTTTCCGTATCCTTCGGGAGCTGGATTGCACGTGGGGCATCCGTTAGGTTATATCGCTTCAGATATTGTTGCACGTTATAAAAGACATCAAGGATTTAATGTATTGCATCCGCAAGGTTACGATTCATTTGGGTTACCAGCTGAACAATATGCGATTCAAACTGGGCAACATCCTGCAGATACGACTCGAATGAATATTGAAGGTGGTGTCGATAAATCGGGAAATAGTATTCAAGGATACAGAAATCAATTGGATAAAATTGGATTTTCATTTGATTGGAGCAGAGAAGTTCGTACCTCAAATGCAGACTATTACAAGCATACCCAATGGATTTTCATTCAATTATTTGAATCTTGGTACAATAAAAACTCTGATAAAGCGGAAAGCATTTGCACCTTAATGCAAGAATTTGAGAAAAACGGAAATACGCAAGTAAATGCCGTTTGCGATGATATCATCACTTCGTTTTCTGCAGCCGAATGGAACGCTTTTTCATCGGAACAACAACAAAAAATCTTATTACAATATAGATTAACCTATTTAGCTGAAACCGAAGTCAATTGGTGCGCGGCTTTAGGAACCGTTTTAGCGAATGACGAAATTGTAAACGGCGTTTCAGAACGTGGTGGACATCCTGTAGTTCGTAAGAAAATGACCCAATGGAGTATGCGAATTTCAGCTTACGCGGAACGCTTATTACAAGGTTTAAACGATATCGATTGGAGTGAATCTATCAAAGAATCACAACGAAATTGGATTGGAAAATCAGTCGGAGCTACAGTTAAGTTTCAAGTTTCAGGTTCCAAGTTTCAAGTTGAAGTGTTTACGACGAGACCTGATACGATTTTCGGAGTTACCTTTATGACATTGGCACCCGAACACGAATTGGTAGCACAAATTACCACTCCAGAACAAAAAGCCGCGGTGGAAGCCTATGTAGAAGCAACCGCAAAACGTAGTGAACGTGAAAGAATGGCCGATGTAAAAACCATTTCAGGGGTATTTACAGGTGCGTATGCCGAACATCCTTTCACAAAAGAACCCATTCCGGTTTGGATTGGCGATTACGTTTTAGCGGGTTACGGAACAGGTGCGGTTATGGCGGTTCCTTGTGGCGATGAGCGTGATTTTGCTTTCGCGAATTTCTTCAAAGGAACACACGGAATGCCCGAAATAAAAAATATTTTCAACCAAGATATTTCAGAAGCAGCTTACGGTGAAAAAGGCGTATTCGAGTTGGTAAATTCGGATTTTTTAAACGGATTAGATTATAAAAACGGAACGAAAAAAGCCATCGAAGCTTTAGAAGAAATAGGTGCAGGAAATGCCAAAGTAAATTACCGCTTACGTGATGCCGTTTTCTCTCGCCAACGTTATTGGGGCGAACCTTTCCCGGTATATTATGTGAATGGTTTACCACAAATGATTGACAAAAAACACTTGCCAATTGTATTACCAGAAGTAGAAAAGTACTTACCTACCGAAGACGGACAACCGCCATTAGGAAATGCAACCGTTTGGGCTTGGGATAGTGTTCAGTGTTCAGTGGTTAGTAATCAGTTAATAGATAATATAAAAGTTTTCCCATTAGAATTGAACACGATGCCGGGTTGGGCAGGTTCTTCTTGGTACTGGATGCGTTATATGGATGCGCAAAATGAAAATGAATTTGCAAGCGAAGAAGCTCTAAAATATTGGGAAAGCGTAGATTTATACATTGGAGGAAGCGAACACGCAACCGGACATTTATTGTATTCTCGTTTTTGGAATAAATTCTTAAAAGACAGAGGTTATGCACCAACCGAAGAACCGTTCAAAAAACTGATCAATCAGGGAATGATTTTGGGAGATAGTGCTTTTGTGAATAGATTAGGATTTAATATAGATTTTGGTTGCGAAGAAATTATTGCAGGAGTAAAAGCAACAGTTAGTTATAAAATCTGTTCATTGTTGACAGAATTTGAAAAAGATCAATTAGCAAAACTTCAAGAAGAAGTTAAATTTATTAAAAATTATTTTTTATCTGAAGGAATTACTAATCATTTCAAAAGCATTAATAATCAAAATGAAGTAAGTATAGAAAAACGTGAAGAAATTAAATCTGTTTTACTATCTGATTTCTATGAAAAGTTAAATAATTTAAATTTAACTGATAAAATTAAAATTAATTTTAAGCCTTTAGAAAGTAATTATAATTTCATTAAAACCCATTCATTAGTTGATTTCGTGAATTTAAAAAATGAATTAGATATCAATAGTTTTATGAATTGGTTGCCAGAATTTAATAATTCAAATTTTATATTTGAAGAGAATGGAACATTTATCGTTACTCGCGAAGTCGAAAAAATGTCGAAATCAAAATACAATGTGGTTTCACCAGATGATATTTGTGAAGAATACGGAGCTGATACACTGCGTTTGTACGAAATGTTTTTAGGGCCATTAGAGCAATCTAAACCTTGGAACACAGCAGGAATTACAGGTGTTTCTGGTTTCTTGAAAAAATTATGGCGTTTGTATTTTGATGACAACGGTTCGGTTATTATAAACGATGAACCTACAGCAGAAATGTACAAATCGTTACATAAAACCATTAAAAAAGTAACCGAAGACATCGAGAATTTCTCCTTCAACACCTCGGTTTCTCAATTTATGATTTGCGTAAACGAATTGCAACAATTAAAATGTAACCATCGAGCTATTTTAGAGCCTTTAGCCATTTTAGTTTCACCTTATGCGCCACATATAGCAGAAGAATTATGGAGTGCTTTAGGTCACGAAGGTTCTATTTCAACAGTAGCTTTTCCAAAATTTGAAGAAAAATATTTGGTTGAATCTGAAAAAGAATATCCAGTTTCGTTTAATGGAAAAATGCGTTTTACGATTAAGTTACCTTTGGATTTAACCGCCACTCAAATTGAAGAAATTGTAATGGCAGACGAACGCACACAAGCACAATTACAAGGCAGAACACCAAATAAAGTGATTATTGTTCCTGGTAAGATTATTAATTTAGTGGGATAAAGTTATTTTAACAAATTATTAATAGATTTTAGCTTTCCTGATTTTAATTTTGTTAAAATAACATTTAAATAATTAATCAAAATGAGAAAATTTATACTTTTAGTGGTTTTGGTTGCTTTTCAATTTGGAACGGCTCAAGAAAAAAATGAAGAAAACAAAAAAAGTAATGCAGAGGCTACTTTTTACATTGGAGTTAATGCGCATATTCAAGACAATTTAAATCTTAATAGAAATTTACAAGCATCAAATGTTGTTCTTTTAGATAACAGCCCGGCAGAATTTATTTTTGGCTTTAATGTTTTTGGGAAAAAATATTCTTCTGATTTTGAATTTGGATTTGGAGAAAATAAAAAAGAGAATTTATCATCAAAGAATAAGAATATGCATTTTACGGGACGTATTCGCTTTCATTATAACCTGATTAATAAGACTAATTTTGCATTTACTTCTGGGTTAAGTTTAGCAGGAACCTCTTCAGAAGTAGATTTATATTCTAAAAATAATACCATTGATTTTAATAATTTAAATCCCAATACAAATGGTGGGTTATTATCTATAAGAAATCAAATGTTTTATGCAGGACCTTCTTTATCAATTTACCTATTTAAAGATAAATTTTATAAATTCAGATTGAATTGCGCTTATGAACTGGCTTTCACCAATGGAAAATGGAAATCTGATTACGGAAATATCGCAAATTCAATTAATGAAAGAAATAATAATCGTTTTGTAGTTGGTTTAGTATTTTAAGACATACGAATAAAATGTAATCGATAATACAAATGGCATTTTTTACATTTGTCTAAAACAAACAAATGTCAAACTGTCATTTTTTATATTTGGCTCATAATTTGATATTAATTTAGTAACTTTAAATTTTTAAAATTAAATACTATGTTTGATTTACCTTATATGATTTTAATTGGAGCAATTGCTCTTTTTAGTTGGTTAGTAAGTTCTCGTTTAAAAAGCAAATTTGAGCATTACTCGAAACTTACCTTAAGAAATGGGATGTCTGGTGCCGAAATTGCAGAAAAAATGCTTGCTGATCACGGAATAAGTGATGTAAAAGTGATTTCCACTCCAGGAAGATTAACAGACCATTACAATCCTGCTGATAAAACAGTAAATTTGTCAGAAGCCGTATATAACCAACGAAATGCAGCAGCTGCAGCAGTAGCCGCTCACGAAGTTGGACACGCGGTACAACACGCACAAGCCTACGAATGGCTAACGATGCGTTCTAAAATGGTGCCAATGGTTAATGTGTCGTCAAGTATGTCGCAATGGTTAATTATGGGTGGAATTATTTTAGGATTCGCTTCAAAATCTGGAATTGGCTTTTATGTAGCAGTTGCAGGTTTGGCCTTAATGGCTGTGGCAACAGCATTTAGTTTTATTACTTTGCCTGTTGAATATGATGCAAGTAATCGTGCTTTGGCTTGGTTGAAAAACAAAAATATGCTAGGTCAAGAAGAATATGCTGGTGCCGAAGATTCTTTAAAATGGGCTGCCAGAACGTATTTAGTTGCCGCTTTAGGTGCTTTAGCTTCTTTATTATATTGGGCATATAGAATATTAGGATCCAGAGATTAATTCTTAAAAACCTAAAATAGTAAATCCAAATTTCGGAACAATTTCGGAATTTGGATTTTTTTATTTAATTATAGTAATCGTATCCAAAATAAGGCACATCAAATTCTTTAAAAACTACGCCATACTGTTCTAACTCTACTAAAATTGGCAGATACACTTCTTTTGCGGTTGGTAATTGTACGCCAGTAGTTGATATTTCTCCGTTTAATATTTTCAAAGTGGCAATGGCTACGGGTAATCCCACAGTTTTTGCCATCGCTGTATACGTTTGATCGTCGCCCAAACAAACCATTGTTGAATCAATTTGTTTTTGCTCACCATTAATTTCATAACCTATTTTATGATACATCACAATCATATCTTTATCTTCTGGTTGTAACGTCCATTTATACGACAGTATTTTTTCCAACATTTGAGCTGGAGTCGCATTTTTTAAACCTGTAACTACAGATTTACTAAACAAATCTAACTCTAAAAGTTTGTCCCAAATTACATCATCTTGATCAATTTTTAATTGATGTCTGAATTTAATTTCCACAGAGTCCGTTGGGTGATAAGGCAAAAATAAATTTACAAAATCGCGATTACTCATAAGTTCAGAATCATCAATAATATAGGTATCATCTGTCATACCTAATTGCACGAAAACATCCCAAGCTTTTGAAAAACCGACTCTTCTTATAGTTCCTCGATAACAAGTATCTACTGCATCTAATCCATAAACCTCTCTATATTTTAAAGAATCTCTATTGGCGTATGCTTCAAATCGTCCAAAACCTTCTACTTCTAAAAATTCGGTTCTTCTAAATAATTTATGATAAGGAATGTACTTATAAGTGCCTTCTTGTATGAATTTTGCCGCGCCGCCTTGACCCGCTAAAACGACATTTCTTGGATTCCAAGTAAATTTATAATTCCACAAATTGGTATCACTTTCAGGAGCTACTAAACCGCCACAAAAAGATTCGAAAAGAATAATTTTTCCGCCTTTACTTTTAATGTCGTCCATAATTTTCATAGCACTCATATGGTCTATTCCTGGATCTAAACCAATTTCATTCATCAAAACAATTTGGTTTTCTTTAGCTTGAAAATCTAAACTTTTCATTTCTTCACTAATGTACGATGCAGTAATCATATTTTTTTTATAGAAAACGCAGTCTTTAGCTACCTCAATATGAAGATGAGCCGGCAACATTGAAATAACAATATCCGCTTGTTGAATTTCTTGTTTACGTTGTTCGTCATTACAAACATCAAAAGAAATGGCACGTGCATTTTTATGGTTTCCCGTTTTCTTATTGGCTAATGCTTCTGATAAATCAGCTATGGTAAGTAGCAAATTTTCAGCTTCTGATTTATCTAATAAATATTTTATAAGTGAAGAGGCAGATCGACCTGCTCCTATGATTAATATCTTTCTCATTTTACTTTAATATCACACGAAGGTAATGAAATGTTATATTTCTAAAAAATAAAAACGAGCATTTATAAAAAAATTTGAATTGAAGTTTATTATATTTGTGAAGAGATAAAACACAATCCATGGAAAAGAAAATTCTACTTGCCGCTTGTACTTTGGGCTTTTTAGCTATTATATTTGGGGCTTTTGGTGCACACGCCCTAAAAAAAACACTTACTGTTGAACAATTAAATTCTTTTGAAACAGGTGTGAAATATCAAATGTATCACGCCTTGTTTTTATTGTTCATTGGCGCAACGCAAATTATTACCTTAAAGGAAAAAACAATCATATTTTATTTGACTTTAACGGGTGTGTTCTTTTTTTCAGGTTCCATTTATGTATTAACAACTAACGGCTTAACTGGAATTAAATCAAAACTAATTGGGCCTATAACACCAATAGGAGGTTTACTTCTTATCCTATCTTGGGGATATTTATTTTATGCAATTTTGACGAAAAAATAACAGAAAACGCGTATTTGTCAAATTATTGTTTAATTTTGCACTTTAAATAAAAGCAACATAACTTATAATTTTATGGATACCTACGCTCAATTTACGAAATCGATTTCGTTAGAAAAATATGGAATCAAAAATGTTACCGAAATCGTATATAACCCTTCCTATGATTTACTTTATAACGAAGAGTTAAATGACAACCTACAAGGTTATGAAAAAGGTCAACTAACAGAACTTGGCGCCGTTAATGTAATGACGGGTGAATTTACAGGTCGTTCTCCTAAAGACAAATATATAGTAAAAGACAGCACAACTGAAAATACCATTTGGTGGAATTCTGAAAAAGCGGTTAACGATAACAAACCTATTTCAACAGAAACTTGGGATGCCTTAAAAGAAACTACTTCAACTCAATTATCTGGAAAAAGACTTTTTGTAATAGATGCGTTTTGTGGTGCAAATGAAAACACACGTTTAAAAGTTCGTTTCATTATGGAAGTGGCTTGGCAAGCGCACTTTGTAACAAATATGTTCATCAGACCAACCAAAGAAGAATTAGCAAACTTTGGCGAACCAGATTTCGTGGTGATGAATGGTTCTAAAACATCGTTTAAAGATTACGCTGCGCACGGATTAAATTCGGAAGTGTACGTTGCCTTTAACTTAACAGAAAAAATTCAATTAATTGGTGGGACTTGGTATGGTGGAGAAATGAAAAAAGGACTTTTCGCATTAATGAATTATTACTTACCCTTACAAGGAATTTCATCGATGCATTGTTCTGCAAATAAAGGAACAAATGGCGATGTAGCTGTTTTCTTCGGGCTTTCTGGAACAGGAAAAACAACATTATCTACTGACCCTAAACGCGAATTAATTGGTGATGACGAACACGGCTGGGATAATGATGGCGTGTTTAATTTTGAAGGCGGTTGCTATGCAAAAACTATTGATTTAAGTGCGGCAAACGAACCTGATATTTTTAAAGCTATAAAAAAAGACGCCTTATTAGAAAATGTTACGGTTGACGCAAATGGAAAAATAGATTTTAAAGATGGTTCCGTAACACAAAATACACGTGTTTCATATCCTATTTATCATATAGACAATATAGTAAAACCTATTTCAAAAGCAGGACATGCTAATAAAGTTATCTTTTTAACCGCAGATGCTTTTGGGGTTATGCCACCAGTTTCAAAATTAACGCCTGAACAAACAAAATATTATTTTTTATCAGGATTTACCGCAAAATTAGCAGGAACTGAGAGAGGGGTTACACAACCAGAACCAACGTTTTCGGCTTGTTTTGGAAAAGCTTTTTTAACTTTACATCCAACAAAATACGGTGAAGAGTTAGTAAAAAAAATGGAAGAACATCAAGCTACTGCTTACATGGTAAACACCGGTTGGAATGGAACTGGAAAACGAATATCTATTAAAGACACAAGAGCTATAATTGATGCCATTTTAGATGGTTCAATTGAAAAAGCAGCAACTACAATTGTACCTGTTTTTAATTTTGAAGTGCCAACTTCATTACACGATGTTGACGACACTATTTTAGATCCAAGAAATACCTATGCAAATACTTCAGAATGGGATACAAAAGCTACAGATTTAGCTTCTCGTTTTATTAAGAATTTTTTACAATACACAGATAATGAAGAAGGCGCTGCTTTAGTCGAAGCAGGTCCAAAATTATAACCTACCAAAAATAACCTACTTTTAAAACGTCTTGTAAATCAAGACGTTTTTATATGTCACAAAAAAAGCGTTCATTTCTGAACGCTTTTTTAATTTATATATAAAATAATTATTTCCCTTTATTTGCTTCTGCTACATATTTTTCCAAAGCACCTGTCATAGATGGTGTTCCTGGAGCTGGCGCTAAAATATCAACTCGTAATCCATGATCTAATGCTTCTTTCTGAGTAGTTGACCCAAACACAGCAATTCTTGTGTTATTTTGCTCAAAATTTGGGAAATTCTTAAACAATGATTTTATTCCTGTTGGACTAAAAAAAGCCAAAACATCATAATACACATCTTTTAAATCAGATAAGTCACTCATTACAGTTTTATAGAAAATACCTTGTTTCCAATCAACTTTTAAACCATCTAATGTTTGTGGCACATCATGATTCAATTGATCTGTATTCGGCAATAAAAACTTTTCGTCTTTATATTTTTTTATAAGTGGTGCTAAGTCAGCAAAATCCTTCTGACCTACGTAAATTTTACGTTTTCTGTACACAACATATTTTTGTAAGTAAAACGCAACTGCTTCCGATTGACAAAAATATTTTAAATCTTCAGGAATTTTATATCTCATTTCTTCAGCTACTCTAAAAAAATGATCTATTGCATTTTTACTTGTAAAAATAATTGCTGTAAAATTATTTAAATCAATTTTTTGCGTTCTTACTTCCTTTGCAGAAACCCCCTCAACATGAATAAAAGGTCTAAAATCAATTTTAACCTTAAATTTATTTTGTAAATCGTGATATGGAGAATTATCCACTTTAGGCTCTGGTTGCGAAACCAAAATCGTTTTTACTTTCAAATTTGACATATCTAACAAATTCCTAATTTTTCGTTACCCAATAATACATGAAATAATATGGTAGTATTTCAAGCGTGCAAAGATATAAAATAAAATAAAATAAATTGCCTAAAATAGTCTTTTGATATGTTTTTACTAAAAAATAATAAGTGAAAACATTATATAGTAAAAAAATAGTTAAAATAATATAAAAAACCGCTTTTATAGGCCAAGAATTATAATACAAAATAATATTAATCGGCAATAATACAAACCCTAAAAAAGCGCGATAATTGACTTTTATTAAGTTAAATTGATCCACTAAACTTTCCGAATTAATAGTTGTGCCTATAATTTTTTCAATTAAAAACTTAGACAAAATAAAAACAAACAAAAAAGTAATAATTTGAATATATGTAATATAATTATCGGTTTGAGTGTAATTAAAATAACTTAACAGCAACAAAATAAAAAACGAAAATGAAAGTAATTGAATAACAAACATAGAAATGGTAAACCAACTCAATAAATTATTTGTGTCTTTATATACTTTATTGTACTTGTCTGAATATCCTAATTTTATAAATTCGTTAAATCGAACCGAAAAAACAGTTTTATTAAGCGCTACAATAGAAATTGCCAACACAAATAATACGGTTGCCCAATCTTTATTAACTAAAATTCGTTCTGATAATTGCAAAATATTCATACTGCAAAAGTAACAAAAAAAATAACTCAAATAAATTATAAAATTATTAAGAAAATAAATGTAAAAATAACTTAATTTTGTAAAGTAATAAAAGTAACAATGTCAGCAGGAATAGTAATTATACCTACATACAACGAAATTGAAAATATAGAGCGGATTATCCATGCTGTTTTTCAATTGCCTTCAAGCTTCCACGTTTTAATTGTGGATGATAATTCGCCCGACGGAACATTTAATAAAGTAGCTGAATTACAAAAACAGTATCCGGAAAAATTATTTTTAGAAGTTAGAACAAAAAAATCTGGTTTAGGAACTGCTTATGTGCATGGGTTTAAATGGGCGCTTTCGCATAATTATCAATATATTTATGAAATGGATGCCGATTTTTCTCATAATCCAAACGATTTAGAAAAATTATATTTGGCTTGTCAAAACGGCGCTGATGTGGCAATTGGCTCAAGATATTCTAAAGGTGTAAACGTGGTTAACTGGCCTTTAAACCGAGTTTTGATGTCTTATTTTGCTTCGGTTTATGTAAAATTTATTACCGGAATGCAAATTCATGATGCCACAGCTGGTTTTATTTGTTATAAAAGAAATGTTTTAGAAACAATAAATATTGATAAAATTAAGTTTGTAGGATATGCATTTCAAATAGAAATGAAATATCGTGCTTTTGTAAATAAATTTAAGATTGAAGAAGTTCCTATTATTTTTACAGACAGAACCTTAGGCGAATCTAAAATGAGCGGCGCCATTATCCGTGAAGCTGTAATTGGGGTGATTATGTTACGAATTAGAAAAATATTTAACAAACTATAAATGAGTACATTTTTAATTAAAAATGCAAGAATTGTAAATGAAGGGAGCGTCTTTGAAGGAGATGTATTAATTGAGAATGAAATTATCCGTCAGATTGCAGAAAACATCAGTGCAAAATCTTCGGAATGTATAATTATTGATGCAGAAGGAAGTTTTTTAATACCTGGTGTTATTGATGATCAAGTTCATTTTAGAGAGCCAGGACTTACACACAAAGGCGACATCGCATCAGAAAGTAAAGCCGCAGTTGCTGGTGGAATTACCTCATATATTGAGCAACCCAACACGGTTCCGAACGCAGTAACTCAAGAGCTTTTAGAGGATAAATATCAAATTGCTTCCAAAACATCTCACGCCAATTATTCATTTATGATGGGCGGCACAAACGATAATTTAGAAGAAATTTTAAAAACCAATCCTAAAAATGTAGCGGGTTTAAAACTGTTTTTGGGATCATCTACTGGTGATATGTTAGTAGATAGTTCTGCCTCGTTAGAAAAAATATTTTCTAATACGAAACTTTTAATAGCTGTTCATAGCGAAGACGAAACCATTGTAAAAAATAATTTAGCGAAATACAAAGAAATCTACGGTGATGACATTCCAGTAGAAAAACACCCAGAAATTAGAAGTGTAGCAGCATGTTACGAGTCTACTGTTAGAGTTATTGAATTAGCAAAAAAAACTGGAGCAAGATTGCATGTTTTTCATATTTCAACGGCTAAAGAATTAGACTTATTTACAAATAAAATTCCGCTTGAAAAGAAACAAATTACAGCTGAAGTTTGTATTCATCATTTGTGGTTTATAGATGCAGATTATGAAACCAAAGGTTCATTAATTAAATGGAATCCAGCTGTTAAAACGAAAGAAGATAAGGACGCACTTTGGAAAGCACTTTTAGATGATAGAATAGATGTAATTGCCACAGACCATGCGCCTCATACTTTAGAAGAAAAATCAAATCCATATACAACTTGCCCATCTGGAGGTCCATTAGTACAACATGCTTTAGTAGCCATGATGGAGTCCTACTTTAATGGTAAAATTTCTATAGAAAAGATCGTTGAAAAAATGTGTCATAATCCAGCGAAAATTTTCAAAATAGAAAATCGTGGTTTTATTAAAGAAGGTTATTTTGCCGATTTAGTTATAGTGAATCCACATATGCCTTGGAATGTAAAAAAAGAAAATATTATTGCAAAATGTGGCTGGTCGCCATTTGAAGGAATTAATTTTAAATCGAGAGTGACACACACTTTTGTAAATGGAAAACTGGCTTATGCCAATGGAAAGGTAAAGGATATTATAGCTGGACAAAGGTTAACTTTTGATAGAGAATAAAGCTAGATGAAAAAAATAATTTATTTAACCGTTTTTTTTGGATTATTTGCTTGTAGCGAAAATCCCGTAAAACCTCCGAAAAAACTTTTGGACGAAAAAACTATGGAAAATATTTTATATGATATAGCAATTTTACAAGCCGCTAATAGTAATGCCCCAGAAATTTTACAAGCCAACAAAATTGAAGCTAAAAACTTTATTTATAAAAAATACAAAATTGATAGTGCTACGTATCATCAAAATAACAGATATTACGCTGCAGAAGTGAACAATTACAAACACATGCACAATCGAATTTTAGCTAGGCTAGAAAAACACCAAAATGCTAAAAAATAAAAAAAACGCCAAATTCAATGAATTTGGCGTTTTTTTTATTTATTCTGAACATATTACATTTTCATTAACCAATTTCTTACCGAAACTTCTTTATCAATAATGTTTTTTAAATCGTCAATTGCTACACGTTCTTGAACCATCGTATCTCTATAACGAATAGTAACCGTTTTGTCTTCCAACGTTTGATGATCTACAGTAACACAAAATGGCGTACCCAAAGCATCTTGACGTCTGTAACGACGACCAACGGCATCTTTTTCATCGTATGCTACATTGAAATCCCATTTTAATTCTTCCATAATTTCTTTGGCAATTTCTGGTAACCCATCTTTTTTAACCAAAGGTAAAACAGCTGCCTTTGTAGGTGCTAAAACAGAAGGCAAACGCAATACAGTACGAGTAGAGCCATCTTCTAATGTTTCTTCTTGTAATGCTTTTGAAAATACCGCCAAAAACATTCTATCTAAACCAACGGATGTTTCCACTACATAAGGCACGTAGTTTTTATTTTCTTCAGTATCAAAATATTGTAATTTTTTACCCGAAAATTGCTCGTGAGCTTTTAAATCGAAATCTGTACGGGAATGAATTCCTTCTAATTCTTTAAATCCGAATGGAAAATTAAATTCAATATCAGCAGCTGCATTTGCGTAGTGTGCTAATTTTTCATGGTCGTGAAAACGATAATTTTCAGCACCTAATCCTAATGATTTGTGCCAATTTAATCGCGTAGTTTTCCAGTATTCGTACCATTTCATTTCTTCACCTGGTTTCACGAAAAACTGCATTTCCATTTGTTCAAATTCGCGCATACGAAAAATAAATTGTCTCGCCACAATTTCATTTCTAAAAGCTTTACCCGTTTGTGCAATTCCAAAAGGAATTTTCATTCGGCCTGTTTTTTGAACATTTAAAAAGTTTACGAAAATTCCCTGTGCCGTTTCTGGACGCAAATACAAATCCATCGCCGTATCCGCAGAAGCGCCTAATTTAGTACCAAACATTAAGTTGAACTGGCGTACTTCTGTCCAATTACGAGATCCAGAATCTGGACAAGCGATTTCTAATTCTTCAATTAAAAGTTTTACATCATCTAAATCACCAGCGTCTAAACTTTTCGCCATTCTGGCTAAAATTTCGTTCTTTTTAGATAGATATTCTACAACTCTTGGGTTTGTAGTAATAAATTCTCGTTCGTTAAAAGCATCACCAAAACGCGCCTTTGCTTTTTCTATTTCTTTTTGTGCTTTAATGTTTAATTTTTCGGCATAATCTTCAATTAAAACATCTGCACGATATCTTTTTTTAGAATCTTTGTTGTCAATTAATGGGTCGTTAAACGCATCAACATGTCCTGATGCTTTCCAAGTAGTTGGGTGCATTAATATTGCTGCGTCTAAACCTACAATATTTTCATGCATTTGCACCATGGATTTCCACCAATATTCTCTAATATTTTTTTTTAGTTCTACACCGTTTTGTGCGTAATCATATACCGCACTTAAACCATCGTAAATTTCGCTAGAAGGGAAAATAAATCCGTATTCTTTTGCATGCGAAACTACATTCTTAAATAAGTCTTCTTGTTTTGCCATGTTGCAAAAGTAAAAATAGGAAAGGAATTAAAAAAGTAATTTTTTAATTATAATTGAAAATGGTTGAACTAATTTTAGTAGTTCCTGAATATAAGTTTACAATATATCTTCCTTTTACCGTTTTGTTCTTTTCTAAATCAACATAACTGCAAACATCTGTTATTTGTTGCTGGTATTCAAACTTTACTAATTTACTATATTTTAAAGTAATATTATTATTTTCAAAGGTTAAATCTTCTACAGAAACGATATCGTTTTTAGGATTTACGACTTGTACAAAAAATTCTTTTTCGCCAGAAGAAATTAATTTATTTCTATCAACTGTAAAGCAAACTCTAATTTGTTCAATTGGTTTTACTTTATTTGGTGTTTTATTATCTGTAAGAAACTTAACCCCTTTTACTTGCAAATTAGTTACTTCAAACTTAGCATCTTTTAAAGCCGTATTTTCAGTAATTTTTGGAGTTTTAACTTCTGGTTTAATTAACGTTCTAAGTTTTTCTATTTGCTTTAATTTTTCTTTCAGTATTTTAATTGAATCCTTTATTTGATCAATTTCCTTATTTAATTCCGATAAATTCTTAAATTTAATATTCTTTTTAGGATCTTTTAAATCAGACACTTTTATAGACAAATCCTGAAAACTTTCATCAAAATTATTATATAAACTCGAAACAGAATCGTACTTCGTAAGTATTTCTGATAATTGACTTTGCGTAATTAATGTTTCTTGTTTTAATGTGTCTTGTAGTTCTTTAGCAGATTTGTTATCTTTATAACTTTTAAATAACACAAGCAGTAAAAAAATTGACAATAAAAGTATAGCGACCTTATAGGTGTTGTTGTTTCTTTTTGAAGACATTCTAAATATTTTTACTAAAGTAAAACTAATGTTTTAATATGATAAAATTTTTCGACCAAATACATAAAAATCTGTTAAACGTGGTGTTTCCTGCGTTTTGTAATGGCTGTTCGAAACTACTTTTAAAAAACGAAAAAATAATTTGCACCACTTGTATGCATCATTTGCCACTTACTCATCATCATAATTTAAAAGAAAATGAAATGCATAGGGCATTTTATGGCATAGTGCCTTTTGAATTTGGTGCTTCGTTATTATATTTTAGAAAAAAAGGGATTGCACAACAACTAATGCACAATTTAAAATATAAAAACCAACAAGAAATCGGCACTTTTTTAGGAGATATTTTTTTAAAAAACGTATTAGATTTGCCTATTTTTAATGATATTGATGTAATAATTCCTGTGCCCTTACATAAAAAACGTCTTCACGAAAGAGGATACAATCAAGTTACTACTTTTTGTGAAGCATTAGAAAAAAACTTAGCTATTCCGATTATTGATTCTGTTTTAGTAAAATCAATTAACTTAAAATCACAAATTCAAAAGTCAAAAGAAAATCGCTTAGAAACCAATAAAAATGTATTTTCAATTGAAAACGCCCATAAAATTGAAGGAAAACACGTGTTGCTTGTAGATGATATTTTTACTACTGGCGCCACTATTGAAGCGTGTGCTAAAGAAATATTAAAAATTAAAAACACCAGAATTAGCATTGTAACAATGGCATATACACAATCATAAAATTTATTTAAATATTATGATGCGAATGAATATAATTGTTACTTTGCAGGATTAAATAGCTACATAATTAATGAAAAAAATCATATTACTTCTTACTATAATTTCTCTTATATGTATCAGTTGTGCCAAAAGAGGTATGGTTTCTGGTGGCCCAAAAGATAGTATAGCACCCGTTATTGTAAAAAGTACACCGAAAAATTATGAAACCAATTTTTCTGGAAAAACTATAAAAATTGATTTTAGCGAATACATAAAAGTAAAAGACATTAACAAACAATTGATTGTGTCGCCACCTATGGCAAAAAATCCAACAATTGTGCCACAAGGAAGTGCGAGTAAATTCATTTCAATTACTTTAAATGAAGATTTAAAACCGAATACTACCTACAGTTTTAATTTTGGACAAAGTATTGCAGATTACAACGAAGGCATCCCGTATTCGCAATTTAAATATGTGTTTTCAACAGGAGCTTTTGTAGATTCTTTAAAAGTTTCAGGAGAAATTGTAGACGCATTTGAAAAAGAAACAGATGAATTTGTAACCGTGATGTTATATGACGCTGAAACGTATAATGATACATTAGTCTATAAAAACAAACCCGTTTACATTACTAATACTTTAGAAAAAAACACAAAGTTTACTATTGAAAACATAAAAGAAGGTAACTATTATTTAGTGGCTTTAAAAGACAAAAACAACAATTACAATTATCAGGCTAAAACGGAAAAAATTGCCTTTAAAAAGGAAAAAATAAAAATTCCTTCAGATAGTAGTTATACTTTAAAACTATTTGCTGAAAAAAACGAAATCAAAACCTATTCGCCAACACTGGAAAGCAACAACAAATTGTTTTTAGGTTACGAAGGCAATGCTAACAATGTGAAACTTTTTTATAAAAAAAATAACATTGAAACGCCTTTACGATTTGCAAAATCAGCGAATAAAAAATCGGATACTTTACAAGTTTTTATGCCTAAAGAAGCTAAAGATTCTATACAAATACTTGTGAAATCTGACAACTATTTGAAAAATTATGTGGTGAAATTAAAAAAGCTAAAAGAAGCCGATTCATTAAAAGTGACGCTTTTTGCTAATAAAAAATTTCAATTTAACGAAAAACTTAGTTTAGAAACCACTACGCCAATTAAAAAAATAAATGCTGAGAAAATATTTCTGAGAAAAAAAGATAGTACTTCAGTCTCCTTCACAACAGAAATTAACGATTTTGAGCAATTGATTTCTTTTGACTTCAAACAAGAAGAAAACGAAAAATATGATTTAGAACTTCTTCCAGGAGCTATAGAAGATGCATACGACACCAAGTCGGACAGTTTGAAATTTGCATTCGATAAAGGCGCAATAAGCGATTTTGGAAATTTAAAATTGCGATTGAAAAACATCAATAGATTTCCGTATGTGGTACAAATTTTAAATACTTCTGGAGATATCGTTAGCGAAAAATACTGTACTAAAGAAACCGAATTGTATTTTGAGGCCATTCAGCCAAGCAACTACCAAGTACGTTTGTTTTATGACGATAATAAAAATAGAATTTGGGATTCAGGAAATTTCAAAACCAAATTACAACCCGAAGAAATGATTTATTTTCCCGGTTTAATTGACGTAAGAGCCAATTGGGATGTGGATCAAGAATTGGAGTTAAAATAATATAAAAAAACGCATTCAAATTTGAATGCGTTTTTTATTTTAATAAAGTTGTGTTCAAATTAAAGTACACTTGCTTTTAAATATTCTCTATTCATACGGGCGATGTTTTCTAAAGAAATTCCTTTTGGACATTCTACTTCACACGCTCCTGTATTGGTACAATTTCCGAAACCTTCTTCGTCCATTTGACGTACCATATTTAAAACTCTCTCTGTAGCTTCTACTTTTCCTTGCGGTAATAAAGCGTATTGAGAAACTTTTGCTCCAACGAATAACATGGCTGAACCGTTTTTACAAGTCGCCACACAAGCTCCACATCCAATACAAGCTGCTGCTTCAAAAGCTTTATCTGCATCTTGTTTGTTAATTGGAGTTGCATTAGCGTCAATAGTACGACCTGAAGTATTTACAGATACGAATCCACCTGCTTGTTGAATTCTGTCAAAAGCACTTCTATCTACCATTAAGTCTTTTACAACTGGAAACGCTTTACTTCTCCATGGTTCAATAAAAATAGTTTCGCCATCTTTAAATTTACGCATATGTAACTGACATGTTGTAGTTCCAGTATCTGGACCGTGTGCACGACCATTAATATATAACGAACACATTCCGCAAATTCCTTCACGACAATCGTGGTCAAATGCTACTGGCTCTTGTTGGCTATTGATTAATTGCTCATTTAATTGGTCTAACATTTCCAAGAAAGAACTGTCAGTAGAAACATTATCTAATTTATATGTTTCCATTTTACCTTTAGTTCCAGCATTTTTTTGACGCCAAATTTTAAGGTTGATATTTATATTTTTTTTAGCACTCATAATATCTTATTTATAGTTTCTAGCTGCAATTTTGATAAACTCATATTTCAATTCTTCTTTATGAAGTACTGATTTACTTGCATCGCTTCCATTATATTCCCAAGCTGCAACATAAGCGAAATTTTCATCATCACGAAGCGTTTCTCCTTCAGCATCTTGATATTCTTCACGGAAATGTCCACCACAAGATTCTTTACGTAATAAAGCATCTTTTGCCATTAATTGTCCCAATTCAATAAAATCAGCTACACGAAGTGCTTTTTCTAATTCTTGGTTCAATTCGTTTGCTGCACCTGGAACTCTTACATCAGCATAGAAATCTTCTCTTAATTGTCCAATTTCTTCAATTGCTTCTGTTAATCCTTTTTCATTTCTAGCCATTCCGACTTTATTCCACATAATTAATCCTAATTTTTTGTGGAAATAGTCAACAGATTTTGTACCGTTATTGTTAATTAATTGCTCAATAGACTGACGAACAGCATTTTCAGCCTCCATAAATTCTGGAGTATCCGTTGCAATTTTACCTGTTCTAATTTCGTCTGCTAAATAGTTAGAAACTGTGTAAGGCAATACGAAATACCCATCCGCTAAACCTTGCATTAAAGCAGAAGCTCCTAAACGGTTGGCTCCGTGGTCTGAGAAATTCGCTTCACCAGCTACGAAACATCCTGGAATAGATGACATTAAGTTATAATCAACCCAAACTCCACCCATTGTGTAATGCACTGCAGGATAAATTTTCATTGGTGTTTCATATGGATTTTCATCTGTAATTTTTTCATACATCGTGAAAAGATTTCCATATTTTGATTCTACCCATTTTTTTCCTAAATCTTGAATTTTCTCATCAGATGGATTGTGATCTCCTTGCGTAAACGCAGCTTGTTTTCCTTTTGTAATGATTTCTGAAGCAAAATCTAAATAAACGCCTTCATTGGTATCATTCGCTTCTATTCCGTGACCTGCATCACAAACATCTTTTGCTGCACGAGACGCTACATCACGTGGTACTAAGTTTCCAAACGCAGGGTATTTTCTCTCTAAGAAATAATCTCTATCTAATTCTGAAATTTGAGTTGGTTTTAAGTTACCCGATCTAATGGCTTCGGCGTCTTCTTTTTTTGCAGGCACCCAAATTCGCCCTGAATTACGAAGTGATTCTGACATCAAAGTCAATTTAGCTTGGTTGGTTCCATGAACTGGAATACAAGTTGGATGAATTTGTACAAAACAAGGATTTGCAAAATGTGCTCCTTTTTTGTGTACTTTCCAAGAAGCTGTAACGTTACTTCCCATTGCATTTGTAGATAAGAAATATACATTTCCATAACCACCCGATGCAATAATAACAGCATGAGCTGAATGACGTTCTAACTCACCAGTAATTAAATTACGAGCAATAATTCCACGAGCTTTGCCATCAACTTTTACAATGTCAAGCATTTCGTGACGGTTATACATTTTTACATTCCCTAAACCAATTTGTCTAGATAATGCAGAATACGCTCCTAATAATAATTGTTGACCTGTTTGTCCAGCGGCATAAAAAGTACGTTGTACTTGTGTTCCACCAAATGAACGGTTATCTAATAATCCCCCATAATCTCTTGCAAAAGGAACACCTTGTGCCACACATTGGTCAATAATATTTGAAGATACTTCTGCTAAACGGTGTACGTTTGCTTCACGCGCACGGTAATCACCACCTTTAATAGTATCATAAAATAATCTATAAGTACTGTCACCATCATTTTGATAGTTTTTCGCAGCGTTTATTCCTCCTTGAGCCGCAATTGAGTGTGCTCTACGAGGTGAATCTTGAAAGCAAAACGCTTTTACATTGTAACCCATTTCTCCAAATGAAGCAGCAGCCGAAGCACCTGCTAAACCTGTTCCTACTACGATTACATCAATTTTTGGTCTATTGTTTGGAGCCACCAATTTAAGATTATTCTTATGGTTGGTCCATTTTTCTGAAATATGACCTTGAGGAATTTTAGAATCTAATGCCATATGTTTTTATTTTGTAAAAAAGTGAATGTAAATTGGAATAATTGCAAATAAAAACGCAACTACAACTGAAAATGCTTTTCCAAATGATTTAATAGCTGGTGTAAATTTACCATTTGCTCCTAAAGATTGGAAAGCACTTTGAAAGCCATGCCATAAATGGAAACCTAATGCCATCATAGATAACACATAAAATATAACGAAAAACAACCCTTCGTTTGGAATTACATTGAATAATTTTCCTTTACTTTTAAAGAAAGCATAGGTTAATTTGTGTAAATCTTTGAAACCAATAAATAAAACTTCACCTGTTTTAGCGTCTTTAACAATATTTGAACCTTCGATAACTAATTTAGTAGTATTTCCAGGTTGATTATTATTTTGTTCTACTAATGTTTTTAAAGAGCCACCTGGAGGCAAAGGAATCGTCTGAATTTTAGAATCTGGTGTTCCAATAAGCATAGATTGAGATTGCCCTTGATTTCCTTGTGTTTTCGTAACTAAAGGCATAGTAGCATCAAAATGCATTTTTGCCCAAAAGTTAATCATATGTGTAGAAATAAATACCAAAACAATTGTTCCTAAAACCGCCATATTTCTTGAAGAAAAACTACTGTTTTTTGAAGGATTACTCATTGCGTAAGCTACTGGACGTGCTTTTTGGTTTTGAATTGCTAAATAAATCCCATCGATAGCGTGAAAAATAATAGAAATGTACGTTAAATAAGAAAGTAATTTTACTGCTGGATTAGTAGTCATAAATAGCGCATACTTGTTAAATTGTAACGCCGCTTCAATAGTGTCGCCAGCTAACAATTGTAAGTTACCTAATAAATGCCCAACTAAAAACAAGCACAAGAACAATCCCGTAAGTGCCATCCAATATTTTTTTGCAATAGATGACTTTAAAAATGCTGATTTTGCCATAATTATAGTTAATGTTAATTTGAATATTTTAATGTTAGCAAAAATAAAGGTTATAAGTAAGACTTACAACCTTTGAAAGTTAATTTATAATCATTTTAAATGAGTTTAACATTTGTTGAATATCAACATATTAAGTGTTGAGTTTACAAACAAATTCTATCTCATTTGATTTTTTTCTGTTATATCTAAATTTTGCGTTTCCTTCTTTCCGTTATTTTCTAATTCAATTGTATATTTCCCCGCAGGTAAATAGTATTTTTTATTTCCAGATTGATTGATTTTTACTTTACTATCTTTCTTTTCTATTGCGGTTTTTATTTTTTCATCAATACTTAAATCAAAATCTACTTTAAGCATTCCTTTTTCTGCTTTATTTTGACGATTAAAAACTACAATTCCATCTTTATTTTTTATCGTTAAAACCGAAGTTGAAAGTTCTTTTACATAATACCAAATTAATACATTTGGTGTGTTTTCGGTGCCCCAAGCAGAACGCTTATTTCCCCAATTTTTAGAATAAGAAATGTTCTTTACAGGAAATAATGCTAGGCCGTTTGTCTGTGTTTTCTCATTAATTTTTTGAATGTTCGAAAGATTTACCTTGTACAATGAACGACCGTGAGAGGCTACAATTAAATCTTTTTCTCTTTTTTGAATTACCAAATCGTGTACGGCAACATTTGGAATTTCGCTTGAAAAATCTTGCCAAGTTATTCCTCTGTCAATAGAAATAAATAAACCCGTATCTGTACCTAAATATAAAATGTTTTCGTTTTCAGAATCTTCAAGAATTACATTTGCAGCATTTTGATTGAAATTCTCCGTTAATAATTTCCAAGTTGTGCCTAAATCTTCCGAAACATAGGCATAAGTAGTGAAATTATCATTTCTATATCCGTTTAACGTAATATAAATTCTATCGGATTTAAACGTTGAAAATCGCACACGAGACACCCATAAATTTTGCGGCAAATTAGTTGATATTTTTATCCAATTTTCGCCGCTATCTTTTGTTACATAAACATTTCCATCATCTGTTCCAATAACTAATTTTCCGAATTTAAATTTACTTTCAGCTATGGATGTTATGGTTCCAAAAGGCACATTCCCTTCCACTTTTCCATTGGTTAAATCGGTAGAAATATTTTCCCAGTTTTTGCCTTGATTCATCGAACGAAACACATATTGTCCGCCAAAATAAACAACATCTTGATTATGAGACGACAACAAAATAGGCGCTTGCCAATTAAATCTGTAAGGTTCTTCTTTTTTATCTGCTTGAGGAGTAATGTATTTTCTTTCTCCTGAAATTCTATCTATTTTGGTATAATTTCCAAATTGATATCCCGTGTAAACCAAATTATTAGTTCTTGTATCAATTTGAACTTGCATTCCATCGCCACCGCTTAAAAATTCGTAAGGATATTTTCCGTCTTGTAACCATTCTACATTATGTTCATAATTATTTGGACCCGCCCAAACACCATTATCTTGCAAACCTCCATACACTTCATAATTTTCTTTTTCATCTACGTTTACAGAATAAAATTGCCCAACGGCTTGGTTATTGCATTTTATCCAATGTTTCCCGTTATCGAATGTAATATTCACACCTCCATCATTTCCATTTATTAGGTGATTTGAATTTTTTGGATTCACCCAACAAACGTGATGATCAGAATGAACATTATCTTTACTGATTGATTCTAAAGATTTTCCTCCATCATTAGAGAATAATAATGGAACCGCTGAAATATATAAACGATTTTCATTAGATTCATCCACAGTAATATCTGCAAAATAATATCCGTAAGAATAAAAGGCATCATCAATAAATTTGTCATTTGTTTTAGTCCACGTTTTTCCAGAATCGGTGGTTTTGTATATTTCTGCACCTATTACTTCCACTTCAAACAAAGCGGCATTGGCATCTTTTGGCTTTTCACTTGAAGCATTTGGTCGCAAATTTTGATTGTCTACAATCGCATAGGTAATATTCTCGTTATATGAAGTTACACCAATTCTACCAATTCCAATATTAGTTGGAAAACCAGAATTGGCATTAATTTTTTTCCAAGTAGTCCCAGCATCTTCACTTTTATAAATACCAGAATGAATTCCATTTCCTTTAAAATTATTTGCTTTACGTTCCCGTTCCCATGCCGAAGCAAACATAATATTTGGATTGTTTGGTGCAAAACTAATATCTACAATTCCTGTTTCGTCATTAATATATAATGTTTTAGCCCAACTTTTTCCTCCATTTGTGGTTTTAAAAACGCCTCGTTCTTCATTTTTTGAATACAAATGACCTAAAACACCTACGACAATTTCGTTGTTATCTTTCGGATTTATCCAAATTTTAGAAATATGATGACTATCTGTCAAACCAATATTAGTCCACGTTTTACCTTTATCTGTAGATTTCAAAACCCCAATTCCCGCATATGAAGAACGTGAAGAATTTACTTCACCTGTTCCTACCAAAATTAATCCCGAATTCCAATCCACTGCAACACAACCTATATTCTGAGTTGGCGCTGCATCCATTACAGGTTCAAAACTGGTTCCGTTATTATTGGTATACCACAAACCTCCAGAAGCATATGCCGCATAAAATTCAGTTGGATTTTGAGGATTTACCGCTAAATCGACTATCCTTCCACTCATTATTGTTGGTCCAATATTTTGAAAAGCAACGGATTGAAAATTAGTCTCCTGACCAAAAGAAAGTAAAGTACTAAAAAAAGAAATTAAGAAAACAAGATTTTTCATTTTTATATAATTTGATTTGTTTCAAAATTAATAGAATTATTTGACAACTATTTGTTTGAAAGTTATTAATTTTGAAAACTTTACTAACATTTTTACAAAATGAAATATTTACCAATAAATCGAGAACTTTTTATTAAAAATCGTAAAAACTTTATGGCACAAATGAAGCCAAACGGAGTTGCTATTTTTAATTCGAATGATATATATCCTGTTTCTGCAGATAGTACGTTGCCATTTGCACAACATCGCGATATTTTTTACTTATCAGGTGTGGATCAGGAAGAAAGCATTTTATTATTATTTCCAAATGCGCCGTATGAGCACTTGAAAGAAGTACTTTTTTTAAAAGAAACCAATGAGCATATTGCCATTTGGGAAGGTGAAAAACTTACTAAAGATCGCGCTTTTGAAGTAGCGGGAATTAAATCAGTATATTGGTTACAAGATTTTCATAAAGTGTTAAAAGAAGTGATGATGTATGCTGATACGATGTACATTAACACCAATGAACATTACAGAGCAGCAGTAGAAACAGAAACACGTGAAGATCGTTTTATAAAATGGTGGAAAAACGAATATCCTGCGCATAAAGTAGAAAAATCAAATCCTATTTTACAGCGTTTACGTTCTGTAAAAGACCAAATTGAATTGGATTTAATTCAAAATGCGTGTAATATTACAGAAAAAGGAGTGCGAAGAGTATTAAATTTCGTAAAACCTGGCGTAACCGAGTATGAAATTGAAGCCGAATTGGCTCACGAATTTTTACGCAATCGTTCTAAAGGTTTTGCTTATACTCCAATTATAGCTTCAGGAAACAATGCAAATGTGTTACATTATATAGAAAACAACCAAGTTTGTAATGCTGGCGATTTAATTTTGTTAGATGTTGGTGCAGAATATGCCAATTATTCTTCCGATTTAACTCGAATGATTCCGGTTTCTGGAAAATTTTCTGACAGACAAAAAGCAGTTTACAACGCCGTTTTATATGTAAAAAACGAAGCTACAAAAATGTTGGTTCCTGGCACAAATTGGAAACAATACCACGTAGAAGTTGGTAAAATTATGACTTCCGAATTATTAGGTTTGGGTTTAATCACGAAAGCAGATGTTCAAACTGAAAACCCAGAATGGCCAGCATATAAAAAATATTTTATGCACGGCACTTCACATAATTTAGGATTAGATACGCACGATTATGGCTTGTTACACGAGCCAATGCAAGCCAATATGGTTTTTACGGTAGAACCAGGAATTTATATTCCAGCAGAAGGTTTTGGAATTCGTTTAGAAGACGATGTGGTCATTCAACCAAAAGGAGAGCCTTTCAACTTAATGAAAAATATTCCTATCGAAGCAGATGAAATTGAATCGATAATGAATAGTTAGATTTGTTTCAAGTTTCAAGTTTCAGGTTTCAGGTTAAACGGTTTGCGAAAGTGAGCCGTTTTTTTTGAACACAAAAAACATTGCGTGCTTTGCGAAAAAACTTTGCGCTCTTTGCGTTTAAATTCTACATTTGTATTTATGAAAACCACCAACTACAAAAACACTAAAATCAGTTATACCGACCAAGGAAAAGGCAATGCGGTTATTTTGTTACACGGATTTTTGGAAAATAGTACGATGTGGAACTATTTAGCACCTGTTTTAGCTAAAAAAAACCGAGTAATTTGTATTGATTTGTTAGGTCACGGGCAAACGGATTGTTTAGGATATATTCATAGTATGGAAGATATGGCGGATGCTGTTCATCATGTTATTTCCGAATTGAAAATCAGAAAAGCAGTTTTCATTGGACATTCTATGGGTGGTTATGTGGCATTGGCTGTTGCCGAATTATATCCAGAATTTATGAAAGGTTTGGTGTTGTTAAATTCAACATCTCGTGCCGATAGCGAGGAACGCATTGCAAATAGAACGCGTGCGATAAAAGCCGTGAAACAAAATTATGTGGCTGCTGTCAGAATGAGTATCTCCAATTTATTTTCAGAAGAAAACAGAACAAAACTTTCGGAACAAATTGAATGGGTTCGAGAAAAAGCGCTTCAAACACCATTACAAGGAATTATTGCTGCTCAGGAAGGTATGAAATTAAGAAAAGACCGAGAAGTAATTTTACATTTTGCCACCTATCCAATTTTACTAATTTTAGGAAAAAAAGATCCTGTTTTAAATTACGAAGAAAATGTAGAGCAAATTGAAGGCACAAATGTAAAACTAATTTCATTCAATGACGGACATATGAGTCACCTCGAAAACCAAGCGGAATTGGAAAAAGTTATGGTTGGGTTTTTGAAGGGTTAACCGTAAAGCTCACAAAAATTTCGCAAGGCACGCAAAACTTCAACAAAACATATATAAAAACCGTTGAAATATTCGTAATTAACTTTGTATTTTGTGGCAAAATTTATTTTATCACTTCTTTAAAAGAAATCGCAGGATTTAAAATTTCTTGAATTAAAATCACCAATTCTTCTTTAAAATTTTCTAAAAAATCAGTTGAAATTATAGTTTCACCAACAACACCTCTGCCTTTACCAAATGTAAATGGTAAAAATCCAGCTTTCATATTCTTAAAAGAAAATATTCCGACTTCCACATTATAATTTCCTTCTAAAGGATTTTCTTGAAACATTAATGCATAACACAATAATTGAATAATTTTATCATTAGCCAAATCGAGTGTTAAACCTTCAAACGTATTTATTTTTAATTTATTGGCTTCAACTTTTCCAGTTTTGTAATCAATGATTCGAATCGTGTTATTTCGCAATTCAATTCTATCTACTTTTCCTGAAATTTTAACCGGATAAGGTAAATTAGGATGTTCAAATATGGTTTCGTGCGGTTTTTCTAAAGACAAAATAAATAGTTCGTCACCATTTTCGATATGCTGTTTTTCTTGAATTAAAAAATTATAAATGTTTCTTTTAGCTACTTCGAAAGCAATTAAATTTTTTCCTTTTTTAATTTCTCCTTCTTTATAAACTTCAATAAATTTTTCTAATGTAATAGCTTCTATATTTTGAATCATCACATCAATATCTGTAACTTGAATTTGAATATTTTTACCTTCAAAAGGAGCATACATTTTCTCTAATACTTCGTGGATTATGGTTCCTAATGTATTAGCCGCCACATTTTCTTCAACTTCTTCATTTTCGCGAACGCCTAATATTCGTTGGTAATAAAACTGTATTGGGTTTCGTAAATAATTAGTTAAAGCAGAAGGCGAAAATCCCTTACCCGTTGCAATTTCTTCTAATCTGTATAAAATTGGTTGTGTTTTTATTACCTCAATTGGTTGATAAATTGTATCGGGTTTAATTGCGTTATAAAACACCTTTTTAAAATTATGATTTGGCAAATGTTCAATTTCTAACTGAGTAATAAATCGACTTTTCTCTCCAGCATCAATACCTTCAGAATGGGTATTATAAAGTAAATAAATATTTTTAGCCCGTTGCAATAAACGATAGAAATGATAGGTAAAGATGGCATCCCGTTCTTTATATGTTGGCAATCCTTTTTCTAATTTTACATCGTATGGAATAAAGGAATTGTTCGATTTTCCGCCAGGTAATTTACCTTCATTTAACGACGTAATGATTACATTTTCGAAATCTAAAACACGACTTTCTAAAATTCCCATGATTTGGAGACCTTTGAGTGGTTCACCTTCAAAAGAAACCTGAGCCTGATCGATAACTTGTTTGTAAATAGAAAATAAAATTTCTAAATTTTCAATTTTATTATACGTTTCAAAGTAATTTGTTATTTTTAAAATGACATTATAAATTGAAAACACAAATGCTTTGGTAACTTTATCTTGTTCGTTTTGATTACTTAAATGTGTTTTAATGTAAATTAGAATGACTTTTAATTTCTCTAAAATTTCATTTACAGATACATTCCAATCGAAAAACAAATGTTGGACTAATTCATTACTCGATAAATCATATTTAGAAAATAATTCGCTTAGTCGATTACTGGTAATAAAGGTTAAATTAGAATTTTTTATAATTTTAACCACTTCATTCGCTTGAATACTCGAAACAATTAACGGATTATTTAAAATTTCTAATACTTCTTTATAGTAAAAGACGCTTTGTTTTTTATTTCTATTTTGGGCATTTAAATGCAGTTGAAATAATTTATAAATTAGAATTTGTGCTGGATTGTTTTTACTTGGATAACCCATAGTAATATTTAAATCTTCTACCTCAACAGGTAACGCATTTAAAATTGGTATTAGAATATTTTCTTCACTTAAAACAAGTGCAGTATTTTCTAATGATTTGTTTTCAAATACGATTTTTTCTATAATTTTTCCTGCAATTTTTGCCTGACCAATAGACTTTGGTGTACCAATAACTTCAATATTTTTATCGCTTGAAAAAGTATCAGTTATCCAATTAAAAGGATGTGTTTCAAAATGTTTCCAAGAGTTTTTTATTCTTCGCAAAAACAATCCTGCATCGTGAAATTCATCTTTTAAAAAAACAGCATCTATATCCCAAAACACTGAGGCTTTATTATGTTCTAATAAACATTTAATTATAGTTTCTTCCGAGGCATTCAACGCATTAAAACCAGCAAATACAAACGTTTTATCTTCTGATTTTTCTGCAAAAGCCAAACAATTTTCGGATGCTTTTCTATATAGTAAGCCTTGATAACCTACTTTTTTATTTATTAAATGTTCTGTAAATTTTTGATAATAAAATGGCATTAATTTCCAAAAATCTAAATGGTTTTCAATTAATTTAGATTGACTATTTACATTTGGAGTCCAATGTTTAATACGTTCAATATCTAATAAATACGAAAATATTTCATTCTGATTGATAAGATATCTGTCAATTTCATTAAAATCTTGAATTAACGTAACCGCCCAACTTGAAAATTTTTCAAAATCTTGCTGTTTTGATTTTTCAGTAGTATCCAAATAAACAATATAAAACTCAAACAAAAGCTCAATATTATCTAATGTTCTTAATTGCGCGATTTCCTCAATTAGCATTTCAATACTAATTATTTTAGGAGCTAAAAAAGTTGTAGAAGATTGTTTTTTTAATTCTTCAATTAAAAAAATCTTTGCTCTTTTGTTTGGTAAAACAATATTGGTGTGGTGTAACGGTGTAGAATTATTGCTTAATAACTCTTTTGCCAGTTTAGATAAAAATGATGCATCCATGGCAATAAAGATAAAAAAAAGGTCTCAATAAATTGAGACCTTTTTAAAATATTATAAGAGAAAAATTATTTTACTAATTTAACTTCAACTCTTCTGTTTTGAGCTTTTCCAGCTTTCGTTGCGTTTGTTGCAACTGGTTTAGCTTCTCCAAAACCTTCAGATGTTAATCTGTCAGCAGCAATACCATTTTCAACTAAGAAAGATTTTACAGCTGCAGCTCTATTTTGAGATAATACTAAGTTAGCATCGTCTTTACCGTCTGAATCAGTATGTCCTTCTAAAGCGAATTTAGCTGTTGGATATTCTTTTAAGATAGCAACAATTGCTTGTAAAACTGAATATGTTTGTTTTTGGAAAGATGATTTTGCTGAATCAAATAAGATTGTTTTTGCATAATCATTTAATTTTTTCATTGTGTCTTCAGATACTTCTGGACATCCGTTATTTGCAACAGTTCCTGCTACAGTAGGACATTTATCATCTTTATCTAAAACTTTATCTCCATCAGTATCAGGCCATGGGCATCCACCGTTTGCTTTTTCACCTTTTACAGTAGGACATTTATCGTTTTGATCAGCTATTCCATCGCCATCAGCATCTGGACAACCTTTTAATACTGGTAAACCAGCTACATCAATACAAGCATCATCTTTATCAGCTACAGTATCACCATCTTGGTCTGGACATCCATTCATTTCTGGAGTACCTGCTTCTTCTGGACAAGCATCAGCTGAATCTTGAATACCATCTAAATCAGTATCAGGACAACCTTTAAATGCAGCTAAACCTTTTACTTCTGGACAAGCATCTTCAGCATCAATAATACCATCATCATCTTTGTCTTTAGCACCAAATTGGAATCTTAAACCTGCTTGGTGAAAGAAATGTGTTGGAATATCAACATTACCCACTCTATTGTCATCAAAACTAGTTTTATAAGTCGAAGCTATTGTAAACGCAACATTTTTCATAAACCATAAGTTTAATCCCCAACCAGCGTTAATTGTTCCTGCCGAAGCGTCACCCATAAAAACATAACCTCCACCTAAATTTAAAGTAGGGTCAAACCATTTAGATTTTATTAAACTTTTAAAGCTATAAGAAACCGCTGCATCTAAACCATAATAGTTTAAATCACCTGGGTTACTTACAACCATACCTCTTGCATCCGCACCAACTGTAGTAGGTTTGAATTCAACAAATTTGGTAATTTTGTTGAAAGATCCTGTCATTTCGAAAGAAAAACCATCTCCAACGTATTTAGACACGCTTAAATAAGATACTGCCGGAACGATATTCCAATTATCTTTCATATCTAATCCTTGAGAATAGGTTTTTTCAAATAATCCTAATCCACCTCTACTAGCACTTACTCTAGTGTCTACCGCATTTGCTCCAAAAGACACAGCCCATGGATTAACTTTATCTTGTGCTTGTGACGTTAGTCCAACAAACAACAAAGCAGCAGAAAATAATTTGTTCAAATGTTTCATACTTTTTATTTAATTTAATTACAATTCATTATATTTAAGAGCAAAAGTAATATGTTTTTTGTAATTCACAAAACTTTTGTTTGTTTTTTCTTAATTATATGTTAAACAATTTAATTTATTAAATTATGTTTAACTTTTTGGCAACACTTTCAAAAGCAAAAATAGCTTTATCTAAATGTTCTTTTGTATGAGCTGCAGATAGCTGTACTCTAATTCTGGCTTTATCTTTTGGAACAACTGGATAAAAGAAACCAATTACATAAATCCCTAATTTTAGTAGTTCGTCAGCCATTTCTTGAGATAATTTTGCGTCATACAACATAACTGGTACAATTGCAGAATCGCCATCAATAAAATCTAAACCTGCTTTTCGCATGCCTTCTTTAAAATAATTAGTATTCCATTCTAATTGATCTCTTAAAGAAGTGTCTTTTTTTAATAATTCAAATACTTTTAAAGAAGCTCCTACAATTGAAGGTGCTAATGAATTTGAAAACAAATACGGACGTGAACGTTGACGTAAAATTTCAATCACTTCTTTTTTAGCCGTTGTATAGCCCCCCATTGCGCCTCCTAAAGCCTTTCCTAATGTTCCTGTAATAATATCCACACGACCCATAACTCCTTTTGCTTCCATTGTGCCTTTACCTGTTGCGCCAATGAAACCAGCAGCGTGACATTCATCTACCATTACTAAGGCATCATATTTATCGGCTAAATCGCAAATTTTATCTAAGGGCGCTACTAAACCGTCCATTGAGAAAACACCGTCAGTTACAATTAATTTAAAACGATGTCCGGCTTCTGTAGCTTTTATCAATTGGGCTTCTAAATCTTGCATATTAGAATTTTCATAACGATAACGCGCGGCTTTACACAAACGCACACCATCAATAATTGAAGCGTGATTTAAACTATCGGAAATAATACAATCTTCTTCTCCTAATAAAGGTTCGAAAACTCCGCCATTTGCATCGAAAGCTGCGGCATATAAAATGGTATCTTCTGTTCCATAAAAATCGGCTATTTCTGCTTCCAATTGTTTATGAATATCTTGCGTTCCACAAATAAATCTTACGGACGACATTCCAAAACCGTGCGAATCTAAGGCGTCTTTTGCAGCTTGAACTACTTCTGGATGTGATGAAAGTCCTAAATAATTATTCGCACAAAAATTTAAAACCGTTTCACCATTTACAACTATTTCTGCACCTTGCGGCGAAGTGATAATACGTTCTTTTTTATAAAGTCCGTTTTCTTGAATTGTATTTAATTCATTTTGTAAGTGAGCTTGAATTTTTCCGTACATTTTTATATTTATTGTTGGTTATTTAAATTTTCTACAAATGTATAATTTTTAATTCTTCTCCTATATATAGTAACACTTTTTTAGTTACTTTTAAATTCATTTTTTCAATAACGCGTACATAATTTTCAATTTGTTTTTTATGTTTCTCGTCTTGCGCTCCTGTTTTGTAATCAATAAGAAAAGCTTCTGAATTATGAATTACCAATCTATCTGGTTTTAAATTGATTTCGTTTGGCGAAATTATATTGTGTTCTGTAAAAACCATATAATTCGGATTAAAAAAAGCTTCTAATTCTGGATGATTTATAATTTGTGTTATTTTATTTTCAAAAATACTTATTTGCGATTGTTGAATCAGACCTTCATCTAAGCTTTTTGTTAAAGCCGTTTGCAAATCATTTTTCGAAGTAATATACGATAAAATTTGATGAATAATATTTCCGAACTCAATAGCATCTTGTTGTAACGTGCCCCACATTAATGCTTCTTTTTTTGCAATTCGAATCGAAGAAAAATCTAATGCTTTTATTACGGACTGAATTTCTGCTTTATTTTTAGTAAATAATTTTGGTTGCGAATGTCTTTTTGGATTGCCGAAAGCATATTCTTTTTGTTCGATTGAAAAATTTGCTTTTTGCAACAAAAAATTTATGAAATAAGAAGCCAACGTTTTGGAAGTAGAAATTTCGCCTTTTGTGGTTATTTTATAACTACTAATAATATGCAATTGCTCTTCGGCGCGCGTTAAGGCAACATATAACACATTTATAGTATCTAAAATTTCTTCTTGCGATTTGGTTTGATAAATTTCTTGAGTTGTGTCGCTATATTTTTCTAAAATCTTATTGTTTTTAACCAAAGCTTGAGGCATATCTACACTTTCGTCTTCCATTGGAATCCAAATATTATTGCTTCTTGGATTCAAACTGTCATCGGCAAACGGATAAATTACCACCGGAAATTCTAATCCTTTCGATTTGTGAATGGTCATAATTCGGATGGCTTTTTCTCCTTCTGGCGAGGGAATGCTTTGCTTGAAACCTGATTTTTCCCAATATTCTAAAAAATCTGCAATGCTGGTTTGATATTTTACGTTTCGTTCTAAAACTAAATCTAAAAAATACTGCACATAAGAAATGGTGGTTTTTTCTTTTAAAAACACATTTACAATATTTTCAACAGCTTCATAAAGTGATTTTTTTCTGCAATTTTCAAAGGATATTTCACAATTAAATGACGCTAAATATTTTTGCAAATCCGCTTCCGATAAATCTTTTGCAGACACAATAAAATCATGAATTTTATCTTTATCAACCTTTGTATTTGCTACAAAATACAACCAATTTATTTTTGATTCTTGATTATTTGAACTATCTAAATATTCTAAAAAATTAATAATAAATTTTACTTCTGAAGCATTTTGAATTAGCAATGTTTCCGATGAAATAATTGGAATGTTATTTTCGGTTAAAAAATTAGCCAATAACACCCCGTTTTTTGTTTTTCGAGTCAATAAAACAATGTCTGAATAGTCAAATCCATTTGCAAGAGATTGCTGAATAATTTCTAAGGTTTTCGATAAATATTGTTTGTCTTTTTCTGTAATCGATTCGTCTTCTGCAATTTCTTCATTTATTTCAATAGTATCATCTAAAAAAGTAACCGATACAAAACCGCCTTTTTTTTCATTTGTTTCCTGACCAGCGGTTTCTTTATATAATTTTTGATAGGCTTCATTAGTGAATTCTTCAGAAAGAAATTGAAAAAATTGATTATTAAAATCAATAACTTCAGAGTAACTTCTGTAATTTTTTGGCAAATTTTCTACAACTTTCAGTTTATTAGAAAACGGATTTGCATCTGTACTTAAATCAATAAATTGTTCTGCTTTTCCACCTCTCCATCGGTAAATAGATTGTTTTGGATCGCCTACAATCATTAATGAACCTTTTGTACCATCTAAATCTTCACTTGCCAAGGCATTATCAATTAGTGGTATAAAATTTTCCCATTGTAATTGCGAAGTATCCTGAAACTCATCTATAAAATAATGACGGTATCTATCGCCTAAACGCTCATAAATAAAAGGAGCGGGTTGGTCTTTAATTTCGTTGTGAATTATAGCGTTAAAATCGGAAATAGATAAGACGTTTTGGTCTTCTTGCAATTGCTTGTATTCTTTATAAATTACATTAATTAACGACAACGGAATCATATTTTTGATAATCAAATCGAATAACGCAGTTTCATTTTTTGCTTTGTAAATATGCGTTAGTTTTTCTTTCCAAGCAGGCGCTAAACGATGAACTACTTCTGAATTATTCGATTTTTTAGGAACCACGATTTCTTTTTCATTTACAAAATCGTATTCGGTTGCTTTTTCGTTAAATAAATTGGCAACGTGATTGTAAAACGTTTTTCGGTCAAAATCTTCTTCCGTTAAATTATTTGCTGCAAAATCATCTAAAATGAATTTCGCATTTTCTTTTATTTTTAATTTATTGGATTCGATTTTTAATTTAATTTTCTCTGCAATTTTAGAAAAATCATCTACTGATTTATCACTTAATTTTCCGAAATTAAAAAAATGTTCTTCGTTTAAAATTAATCTTGAAACTTCATATAAATCTAAAGTTACATCCCAACTTTTATCATCATCTGTTTTGCTTTTTGCAAAATTGATTAATATTTGAGTCAATTCTTCGTCCTCTCCCGCTTTGGCAACCACTACATCAATCGCATTTTTTAAAAGTTCATCTGTATCGAGTGTAACGTCAAAATTGGTAGGTAAATTTAAATCGTGTGTAAATGTTCTAATGATACGATGCGTGAATTTATCAATAGTAGAAATGTCAAACGCCGCGTAGTTGTGAATTAAATTCTTTAAAATTTTTCTGGATTTTTGTTGTATCGAAGGAACATCTAATTTTATTTCAGCAGCAATTTCTCGCATAAAATCAGCTGTTTTTTCAGTAACTTCGTCTTTAGTAAACGCGATTAAGCTTTCAATAATTCGGCTTTTCATTTCTTCTACCGCTTTATTGGTAAACGTAATGGCAAGAATTTTTTTATAGGTATCGTTAGCAGGAGCTACCAGTAAAATTTTTAAATATTCTTTTGTTAAGGTATACGTTTTACCAGAACCCGCAGATGCGTTATAAACTTGAAATGCCATATTATAAATAATCTTTTAAGAAAGTATTAAGACGGAAAAATTTTATTTTCAAAGTTAAAGTTATAAATTTGAAAAAAATAATTAATCCATTAAAAAATAGTAAATCATGGCTTTTGAACTCCCACAATTACCTTATGCATATGATGCATTAGAACCACATGTTGATGCAAGAACTATGGAAATTCACCATACAAAACATCACAATGCTTACACTACAAATTTGAATGCTGCTATAGCTGGAACAGATTTAGAAGGAAAATCTATTGAAGCCATTATGGCCAATTTAGATATGAATAATATGCCGGTTAGAAATAACGGAGGTGGTTTTTACAATCACAATTTATTTTGGACCGTAATGTCTCCAAATGGTGGTGGTTTGCCAACGGGCGAATTAGCAGCTGCAATTGACACTGCTTATGGTTCGTTTGATGCTTTTAAAGCAGAATTTGCTAAAGCTGCAGCCACTCGTTTTGGATCTGGATGGGCTTGGCTTTGTGTGCAAAAAGGTGGAAAAGTTGAGGTGTGTTCTTCACCAAATCAAGATAACCCTTTAATGCCAGGAATTGGTTGTGGCGGAACACCTGTTTTAGGTTTAGACGTTTGGGAACACGCGTATTATTTAAACTACCAAAACAGAAGACCTGATTATATTGAAGCGTTTTTCAATGTAATTAACTGGGACGAAGTAACAAAACGTTTCAACGAAGCAAAATAAATTTTGAAAAAAAATAAAAGCGTTCATGTAATTGGACGCTTTTTTATTATCTGTATATTTGCTTTTAATTTCTTGTAAATGAGAATACTCGTGTGGTTTATTTTTTTTAGTTCTTTTGTGGCAATGGCTCAAAAGACAACTTCAAAGCACCGTGAAGCCACTGAAAATTTAGTAACTAGTATTATTCAATTACAAAGCAAAAACCAAATAAAAACGCCTGATTTTAGCTATACGTTTTACGAAAAATCAATTATTTCTGCCAATCCAGATTCTATTTCTGCTTCAATTGATACGGTCTTTAAGAACAAGCGAAAAACGAAATTTATAATAGATTCTTCAAGTTATAAATTCAAAAAAATTATTACCAAACAGCATATTTATCAAACCGAAAAAGTAGCAAAAATTTCTATCGAAAAAGGCAAGAAAAAAGAAACTATCATAGGTTTAAAAATGGCTGGTTTAAAACAACCCGTTTACGAATTATTAGGTCAAGAATTTATGCCTTTTGATTTAAGTAAAAAACAATTGAAAATTTTACAATTTACTTTTCAAAATCCGTTTTCAACTGATGGCGCACTTAAATATAAATTTGAAATAACAGACACGTTAATTGAACCAAATGGTAATGAAATAGTGTTGCATTTTGAATTAAAAAAAAGCATCAAAAAAAACAAATTAAAAGGGGTGGCTATTGTTGATTTAAAAACAAACGCTATTACTAAAATTACTTTTTTTATAAATAGCATTATCAATGTAAAAACTGAAACCATTTTTAACTCTTTTAATGAAGAAAAATCGTGGTTTCCAGTTTCGCAAAACATATTGATAACTAAAGGAAAAGGAAAACAAAATATTGATTTTTTGGGAGAGACCATTCAGTTTGACAATCTGCCAAACACAACTAAAAAGTATGATTATTCAAACGATTTGTTTGTGAAAATTTATAGAGATTATAGCAATTATAACTTTAAACAAATTCCAAATAGACAACGGTATCAAATTCAGATTGATAAAAGTGCCATTAAAACAAATACTGCTTTTTTTAATACAATTTCAAACGATACGTTAGACATAAGATCACAAAACACCTATCAAACATTAGACAGTTTAGTAACTGCAACAAAAATTGAAAAGAAAATTTATTTTGGTAAAAAAATAATTAACGGACAAATTCCGATTGGTTGGTTTGATTTTCGAGCTCGAGATATTTTTAAATATAACAATTACGAAGGTTTTCGTTTGGGTTTAGGACTTGCAACAAATGACCGCTTTTCGACTTATTATAGATTGTTTGGTTATGGTGCTTATGGCACAAAAGACGGCGTTTTTAAAAGTCAACTTGGTAGTGCTTTTCGGATTTCAAAAAATACTGATAGTTGGATTTCGGGTTCCTTCACAGATGATATTATTGAATTTGCCGATTTATCTCTTATAGCAGACAATAAACGATTTAGACTTATAGATCCTCGTCCCTTTAATCTTTCTACATTTTATAATCATCAATCGTATGAACTGACTTTTGAATCGAAATTCATTTCTAAAATTGAAACTACTTTTAAAATAAATCGTTCCAGAATCAATCCTTTATTTGATTATGAATTTATTGCTCCAAATAAATCTTATAAAGTGTACAATTTAACGTTGGCGACTTTAAGTTTAGAATGGTCCCCAAATAGTAGATTTTTACAAGCGCCACAAGAAATATTAGAAGTAGAAAAAGGTTTTCCAAAAATAATTTTGCAAGTGTCTCAAGCCATTCCAAATGTATTGAGCGAAAATATTGAATTTACAAAAATAGATGCCCGAGTTTATCAAGAAAAGAAACATTTGTCTGGGCAAAAAACCACTTTTTTATTACAAGGAGGAATTAGTTTAGGCAACGCACCACTATCGCATTTATATAGTGTAGCGCCAAATAATTTAGACCGAGATGCCATTTTAAGTCGAATTACATTTGCTAATAAAACGTCTTTTGAGACTATGTATTTCAATGAATTTTTCTCAGACAGGTATTCACTTTTTCAGATGAAGCACTACTTTAATAAATTTCAAATTTCAAAAAGCATTAAACCTATTTTAGTGGTTGGAAGTAAAGTGGCTTTTGGAGGTTTTTCTCATCCTGAAAATCATCAAGGAATCACATTTAAAACTATGGAAAAAGGTTTTTATGAAAGTGGATTTGAACTTCAAAATATTTTTAAAGGCTTTGGTTTATCTACTTATTACAGATACGGACCGTATCAATTATCAACATTTGATCAAAATATTGCCATAAAACTATCTTTTACATTGAACTTGGGGATATAATTCATCATAATTCTTACCTTTGCAGCCTAAAATCATATCATGACGAAGTGGTTAAACACCAGTTTTTGGAATTTTGTAGCGCGTACGCTTTTAAGAAATAGACATTGGGTGCTTTTGTGCATTGCTTTGTTTACTATTTTTATGGCATCGCAATGGAAATATATTCGTTTTACACAAACTGAAGCCAATTTATTACCCAACGACCATAAAGAAAATATAGCTTATAAAGATTTTTTAAAAAAGTTTGGTGAAGAAGGAAATGTCATCATTTTTGCCGTAAAAAGTGCCGATGTTTTTAAACCAACTACTTTTAAAGCGTGGAATGATATGATGCGTTCTATTGCAAAAAACAAAGAAGTCGAAGGTGTTTTATCATTCAATGAAATTCAAGATTTAGTTAAAAACGATTCGTTACAAACCTTTCAGACAAAACCTTTTATAGATCAAAACAAAGTCGCCGATGCTGCTTATTTGAATGCTAAAAAACAAGATTTATTAAACAAAATGCCTTTTTACGAAAGCTTATTGTTCAATAAAAAAAGTGGTATTGTTAGAAGTGTAATTTATTTGAAAAAAGACATAGTAAACAAACCCGAAAGAAAAGAATTTGTTTTAAATAAACTAATTCCAGCTATAGAAACGTTTAAGGAAACTACCAAAACAGATATCAAAGTTTCAGGAATGCCTTATATAAGAACCATGAATGCCAAAGCTATTATTAGCGAAATTGGCTTATTTATTGGTGCTACTTTACTGGTAACCTCTTTAATCTTTTATTTCTTTTTTCGATCCTTTCGCACAACCATGATGGCGCTTTTTGTGGTGATGATTGGCGTGATGTGGTCTTTCGGATTTTTGGGATTATTGCGTTACGAAATTACTGTTTTAACTGCTTTAGTACCTTCATTAATTGTAATTATTGGTATTCCGAATTGTATTTTCTTAACCAATAAATACCATCAAGAAACGCGGGCTCATGGAAACAGAGCGAAAGGTTTACAACGTGTTTTAACCAAAGTAGGAACCGCAACTTTCATTACAAATGTGACAACAGCGGTAGGTTTTGCAACGTTCATTATTACCGATAATAAATTATTACAAGAATTTGGAATTGTAACGTCGATAAACATTATGGCACTTTTTGTGCTGAGTTTATTTGTGATTCCAATTTTCTTCAGTTTTATGCCGATTCCAAAAGCGAGACATTTAGAACATTTAGAACGCGGCTATTTGGTAAATTTTAAAAATTGGATTATCAACCAAGTAAAATATCATAATGTTCGTGTGTACTCGGTTGCAGTTGGTATATTAATTTTAGGAATTATTGGCGTTTATAAAATAAATATTTCTGGAAGCATTTTAGAAGATATGCCAAAAAGCACGCCGTTTTTTGAAGACATTCGTTTCTTCGAAAAAGAATTTAAAGGGGTGTTACCTGTTGAGATTTTAATTGATACCAAGCGTAAAAAAGGAGTGATGAAAATTTCAACCTTAAAGAAAATGGACGAATTGCAATCGGAAATTGAAGCCATTCCTGAACTTTCAAAACCGGTTTCTATTGTCAATTTAGTGAAGTTTTCGAAACAAGCGTATTATAACGGAAATCCCGCTTTTTATGATTTACCCGATTCACAAGAGCAAGCCTTTATTTTACCTTATTTGAAAAATTCGTCGAAAGACAGCAAAAATAATCCACTGAAAAGTTATGTAGATTCCACTGGGCAATATGCTCGAATCTCAACTTTTATGAGAGAAGTCAGCACAGATGAAATGGTAAAAGTGGAAGAAAAATTAAATGACCGAATCAATAAATTATTTCCAAAAGAACGTTTCACAGTTACTATTACTGGAAAAGCCTTATTGTTTCAAAAAGGAACCAGTTATTTATTAGACAATTTAATAGAATCGTTATTATTCGCTTTAGCCTTAACAGGTGCTTTAATCTTTTTCTTATTCCGTTCGGTGAAAATGATTTTTGTTGCTTTGATTCCGAATTTATTACCCTTATTAGCCACGGCTGGATTGATGGGTTATTTAGGCATTCCTATTAAGCCTTCTACTATATTGGTTTTCGGAATTGCGTTCGGACTTTCAGTAGATGATACGATTCGATTCTTAGCGCAATACCGACAAGAATTGGTAAGAAATAATTGGAAAATTAAAAAATCAATCTTCTCCACATTAGAAGAAGAAGGACCGAGTATGTTTTATACTTCTTTCGTATTATTGTTCGGTTTTTCGGTATTCACTTTATCGGATTTCGGAGGAACAGTGGCTTTAGGAGGTTTGGTTTCCATTACGCTATTATTCGGAATGTTAACCAACTTAATTTTATTACCAAGTTTGGTTTTGTCTTTAAACAGAAGTATAGCTAATGAACAAGAATTTACAGCACCAACAATAGATATTTTAGAAAATAATGAAGACCCTGAAGCTTTGGGTGAAGAAATAAAAATAAAATAAAATGAAGAATTTAATTGAAGAATTACAATGGAGAGGTCTGGTACACGATGCGATGCCAGGAACAGAAGAGCAACTTTTAAAAGAGCCAACTGCTGTTTATATCGGTTTTGATCCTACTTCAGATTCGTTACATATTGGAAGTTTGGTGCCTATTATTCTATTGATGCATTTACGAAAATTCGGACATAAACCTTACGCTTTAGTCGGCGGTGCAACAGGTATGATTGGTGATCCATCAGGAAAATCAAACGAAAGAAATTTATTAGATGAAGCCACTTTAAATCACAATGTAGAAGGAATTAAAGGAGTATTATCTCGATTTTTAGATTTCAATGCTACCGATGCACAAGCCCCTGTTTTAGTCAACAATTACGATTGGATGAAAGATTTCTCGTTCATTGATTTTGTTCGTGAAGTAGGAAAACGCATCACGGTTAACTATATGATGAGTAAAGATTCTGTAAAAAAACGTTTGTCTGGTGAAGGCGAAGGAATGAGTTTTACAGAATTTACGTACCAATTAATTCAAGGATACGATTTTTATCATTTGCACAAACACCACAATTGTAAATTACAAATGGGTGGAAGCGACCAATGGGGAAATATCACTACTGGTACAGAATTAATTCGTAGAATGAACGTAGATTCTGAAACGGAAGGAAAAGCGTTCGCAATGACTTGCCCATTAATTACAAAAGCAGATGGTTCGAAATTCGGAAAATCGGAAAAAGGAAACATTTGGTTGGATGCTGATAAAACGTCTCCATACGAATTTTACCAATTTTGGTTCAATACGACTGATGTTGATGCAGAAAAATATATTAAGATATTCACATTCTTAGACAAAGCTACGATTGATGCGTTATTAGCGGAACACGTTGAAGCGCCACATTTACGAGTATTACAGAAGAAATTAGCCGAGGAAGTAACAGTTATGATTCACGGTGCAGCAGAACATGAAAAAGCCGTTTTTGCTTCACAAGCGTTCTTTAAACCAACCGTTGACGATTTAAAACTATTAGATTTAAAAACGTTAGCAGATGTTTTCCAAAGTTTAGACCAAGCGGAAGTTACTTTAGCAGAAATTGAAGCGGGTTACCCAATTGTAGATGCCTTTGTGAAATCTGGATTTTTATCTTCAGGGAATGAAACCAGAAGAGCGTTAAAAGAAAATGCCGTTTCCGTAAATAAAGTAAAAGTTACAGAAGAATATATAATTTCAACAAACGATTTAATTGCGAACACATTCGTTTTACTTCAAAAAGGAAAGAAAAACTATTATATTTTAAAAGTGGTGTAAACTGGTTTTATATAAAATATAAAGCCGTTCTGATTTCTCAGAACGGCTTTTTTGTTAGTCTTTAACGCCTAATTTGGCTAAAATATCTTCCATTAAACACCATTTGGTGATGGATGATTGCAATAAATTTGCCCCTACAAAGGCGGTAAACCACAACCAATTTTGGTTAACATATATAGAAAGTAAAATACTAATCAGTACAAAACTTCCTGCTATGGCACGGATGATTCTATTTTTCATACTTATTTTTTTTAATTAATTTGATTTTTCAATATTTATTGTTGCTACATGAATTTTTGATATGGTTTCTTGTTGCAAATTAAATTTAGATATAGCATTAAAGATCAGATCCACATTTTCAACCGGTACAAAAGCATAAAACAACATACTTTCATTTTCATTCATTTCTGTAGCAAACCAATTTTCTCCTATGGCTTCCCCACTTGAGTTGTGGTATCCAACTACATCTTTGTATGAAAAATTTTTCACATTTGCTTTTACCAAAATTTGTTTTATTTCTTTTTCAAATTCTGAAATTGATGTTATTATTACTAGTTTCATAAGATCATTTTTTATTGGTTTATTTCCTCAGTACTTTTATTTTCCCACTTTTTTCTTTCCGTGATATAGTAAATAATTGGCACTACTAATAATGTTAATACTGTAGATACAATCGCTCCAAAAACAAGTGATATGGCTAATCCTTGAAAAATTGGGTCGAATAATATAATGACCGCTCCAATTACAACAGCTCCAGTAGTTAATAAAATTGGAGTCGTTCTTACAGCGCCCGCTTCAATAATGGCTTGTTTTAATGGAATACCTTCGTTTAGTCGGATTTCAATAAAATCGATAAGTAAGACCGAATTTCGCACCATTACTCCTGCTAAAGCAATCATTCCAATAAATGAAGTGGCTGTAAAATAAGCACCTAACAACCAGTGTCCGAATACAATTCCAACTAACGAAAGTGGAATCGCCATCATCATAACAATTGGTGTTTTAAAGTTTTGGAACCATCCTACAATTAACATATAAATAATTACAATTACTACTCCAAATGCAATTCCTAAATCACGGAAAACCTCTAACGTAATTTGCCATTCTCCATCCCATTTTACGGTGAAATCACTTTCATCTGAAGGTTGTTCCATGTACAATTCGTTAACTTTATAACCCGCTGGAAGTTTCATTTTTTGCAATTCTTCGTTCATTCCTAAAATGGCATATACTGGACTTTCTAATTCTCCAGCCATATCAGCTGTTACATAAACTACTCGTTTTTGATCTTTTCTATAAATGGTTTTTTGTAAGACATCTTCTTTTACTTTTACCAAATCTGAAACTGGAACAACATTTCCACGACTTCCTTTTATTTTTAAATTCTGAATATCTTGAAGTGAGGTTTTGTCTTTATCATCTAAAGAAAGAAGAATTCCAACACTGTTATTTGAATTTTCATCGTATAAATTTGAAATTGGATATTCTTTTAACAAATAGGTTAAATTACCAACAACCTGTTGAGGAGCAACGCCATTTAACATCGCTTTTTCTTTGTCAATTTCTAATTTATATTCAGTTTGATTGTCTTCTACATACCAATCAATATCCACAATATCAGTCGTTTTTTCTAAAATACCTTTTACTTGATTGGCTACTTCAATTTGTTGTTTGTAATCAGGTCCGTAAATTTCTGCAACCAATGTGGATAATACTGGAGGTCCTGGTGGCACTTCGATAATTTTAACATTTGCACCATATTTTTTTGCAATTTTTTGCACTTCTGGACGAACTACTTTCGCGATATCGTGACTTTGTAAATCTCTATCTTCTTTATGTAATAAATTAACTTGGATGTCGGCCATATTGCTTCCACCGCGTAAATCGTAATGACGAACCAGTCCGTTAAACGTAATCGGCGCAGAAGTTCCAATATAGTTTTGATAATTAACTACTTCTGGAATTGTAGTTAAATATTGTGCGATTTCTTGCGTTACCGCGGCTGTTCTTTCTAACGTAGTCCCTTCTGGCATATCAATTACCACTTGGAATTCGTTTTTATTATCGAAAGGCAACATTTTAACTAAAACTGATTTCGTGAAAAACATCAATACCGAACCTGCTAATAAAACCACTGTAATTCCTAACATTACTCTGCGTTTCGTAGAATTTTCTAAAAATGGACGTTCAATTTTATTATATAACTTATAAATCCAAGAGGTTTCTATACCTTGATCTGCTTTGTGTTCTTGTTCTTCTTTTTCGTGTAATAAATGATACCCTAAATAAGGCGTAACCGTTAAAGCAACAAACAACGACAATAACATTGCAATAGATGCACCAATTGGCATCGGACTCATATATGGTCCCATCATTCCAGATACGAAAGCCATTGGTAAAATAGCAGCAATTACTGTAAATGTGGCTAAAATGGTTGGGTTTCCAACTTCATTAATCGCGTAAATCGCAGCTTGTTTGAACGGCAATCGCTTCATTTTAAAATGGCGGTGCATATTTTCGGCAATGATAATACTGTCATCTACTACAATTCCAACTACAAAAACTAAAGCGAAAAGCGTAATTCTGTTTAATGTATAACCTAACATATAATAAGCAAACAACGTTAAAGCAAATGTTAATGGTACAGAAAAGAAAACTACTAAACCTCCGCGCCAACCCATAGCTAGCATTACCAAAAGTGTTACGGCAATAATTGCCACACCTAAGTGCATTAATAATTCACCTACTTTATGTGATGCCGTTTCACCGTAATTTCTGGAAACTTCTACGTGAACATCATCGGTAATTAAAGTCTTTTTTAAAGTCTCAACTTTCTCAATGATTTTATCCGAAATTTTCATCGCATCCGCACCTTTTACTTTTCCAATTGAAATTGTAACAGCTGGATATTCTGATTTGTTTTTCGTATACTTTTCATTCGCTTTTCCGTATCCAAAAGACACATAACTTCTTGGTGTTGAAGGGCCGTCTTGAATTGTAGCCACTTGTCTTAAATATACAGGCATATTTGCGTTTACACCCACTACCAAATTTTCAACATCTTCAGAAGTGGCTAAAAATTCTCCTGTAGTTAATAAATATTCTTTATCATTGGCGACAAAACTTCCAGATTGTGAACTGCCGTTATTGGCTTGAATCATTTGCATAATTCCTAAAGCATCCACGCCGTTTTCGGCCATTTTATCTTTGTCTAAAACAACTTTTAATTCGCGTGTTCTTCCTCCAATTTCTTTAGTAATGGCAACATCTTTTACTTTTTCAATTTCCGAGGTAACTTCTTCCGCAATTTGACGAATTTCAAAATCATTTAATTTTTCGCTCCAAAGCGTTAATCCTAACACAGGTACATCGTCAATAGAACGTGTTTTTACCATAGGTTTAAATACGCCTTTTGGAAACATATTTTCGTTTTTCATTAACTCATCGTATAATTTTACATACGAGCGTTCTGAATCTTCACCAACATAAAACTGAACAATTATCATAGCCTGACCATTCATTGCCATACTATGTAAATGTTCTACGCCTTTAATATTAGACAATACTTTTTCTAATGGCTTGATAACTCGACTTTCCACTTCTGCTGGACTTGCACCTGGATAGCCAATCATAATATCTGCCATTGGAACATTAATTTGTGGTTCTTCTTCACGTGGAATTAAGAACGAACTATACACACCTATAATCATCAAACCCACCATTAATAATATGGTTAATTTTGAATTGATGAAAAAATGAGCAATTTTACCTGATATACCTTCTTGCATTTTTTAGATTTTTAGATTGTTGGATCTTTAGATTTTTAATAAAAAAAATCTAATTTATTGACACTTTAGCTCCGTTATACAATTTGCCTTCTGATGAAACAATATATTGCTCGTTTGCCGATAAACCTGACAATACCTCTACTTGGTTGTCATAAGTTTTACCAGTTCTTACCCATCTTAAAATAGCAGTTTTACCATTGGCAATCGTATAAATCCCTGTTAGTTGTCCTTGTTTTACTAAAGCACTTTCAGGAACCATTACTTTATCTGATTTTACCGTAATTTCTGACTTTGGTGTATTGGCAATTAGAAATTGTACGTTTACAAACATTCCTGATAATATTGATTTATAATTTGAATTTAAAGTCACTTTCACTAAATATTGTCCACCCGTGTTTTTTGCTGAACCGCTGACTTCAGAAACCTTTCCTGATACTTCTTTATTTAAAGATTTTACCATTATTTTTACAGGCATTCCGTTTGTAATTTTGGTAATATCACTTTCAGAAACCATAGCAGTTACTTGCATTCTTGATGCGCCTTCTATACTTACTAAAGGCATACCTGGATTTGCCATATCACCTTCTTTTATAAAAGTATTGGTAACTTCACCAGAAAATGGAGCGGTAATATTAGAATACGAAAACTGCGCCATAACCTCATTTCGCATTTGTTTCGCACCAGCTAAACCTGCTTTTGCCATTTCGTAACGAGACGTCATATCATCTAACTCTTTTTGAGAAGCACTTTGTTGTGCAAATAAATTCACAAAACGATCATAATCTTTTTTAGCATTGTTGTATGCAGCTGTTGCTTGAAGTATTGAAGCATCAACTTGTGCTTTTTTAGCTTCTAAATCGGAACTATTGATACTTACTAATAGTTGTCCAGCGCCAACTTTTTGACCTGTTTTTACATAAACTTTAGTTACATAACCCATCATTCTTGTACTTAAATTAGCACTACTTTCTGCCTCGGTTTTTCCGCTTGCGGTAATAAATTCTGAGTTATTAGCAGCAGAACCGTTTACTACAATTTTAATAACTGGTTCGTTATTGGTTACTTCTTTTGCTTCTTTTCCACAAGAAAATAATACTAAAGTGGAAAGGCCTAAAATGGTTGTTTTTTTCATAATATAAAATTTATTTTTAAAACACAGATTAGATAAATTCGAGAAATCTTCACTGATGTTGTTGTTACTTATTTTCTTTTGAACCACTGATTAGAGCAATCATATTAATTTTAATAATTTATTAAATTTCTTAAATCTGTATTGTTTGAATGTTGTTATGTTATGCTATTTCGTTAAAAACTGTAAATATTGTTTGGTAAAATTATATTCAAAAACCGCTTGTAATTGCTCTAATTCTTTTTGAATCATTTGTGTTTCAGATTGCAATAAATCGGTAGTTTTTTCTAAACCTTGTGCAAATCTGTTTTGGCGAATTCTGTATACTTCTTGCGATTGTTCGAAAGCTAATTTCGACAAATTCACTTTGTTTTCTGCATCTATTAATTGGCGATTGGTTTTGTTTAATTCCAATTGACTTTGCTTAGTATATTGTTCTTTTTCTACATCAGCTTTTTGAGATTCGGCTTTTGCTTTTTCATATTTTCCAATAGATTTGTAACCATCAAAAATATTCCAAGATAACTGGGCACCAACTAAATAGCCTTTTGCTGAAGTTCCTAAAACAGTTGCATCGTACATTTCATAACTTCCAAAAGCGTTTAGTCTTGGTAAAAATGTCATTTTTGAAGATTGTAACATTTTTGCATACGCTTCAGAAGATTTATACATCGCTTGAATGTCTTTTCTGTTTTCGGATAAAGTAGTATTTATAGGTTCAATTGAAATGGTGTTTTCTAATGCTTCAGATGGTTTATACACTTTTCCTTGCGTGTCTTCGTTTAATAAAAACCCTAAATAATCTGAAGCATTTTGCACATTGCTTTTTGCATATTGCAACTGATTGGCAATTTCATTTACACGAACTTGTACGTTTAACAAATCAGTTTTTTGCAACATACCTTGTTTGAAATAATTTTCTACTAATTTCAAATTGGCTTTTCCTGTGGTATTTGCTTTTTCTAAAACTTTAACGGCTTTATATGCCAATTGTAATTGCATATATGCTTTAGAAACTTCTAATTCTAAATATTCCTTAGTGCGTTCGGTTTGTAATTGAAACGCCTCCATTTTGGCTTTAGCGGCTTGTCTTCCATAAAAACCATCTATATTAATAAGAGGTTGTTGAATTTCAAATTTCGTTGCAAAATTTTGTGTTTTTGCAGGATCGTTTAACAACGCTGGATTAAAATCGGAAGCGGTTAAAATTTCTTGGTTTAATTTTGAACCAAATGCCATTAATGGATTTGTAGTAGAAATTCCGGTGTGTGAAACCGAAATATTTGGCAAGAAAACTGCTTTTGCCTGATTGTAATCTGCTTTTGCGGATTGGGCATTTTTTTCAGCAATTTTTACTTGTAAATTAGTTGAAGCTATTTTCTTAGAAATATCGTTTTTAGAAATGGACAGCGTGTCTTGTGCCAATCCAAAAACAGAAAATAATACTGCTGAACTTAAAATAGTGTGTTTAAATTTTTTCATAATCCTAAATTAATTATGAGGCAAATGTAAACGCATTAAAAATAGTGTACAGTAACAAGTGTTACAAAGGTGGGATTTTTGTTTTAGTGAATGAAAGTTAGATTACAACAACTCAATATACGCTCTATTCAATTTAATTTTTCCTTTGTTTTCTAAAGCTTTTAAAATTCGGGAAATTACGACTCTTGACGTATTTAAATCGTAAGCAATTTCTTGATGTGTTTTATTAATTTGGTTGGACGTATTAATTTTAGATTTTTCTAAAAGATAATTTATTAATCGTTCATCCATATTCATAAATGCTAAATGATCAATTGTTGTTAGCATTTCTTTCAATCGATTGTTATAGCTGTTAAATACAAAATTTCTCCAAGTGGCATATTTCCCAAGCCATTCGTTCATTTTAGCTACCGGAATTAAAATTAGTTGTCCGTCCGTTTCTGCAATGGCGCGGATTTCACTTTTAGCATTTCCTAAGCAACACTGCATAGACATAGCGCAAGTATCTCCTTTTTCTATAAAATATAAAAGTAGTTCCCCTTCGTCAAAATCTTCACGTAAAATTTTAATGGCTCCGGTTAACATTAAAGGCATATTTTTAATGTTTTCATTAAAATCTATAATAATATCGCCTTCTTTGAAATCGTGAATTTTAGAAACTTCTGAAATTTCGTTTATCAAACTTTCTTCAAAAATAAAATTATATGTGTTTTGGAGTGTGTTTTTCATTTTTAGGAAAATTTAAGTTTCCATTAGCGAATTTAGTAAATTCAAAAACAAAAAGTGAAAAAATAAAAAAGATTTGTCTGGAAAGTATATAAAATAAAAAAGGTGAAAATTTCTTTTCACCCCTTTTGCCCCAAATCTACCATAAAACTTAACCTACTAATTTTCTGGTGAGGTAAAAGTATATCAAGTTATTTTACTAAAACAAAATAATTGTTGTATTGCAAATATTCTCGATGAAATGCACTTTTTTAATAAGCGCGCGCTCCATTTCCTTCATAAAAGTTGATAAAAGCAGTATTTACAACTCGGTTTCCTCCAGGTGTTGGATAGTTTCCAGTGAAGTACCAATCGCCTAAATTTTTGGGACACGCTTTGTGTAAATCTTCTACTTTTTGAAAAATAATTTTCACTTTTGCTTTCACTTCTTTTGAAGTTAGCATTTCTGCCATTTTATCTGAAATTTGCTCATCTGTAAACGGATTGTATATTTCTTTTACGTGATTTACAACTTCTGTATCTTTTAACCCTTGTTGTGCTTTACATTTTTTATAAACGTCTTCTACAATTTGATACTGATTGGTTTCTTTTAAAAGTTCTAAGGCCGCTTTAAAAGCGATAAAACCTTCTAGAGTACTCATATCAATTCCGTAACAATCAGGATATCTAATTTGAGGAGCCGAAGAAACTACCACAATTTTCTTAGGATGTAATCGGTCTAAAATTTTAATGATGCTTTGTTTTAATGTCGTACCACGAACAATACTGTCATCAATAATTACCAAATTATCTTTTGGTTTTACCACGCCGTATGTAATGTCGTAAACGTGTGCTACCATTTCATCTCTACTACTATCTTCTGTAATGAAAGTACGCAGTTTTACATCTTTAATAGCTATTTTTTCGGTACGAACTTTTTCTGCTAAAATTTCGTTTAACCCTTTTTCGTCTAAAGTGTCTTTTTGTGAAATAATATCTTTAACCTTTTGTTCGTCTAAGAATTTTTGAGCCGCTTCAGCCATTCCATAAAAAGAAGTTTCCGCCGTATTTGGAATAAATGAGAATACCGAATTATGTATGTCGTTTTCAATTTCATTTAAAACGCTTGGAAAAACATATTTTCCTAATAATTTTCTTTCTTGATATATTTCGGCGTCGCTTCCGCGAGAAAAATAAATTCTTTCGAAAGAACAGGCTTTTTTATCTACACATTCTCTAATATTTTCGAACAGTACATTTCCGTTTTTCTTAACAATAATAGCATCACCCGCTTCTAATTCTTTCACGTCATCGAATGCTACATTAAAAACGGTTTGAATAACTGGGCGCTCTGAAGCTACTACCACAATTTCATCATCTTGGTAATAATATGCTGGTCGGATTCCGTTTGGATCTCTAACCACAAAAGAATCTCCGTGGCCTAAAAGTCCAGCCATAGCATATCCTCCATCAAAGTTTTTAGAGGCTCTTTTTAATATTCTTCCAATATTTAATCGCTCTGCAATTACTGGCGAAGCTTCTAATTTTGTAAGTCCTTCGTTTTTGCAATCTAAATACAATTGTGTAATTTCATCATCTAAAAAATGACCGATTTTTTCCATAACGGTTACCGTGTCTGCCATTAATTTTGGATGTTGACCTACATCAACTAAGTCTTGAAATAATTCTTTAACATTAGTCATATTGAAGTTTCCAGCAACTAATAGATTTCTGTGCATCCAATTGTTTTGACGTAAAAAAGGATGAACGCTTTCAATGCTGTTTTTCCCGAAAGTACCATAACGAACGTGTCCTAAAAATAATTCGCCTACATAAGGAATGTTTTCTTTTTGTAACGCTACGTTATTTTGATACGACGGATTTTTAGCTAATTCCTCAGAAATTCTGGTGTTAATTTGTCCGAAAATATCCTGAATAGGTTGTGCTTGATTAGAACGTATTCTGCTAATATATCTTTGACCTGGTTTTACGTCTAGTTTAATACTAGCAAAACCGGCACCGTCTTGTCCGCGATTGTGTTGTTTTTCCATTAAAAGGTACATTTTTTCTACCCCGTAAAAAGCCGTACCATATTTTTCTCTATAGTATTCTAATGGTTTTAATAGTCTAAGTAAGGCAATTCCACATTCGTGTTTAATAGCGTCGCTCATAGTTGTTGTTGTGTTGTATTATTTATTGTATTAAAAATGCCCCGAAATTTCGAGGCATAATTTGGTCTTATAATTTGATGTCAAATTGTGTTAACGACTTAAATTGTTGTAAACGAGCATAAACATCTTCTTTGTTTAAGTTTACCATTCTTTCCGTTCCAAATTTTTCTACACAAAATGATGCTAAATTTGAGCCGTGAATAATGGCGTTTTTCATATTTTCAAAAGAAATATCTTCAGATTGAGCAATATATCCAGAAAATCCTCCTGCAAACGTATCTCCTGCTCCTGTTGGGTCAAAAACTTCTTCTAACGGCAATGCTGGCGCAAAGAAAACATCTTTATTATGAAAAATTAAAGCTCCGTGTTCTCCTTTTTTAATAACTACATATTTAGGACCCATAGTGTGAATTTTTGCTGCCGCTTTTACTAAAGAATATTCTCCAGATAATTGACGTGCTTCTTCATCGTTAATGGTAATTACATCAACACGTTTTATTACCTCTAATAATTCAGGTAACGCACAATCCATCCAAAAATTCATCGTATCTAAAACTACTAATTTTGGTTGAGTTGTCATTTGATTTAAAACGGATGATTGTACAATTGGATGTAAATTTCCTAACATAACCACCGATGCATCTTTATATGCTTGAGGCACCACAGGATTAAAATCCGCTAATACATTTAACTCCGTAGCTAAAGTATCACGAGAATTCATATCGTTATGATATTTTCCACTCCAAAAGAAAGTTTTTCCGCCTTTTACAATTTCAATTCCTTCAATATTTATATTTCTTTCTGATAATAAATCTAAATGTTCTTGTGGAAAATCTTCACCTACAACAGATACTATTGCCGAATCCAGCTTAAAAAATGATGCGGATAAGCCAATATAAGTTGCTGCGCCTCCTAAAATTTTATCTGTTTTTCCAAAAGGGGTTTCAATAGCATCAAAAGCTACAGTTCCTACAATTAATAATTTACTCATTTACTTTGTTTTAAATAAGTGGCAAAGATAGTTATTCCGTTTGAAGTTTAAAAATGTAGGACTAATTTTAGTTATAAAAAAATTTGAAGCAAAAGAAACCTATTGATACTATTGTAAAAGTTATTTTTTATAGTAATTTTGAATAGATATTTACTTACTATTTTTCATTGGAAGCACCAAAAACCTCACTTACTACAAACGAAATTATCAGCAAATTAGAGTATTACTGCTCTTACCAAGATCGTTGTCATAAAGAAGTGGAACAAAAATTACGGAATTTTGCCTTACTTCCGGAACTAAAGGGACAAGTTATTGTACATCTTATCGAAAATAAATATATTGATGAAGAACGTTTTGCTAAAAGTTTTGCAAGAGGAAAACACAACTATAAAGGTTGGGGTAAAAACCGAATTGTTCAAGAATTAAAATTTAGAGAAATATCTAAAAGAAACATTGATTTAGCTTTGTTGGAACTTCCAAACGAAATTTATTTAGCCAATTTTCATACACTTTCAGAAAAAAATTGGAACAGTATTAAGGAACGAAAAGGACAAAAGAAAAATAAAAAATTTGTAGATTTCTTACTCCGAAAAGGATACGAAACTAGTTTGATTTTTGAAAAACTTAAACAATTGGATAATTAGATAATTGGATAATTAGCGAATTTTCAATGTGCTAATAAAAGTAATTGTCTAATTGACACATTGTCTAATTATCTAATTGACACATTGTCTAATTATCTAATTGGCACATTGGCACATTAATAAATTGGCACATTAATTCCCTATCTTTGCAAAAACAAAACCTTATGTTAGAAAATAAAGATCAAAAAACAACAAGCATTGCCAGTTTAGGTGAATTCGGATTAATTGAGCATTTAACCAAACACTTTAAAGTGAATCAAAAAAGCACTATTAAAAGTATTGGTGACGATGCCGCTGTTTTAGATTTTGCTGGCAAAAAAGCAGTAATTTCTACCGATTTATTAGTGGAAGGTGTACATTTTGATTTAAGCTATATGCCTTTAAAACATTTGGGATACAAAGCAATTGTGTCTAATATTTCTGACATTTGCGCAATGAATGCCGTGCCAACTCAGGTTACGGTTTCGGTGGCAGTTTCTAATCGTTTTCCGTTAGAAGCAATGGAAGAACTTTTTGCAGGAATTACGCTTGCCGCCAACGCTTATAATGTAGATGTAATTGGCGGCGACACAACCTCTTCTCAAAAAGGATTAATTATTAGCATTACAGCTATTGGCGAAGCGAATTTAGAAGAAATAACCTACAGAAACGGCGCACAACAAACTGATTTATTAGTTGTTTCTGGCGATTTAGGTGCTGCTTATATGGGTTTACAAGTTTTAGAAAGAGAAAAACAAGTGTTTCAAGTCAACCCAAATAACCAACCTATTTTAGATGATTATACCTATTTAATTGAACGTCAATTGAAGCCAGAAGCCAGAAATGACGTAAAAGAATTACTTGAAAAATTAGAAGTACAACCTACCGCTATGATTGATATTTCAGACGGATTGTCCTCTGAAATTATGCATATTTGTAAGCAAAGTAAATTAGGCTGTAATGTGTACGAAGATAAAATTCCGGTTGACCCACAATTAATAAATGTTTGTGAAGAATTTAATGTAGATATTACCACAATTGCCTTAAATGGCGGAGAAGACTACGAATTGCTTTTCACAATAAAAATGGACGATTTCGAAAAATTAAAACACAATCCTAATTTTACCATTATTGGTCATATGGTTGCGGAAAGTGAAGGGATGCACTTGGTGACTCGTGCCAACACAAAAATTGAGCTTAAAGCCAGAGGCTGGAATGCAATAAACGAGGAATAAAATAACTTGGTTACAAAGAATTTTATCAAAACTTCAATAACCATTAAAATAATTAATGATATTCATAAAAATTACAAATGTTTTTTAATAAATTACAGCGCAACTTCTGAATGTATAATTTACTATTTTTGAAAATTAAACTAAAAAACTATGAAAAAAATTATTTTATTATTAACCTATTTTACATTCTTACAAATAGGTTATTCTCAGGATTATGTTGATATTGTTAAGTTTTCAACTAATAATACTACTTTAGGAAACATACAAGAAGCAAATCAAACAAACGCAAACAAAAACTTCGAAACTAGCGTTAACAATGTTAATTTTGAATTGTACTATCCTAAAAAACTATCTGAAAAGTTGGTATTATTAACTGGTTTAACGGCAGAAAATACACGGTTAAATTTGTCTAAAGGCGCAGATAGAACTAGTTTAACAATGACCCGTTTAAATTTGGGATTTAAGTACCAACACTCAGAAAAATGGTCTGGAACGTATGTATTATTACCAAAAATTGCTTCAGATTTTAATGCGATTGGATCAAACGATTTTCAAATTGGAGCTCTAGCTGTTTTAGATTATCAATATAGTGAATCGTACAAAATTAAATTTGGTATGTACAGTTCAACAGAAAATCACGGTTCTACGCTAACGCCTTTAATTGGAATGTGGCACCGTTCTAAAAATAATAAATTTTACATAAACGCTACGCTTCCTATTCGTATGGATGCTAATTATTCGTTAACTAAAAACCTAAGTATAGGATCCGATTTATTAACGTCTATTAAGTCTTATAACTTATCAGAGTTTAAATCTAATTTTTATGTTCAGGAGGAATCAATTAGATTTGCTTTATACACCGCATTAGGATTAATGGATAACTCATTAATATTAAGAGGTAAAGTAGGATTAGATACTACAGATTATGGAGTGTTTAATGCCAATGAAAAAGTTGGTGTACAGGTATTAACATTTCCACTTAGTGGAGACAAAAGAAATAGATTGAATGCTGAATTTGATTCTTCATTATATGTAGGATTTGACGCTATCTACCGATTTGACTTAACAAAAAATAAATAATACTACACTTCTTATTAAAGATAATACCTGATAGATTTTAATATTTATCAGGTATTTTTTATAGTAGTTTCTCTTCTTCTGTTTCGTAAAAGGTATCAATATTTAATTTTTTTTGTTGCGAGGCCATCACGGCTAATTCGTCACAACGTTCGTTTTGAGGATGATTGTTGTGCCCTTTAATCCACATAAATTTCACATTATGTTGTCTGTAAATTTTTAAAAAGCGCATCCATAAATCGGGATTTTTTTTGTCTTTGAAATATTTCTTCTCCCAGCCGAATACCCATCCTTTTTCTACTGAATCCACAACATATTTAGAGTCTGAAACAACCAAAACGTTGGTTTTTGGTGCTTTCAATTTTTCTAAACCTACTATTACGGCTAACAATTCCATTCTGTTATTAGTAGTATGTCTGAATCCTTCAAAAAATTCTTTTTTGTAAGGCGTGCCCACCATTTCCATCACCACACCATAACCACCTGGCCCTGGATTTCCTTTGGCGGCGCCATCTGTGTATATGTGAACTTGGTAGGACATTTTAGATTGTTAGATTAATTAGATTGTTAGATTTTTAGATTAATTAGATGTTGAAATTAAGAAATTTAAGTGGGTTTGACTTTCTAGGAAGTCTAACCTTCTAAGAATCTCTCAATCACGTTCGGAAAATGTTCCATTTCTAATTCGTGAATTTTTTGTGCGATTTCTTCTGCTGTTTTACAATTTTCAATATTTACGTTAGTTTGAAATATAAATTCACCTTCATCAAAATGTTCATTTACGTAATGTACTGTGATTCCTGTTTCCTTTTCTTTATTTTCTAAAACCGCTTGGTGAACGTGAATGCCATACATACCTTTTCCGCCATAATTTGGCAACAATGCTGGATGAATATTAATTACTTTATTCGGAAATTCATTAATAATATGCATAGGGAATTTCAATAAAAATCCTGCCAACACAATTAAATCGGGTTGCAATTGTTTCAGTTGATTTAAAACAGTATCATCTGAAAGTGCTAATTTATTGAAAACAAAAGTAGGAACATTAAATTTTTTTGCCCTTTCAATTACTTTAGCTTCAGAATTGTTAGAAAACAAACCAACAACTGAAACGGCATTTGACGTGTCAAAATAAGTCATAATATTTTCAGCATTAGAACCATTTCCGGAAGCAAAAAGCACAATTTTCTTCATTCAATTCTGTTTTATTTAACTTATTGCAGCAATAAACCACATAAATATCACACAAAAGTATAAATTCATTTAGGTTTAACGGCAAAAAAAAATGAAATAATAAATTAATTCGTTCTAAATATGCTTAAAAATAGGGTGTTTTAAGTTTTTTTTGTATATTCGTTGTTATATTTACTAACAAAAATGTTGTTTTAAAATAAAGTTTTTTATTTTTGCCAACAAATAATTAAAAATTGAAAATTATGTCAGACATTGCATCAAGAGTAAAAGCGATTATCGTGGACAAATTAGGTGTTGACGAAAACGAAGTAGTAACAGAAGCAAGCTTCACTAACGATTTAGGTGCTGATTCATTAGACACTGTAGAGCTTATTATGGAATTCGAAAAAGAATTTGATATTCAAATTCCAGACGACCAAGCTGAAAACATTGCTACTGTAGGTCAAGCAATTTCTTACATCGAAGAAGCTAAGAAATAATAACCTTTCATCCGTATAATTTATTTTATACGGATGTTGTTATTTTTTGTTTCTGTTTTTAAAAATCTTTGTTTAGATTTGTAAAAACATTGATTGTATTACAATCATTCACATAAGACATTTATGTAATACCCAATGTTGATATTTAATTATGACACATTGGGTTTTTCTATATAACTAAAAAATAATTTATGCAATTAAAACGTGTAGTGGTAACAGGACTTGGAGCATTAACTCCAATTGGAAACAACATTCAAGAATATTGGAATGCCTTAATTAGCGGTAAAAGCGGTGCGGCGCCAATTACATATTATGATACCGAAAAACATAAAACAAAATTTGCTTGCGAAGTAAAAAACTTCAATGTCGAAGAATTTATCGATAGAAAAGAAGCTAGACGTATGGATAAATTTGCACAATATGCCATTGTAGCTGGTGAACAAGCAATTGCAGATTCAGGCATTTTGGAATCAAATGTAAATAAGCAAAGAGTTGGTGTTATTTGGGGTGCTGGAATTGGTGGTTTAGAAACCTTCCAAGAAGAAGTGCTGAGTTATGCTAAAGGAGACGGAACACCTCGTTTTAATCCGTTCTTTATTCCTAAAATGATTGCCGATATTGCTCCTGCTCATATTTCTATGAGAAATGGCTTTATGGGTCCAAACTATACAACAGTTTCTGCTTGTGCTTCTTCAGCAAATGCTATGATTGACGCTTTTAACTACATTCGTTTAGGAATGTGTGACGTAATTGTGTCTGGAGGTTCTGAAGCAGCCGTAACTATTGCAGGAATGGGTGGGTTTAATTCTATGCAAGCGTTATCTACAAGAAACGATTCCCCTGAAACCGCTTCAAGACCGTTTGATGCTAACAGAGATGGTTTTGTTTTAGGCGAAGGCGCTGGCGCTTTAGTTTTTGAAGAGTACGAACACGCGAAAGCACGTGGTGCTAAAATATATTGTGAAGTTGGTGGTGGCGGAATGTCATCTGATGCGTATCACTTAACTGCTCCACATCCAGAAGGAATTGGAGTGATTGCAGTGATGGAAAACACCTTACGTGATGCAGGTATGAAACCAGAAGAAGTGGATCATATCAACACACACGGAACCTCAACACCTTTAGGAGATGTTGCAGAATTAAAAGCAATTAGTCATGTTTTTGGAGCACACGCTAAAAACATCAATATCAATTCTACAAAATCAATGACCGGACATTTGTTAGGAGCAGCTGGTGCAATTGAAGCAATTGCTTCGATTTTAGCAATGAAACACAGTCTTGTTCCTCCAACTATAAACCACACCACAGTAGATGAAAATATTGATCCATCATTAAACTTGACTTTAAACACGCCTCAAAAAAGAGAAATTAAAGTGGCAATGAGTAATACTTTTGGATTTGGCGGACATAATGCTTGTGTGCTTTTCAAAAAATTAGAAGAATAACTTCATGCGTCGCATTTTAAATAAAATATTGAAAAAATCCCCTTCTTCTAATCAAGACGGGGTTTTTTTTGAAAAAATTACCAAAATATTGGGATTCAAGCCCAATACAGAAATTTATTATAAACACGCTTTTACGCACCGTTCTGCAAATCAAACTGATGAAAAAGGATTTCCAATAAGTTACGAACGATTAGAATTTTTAGGTGATGCCATGTTAGGTAGTGTTATTGCTGCACATTTGTATAAAAAAGTTCCAACTGGCGATGAGGGTTACTTAACAAAAATGCGCTCTAAAATTGTAAGTAGAGAGCATTTAAATGAATTGGGAAAAGATTTTAACTTAGTACAGTTTATTGAAAGTAAAGTAAGTCCAACTCATTTTGGGGATAATATTCATGGCAATTTATGCGAAGCTTTCATTGGTGCCATTTATTTAGATAAAGGTTATCCGTATTGTGAGAAATTTATACAAGAAAAAATCATCAAACAATATGTAGATATTGAACGTTTAGAAGGAAAAGTAATTAGCTATAAAAGTCTAATTATCGAATGGTGTCAGAAAGAAAAAATTACTTTTAAATTTGATATTTTTGAAGATGATGGTAAAGAAGGCGTGAAGTATTTTGGTGTGAAATTACTAATGGACAACCAGGTAATTAGCAAAGCCAGAGCTACTTCGAAGAAAAAAGCAGAAGAAACAGCGGCAAAAAGAGCTTTTTTTGCGTTACAAGATAAAATTGAAAACAAATCCTAAATTTTTTTATCAACTACAACGTTTGAATTAAAAATTTAATAGTTTAGAAACCTTTTTTACTACAATTTAATAATTTTTACTCCTATCTTTACGATTATTAAAAAAATAAATGGCAAATCTTAAACTTACATTCGACGATTTTGAATCAAATGATTTTGAGTTACTTGCTATTCATTCTAATTTAAAAGATTTTAAATTAACCTTTTTAATAAACTTAAAATTGAATGTTTTAATGGCAAAAAATGATAACGAAATTTCTATAAAATCTTCTAACGGAATAGGAAAATTTTCAAGATTTAGTTATGACGATTATAACCAAGATATTACTTGGGAACTCATTAAAAATCAAACCAATTTTAATTCAAACCAAAACAATACAGGCTTTTTTTCTGAAGATAATATTACAATGAATTTAATTCCAGAATTAAAAATAGCCGATTATTTATTAAAAATAGACAATGTAGATTCAAGCTTTAAAAGCGATGAAGTCATTCAAAAAATAAGTACCATACAAAATGTTTCTACCATTTATAAAGTAGATACAACTAATTTAAAATCGATAAACAATTTAATTTTTTAAATATGCATACAACAAAAAAAACAAAAATTGTTGCCACATTAGGCCCCGCTTGTAGTAGCAAAGAAGTTATTAAAAAAATGATTGACGCCGGAGTTAATGTTTTTAGAATTAATTTTTCACACGCAGATTATACCGATGTAAAAGAAAAAATAGATATTATTCGAGAATTAAATGCTGAATTTGGCTATACCACTTCTATTTTAGCCGATTTACAAGGTCCAAAATTACGCGTTGGTGTAATGAAGGAAGATGTAATGGTGCATCCTGGAGATATTATTACTTTCCAGACTTCAGAAGATATTCCTGGAACTGCAAACAGAGTATACATGAACTATAAAGAATTTCCAAAAGATGTAAATCCTGGAGAAAGAATTCTTTTAGATGATGGAAAACTTATGTTTGAAGCCATTGAAACCAATAGAGTTGATGAAGTAGTTTGTAAAGTAATTCAGGGCGGACCGTTAAAATCTAAAAAAGGCGTAAATTTACCTAACACAAAAGTATCGCTACCTGCATTGACAGTAAAAGATATCAAAGATGCGATTTTTGCTTGTGAAAATAAAGTAGATTGGATGGCACTTTCGTTTGTTAGAACCAAAGAAGATATTAAAGATTTACAAGATTTAATTGCAGAACATTCTGAACATAAAATTCCGATTGTTGCTAAAATTGAAAAACCAGAAGCAGTTGAAAATATTGATGAAATTGTTGTTGCTTGTGATGGTTTAATGGTAGCTCGTGGTGATTTAGGAGTAGAAGTGCCTGCGCAAGAAGTGCCGTTAATTCAGAAAAAACTAATTTTAAAGGCGAAATTAGCGCGAATTCCAGTAATTGTTGCCACTCAAATGATGGAAACAATGATTACCAGCTTAACGCCTACAAGAGCAGAGGTAAATGATGTAGCCAACTCGGTTATGGATGGCGCAGATGCTGTAATGCTTTCAGGTGAAACTTCTGTAGGAAATTATCCAGTACAAGTTATAGAAACTATGACAAGCATTATTGAAAGCGTAGAAGATTCTCCGCTAATTAGTGTGCCTCATATCGCACCAACGAAAAGAAACGAAAGATACATAACTAAATCTATTTGTTTTAACGCTGCTGCTATGGCAGATACTATAGATGCAAAAGCGGTTACCACATTAACAAATAGTGGCTACACTGCTTTTCAAATCTCGGCTTGGCGACCGCACGCTCATATTTTAGTGTTTACTTCAAACGAAAGAATAGTAACCCAATTAAATTTACTTTGGGGAGTAAGAGCATTCTTTTACGATAAATTTACAAGTACAGATGATACTATTGACGACATCAATAAAATTTGTAAAGAAAAGAAATACGTTAGAAAAGGTGATATGGTAGTTAACTTAGCTTCTATGCCAATTGCCAATAAAGGAATGGTAAATACTATAAGAATTTCTGAAATTGAATAATAAATCAAATTAAAATATAAAATCCCAAGTTCTTAGTTGAATTTGGGATTTTTTTATGCCTTTACTCTATCGTTTTAAACTAAAATGAGATTTAAAAATAGCTTTTTGCTTACTTTGCGTCATAAATTCTACCGAGAACCAATAATCTGTTGAAGGTAAATCTTTACCTTCATATTTTCCATCCCAGCCAGAACCAGCAGGAGAAATTTGTCTCAATAATTTTCCGTATCTGTCAAAAATAGAAATTAAACTTTTAGGCTGTTGTGCCAAATCAAAAATATTCCAAGTGTCGTGAAACCCATCTCCATTTGGTGTAAAATAATTTGGATAATTAATGATATAAATAGGTCCAATTCTTGTAGGCGTACAGTTTCCTAATGTATCAAAAATAGTAACAAAATAATCTCCTGTAACTAAGTTTGTAAAGGTATTACTTGTTTGAATTGGACTTAAATTTCCGTTTGGATATTCGAGTTGATAGGTGTAATTACCATACCCTTCTGTTATATTAACTGTAATAAAAGTTCCATCTGTGTCAAATTCTGGGCTTACTATAAAATTAGCTATTGCTGGGCTTGATTCTATAATAGTAACTGTTGTATTATTATAATTACAAGCCGAACCCACATCTGGAATGAGTTTGACAAACGTAACATTATAAACCCCAGCTTGTGTTGCGGTAAAATTAGTTCCTGTTCCTAATAAAGTTCCATTTAAAAACCAATTAGCTGTAAAAACCGCAGGATTTAAACCAGTTTGAATTGTATAAGGGCAAATTAATGTATTCGTAATAGGATCTACACAAATAACCCCTTGAGGTAAAGTAATATTTAATAAGGGATGGACTGTAAATGTAAACGACTGTTGCGCATTACAATTTATATTATTCAATGCAGATGCATAGATATAATAGGTATATGTACCTGGAGTAGAAATATTTAAATTAGTGATTAAATTGGCAGCATTTCCGCCTGGTAGCGAATAATAATTTAAATTGAAACCAGCGGAAGGTAAAGTAGGTAATACATAAGTTCCACACTCTTCGGTATCAAATACCAAAGCTAATGCGGCTAAATTTGGGGTTTGAGACACAATTATATCAAAACTATCTTGAGCAAAACAAATGGTTCTATCTCCATTTGCTGCTACCACCCAAATTGTTGTAGTAGAATTCGGAACATTAAAAACTAATCCATTAGCAACGGGTAATGTACCTGCTTGATCATAAAAATAACCTATAGTATAGTTTTCTGGTGTTGCCGGCACATGCGTTAAAGCTGGTAAGGTATAATTTTGAGTTTCGCATACGGAAACATTGCTGTAATTTGGTAAATTAATACCGCTGTACGTTACAGTAAATGGCCTATTAATTGTACAATTAGTTACCGGGTCAACATTGTATAAATAAAATGTTTGTGTAGTGGAAAAAACTGTCGATGAAGACACCAAAGCACCTCCTCCACTTGGTCCTCCTGGCGCGGTATATATGGTGCCATTAACTGGTTGTGGAATCGAATAAGGCGTACATTCAAATCTATCTAAAACACCATCTGCGGGAGGAAATGGGTTTAAAGTTATTGTAAACGATTGTTCATTTGAGCAGCCATTTACATCTGGTCCATTAAACACATAATACGTTCCTGGATTTAATCTAACTCCAGATAAATCGATAATATTTCCAGCGAAAACCGGAATTTGCCCTAAAGTGGTTGGCCCGCCTGGTAAGGTATAATAAGAGCCATTTGTTAAAACAGGTAAAATAAATTCTCCACAGTATACGCCGCTTGGGATTACATCTACTAAAGGCAACGAATTAATAATAATATTATAATTCAAATTATCTGTACAGTTTGGCAACAATGTTGTATTGGCATAATAATATATTATTTGAGAAGTTGTTATTGGAATAGTCGGATTTATCACGGTACCTCCTCCTAGAGGAGCGGTATAATAGCCTCCAAAAGTAATAGCTGGTAATGTATAACTATTACATGCAGGTATTGTAGTAAACAAATTTGTGTCAATTATATTAATTTGAATATCCGTTTCTAAAGCACAACCACCAGGATTTCCGTTTGCGTCAATAAAAGAAGTAGTATTATATATGTACATTATTTGAGTTGCAGTTACAGCATCACCTGCAAAATAAGGTATTCCTGTTCCACCTGGTTCAGAAAAATAATTCCCATGTGTTAATGCTGGTAATGTATATGAATTACAATAAGTTACATCTGGTAAGGTATCAATTAAAGGAAGAGGTCGTATGTTAATATTAAATAATTCATCTCTACAAAAAACACCATTTACCTCAGCATAATAATAAACTGGCTGAACTATATTTAATTGCGTGTTATTAGGAAAAACAGTTCCTGTAGGAATTAAAACACCAGTGCCAGATGGGCCTCCTGGCGCTGTATAAAAAGCCCCAATATTATATGGTGGTGAAGGTATGGTAAATGAACCACAATTATCTAAAAGCAGTCTATATTCATCTACAAAGTAAGCTAAAAAAGAAGTTTCATTGAAACAGCCATTCACATCAGGCCCACTATATATAAAGTATGTACCACCATCACCTATAATATTACCTGCAAACAATGGCGTGCCAGTGCCACCAGGTCCTGTAAAATAATTTCCATTTGTTAAAACAGGTAAAACATAATTACTACAAGCTATCACATCGGCTAAATCATCAACAAGTGGTAAAGGATTTACTTCAATATCAACACTTGTAATGTCAAAACAAGACGGATTAGAACTATTTTGCATTCTAATCCAAACGGTGACTGTTGAAGTTCCATTAGGTATGGCAACTGAAGTAATAGCTCCAGTATTTCCTGCAATAGCATCTGCTTGACTGGTAAAATATAAAACACTATAGCCTGTTAATCCGTTTAATACCTGAAGATCTAAATTAGCTAAAAAATACGTTGTTGCAGTAGGAGCTTCGCACAATTGTACATCAACGGGTTGCGTAGCATTAACAACTGGATTTATAATTAAATCAAATTGATACACAGTACTACAAAATAAATTAGTTATTGTATTGTAAATTTTAACGTAAATTGTTTGTCCTGAAGTAGTAGAAAAATTTGTAGGTCCTACAATTGGATTATTTGCAGTTATATCAGTCATAGAGGCATAATAAAACAAATCATAAGTGGTATTATCAATACCCAATTGTGCTTCATTATTTGTAGTTAAATTAAAGGTATAATTTGCTGCACCCGTATTACATGTTTGTAAATTATTTGGAGCAGTAACGACTAAGTCATTTATAATTACAGTGTCTGTTAAAAAACAAGAACCCTTTGTAACTTCTACTGAATAGGTTCCTGGAGCATTTGCTGTATATGAAGGCGTATTTCCTCCAACAGGATTTCCATTTTGAAGCCATTGAAAAGTATATGAAGTATCCAATTGCGTATTTAATTGGATCGTATTTCCAGAACAAGCTGTTTGATCAGGACCTAAATCTAAAGACGTTGTAAAACTCCCTCCAGAAATAAACACAGCAGAATCATAACCAGAATTATTATAATCCCCAATAACCATTCTGATTTTATAAGGAACATTAGGTGTTACTGCTGAAGCCGCATTCATTACAACAGTGTGGCCTCTCATATTTAATGTAGAAGCTGGAATGTTAATGGGATTATATGTACTGAAAAAAATTGGATTGGCCGATACGCAATTGGAATTATACAAATTATTTCTAATGTCTTTAACCGTAACCGGCAAACTTGTTCCTGGGATAACGGCTAAATTGGTTGAAACACCAGTGTTTAAATTGGTCAACACAAAAGCAAAAACATCGCTAAAGGCACATTGGTACTCGCCATATTCATTAGAAGCAAATAAAAAATCAAAACTAAAACTATTTGACACAGGTATAAAATCGAACTCTAAAAAAGCTACATCTGTTATTGTGGAAGATTGACCACTATTGTTGCTTATAGTTTGCAAAAAAGCGTCGGTATTTGTATTTATTTGCGAACTTAATGTGGTATTGTTAACATAATTCCCTTGGGTGTTTAACACTAAACCATTTCTAATAATTATCCCTTCGTTTATAGGGAAAGTAGATCCATTTCTATTAAAATAGGCAACTGATTGATTGGATGAAATTGCTATATTTGAAACTGAAACACAAGAATTTACAAGTAGTAAATCTACAAGCTGAGCAGGAGTATTAGTAGTGTTGTCAATTGTTATTGTCTGTGAAAACACACTAGAACTTAATGCTAATAATAAATAATAAAGGGGCTTAATATTCATATTATTAGAGTAATTCTAAATTTGAATATAAATTTATGAAATATTTTAAATAAAAAAAAGCATATTAAAAATTAATATGCTTTTGCTAGTTTATCTATTTAATCGTTCAATTTTAAAACGGCCATAAATGCTTCTTGAGGAATTTCTACGTTTCCAACTTGGCGCATTCGTTTTTTACCTTTTTTCTGTTTTTCTAAAAGTTTTCTTTTACGAGAAATATCCCCTCCATAACATTTTGCAGTAACATCTTTTCGAAGCGCTTTTATTGTTTCACGCGCGATGATTTTTGCTCCAATAGCAGCTTGAATTGGAATATCAAATTGCTGACGCGGAATTAATTCGCGTAATTTTTCGCACATTTTCTTACCAATATTATATGCATTGTCTTCGTGAATAAGAGCAGATAGCGCATCTACTGAAGTGGCATTTAATAACACATCTAATTTAACTAATTTTGATGTTCTCATTCCTATTGGATGATAATCAAAAGAAGCGTATCCTTTAGAAACGGTTTTCAATCTGTCATAAAAATCAAAAACTATTTCTGCTAAAGGCATATCAAAATTCAATTCTACACGTTCGGTAGTTAAATAGGTTTGATTGGTAATTAAACCACGCTTTTCGATACATAAACTCATTACATTTCCAACATAATCGGCTTTTGTAATGATAGTTGCTTTAATGTAAGGTTCTTCAACTCTATCTAATTTGCTTGGTTCTGGCAAATCTGATGGATTGTTTATTATGAAACCTAGTTCGGGTTCTTTCTTTGTGTAAGCCAAGTACGAAACGTTTGGTACGGTTGTAATAACAGTCATATCAAACTCACGTTCTAAACGCTCTTGAATAATTTCCATATGTAGCATTCCTAAGAATCCACATCGGAAACCAAATCCTAATGCCGCAGAACTTTCTGGCAAAAACACCAAAGACGCATCGTTTAATTGTAGTTTTTCCATTGAAGATCGTAAATCTTCATAATCTTCCGTATCTACAGGATAAATTCCGGCAAATACCATTGGTTTTACATCTTCAAAACCAGTAATCATATTGGTTGTTGGTTCTTTAGCGTCTGTAACGGTATCCCCAACTTTCACTTCTTTTGCTTCTTTTATTCCAGAAATTAAATAACCAACATCGCCAGTTGAAATTACATTTTTTGGAACCTGATTTAATTTTAAAGTACCTACCTCATCGGCAAAATATTCTTTACCGGTTGCCATAAATTTAATTTTCTGACCTTTTTTAATTTCACCATTTACGACACGAAAAATTACTTCAATTCCCCTAAAAGGATTGTAATGTGAGTCGAAAATTAATGCTTGTAAAGGCTCGTCTTTTGTGCCTTTAGGGTGTGGAATTTTTTCAATAATGGCTGCCAAAATATTTTCAACACCAAAACCTGTTTTACCAGAGGCGTGAATAATATCTTCTAATTTGCAACCTAATAAATCGATAATGTCATCTGAAACTTCTTCTGGATTCGCAGAAGGTAAATCGACTTTATTTAAAACCGGAATAATTTCTAAATCATTTTCTAAAGCTAAATACAAATTAGAAATAGTTTGTGCTTGAATACTTTGTGCGGCATCAACAATTAACAAAGCCCCTTCACAAGCAGCAATACTTCGAGACACTTCATAAGAAAAATCTACGTGGCCAGGTGTGTCAATTAAATTTAATATATATTCTTGCCCTTGATACGTATATTCCATTTGAATCGCGTGACTTTTAATGGTAATACCACGTTCGCGTTCCAAATCCATATTATCTAATAATTGCGCTTTTTCTTCTCTTGCAGTAACGGTTTGTGTCGCACCTAAAAGGCGGTCGGCTAACGTACTTTTACCGTGGTCAATATGTGCAATTATGCAAAAATTCCTAATGTGTTTCATTTGTTATCTTTCAAAATTCAAAATTCAAAATTCAAAATTTGTTTTTCAACAAAATCCATTTTCAAATTCAAAATATTTTTTACTTCTGTTATAATCTGCAAATATAGGGTAATTATGCGGTTTTGAAAAAGAATAATTTAGGAATAACCTTCTAAAACTCAAACTTCAATTGATACACCACAAATTTTTTCTGATGCGTGTTTAAATTGTTTAAAGAAATGCCTAATAATCGAACCGAATTTTTAAGTTTTTCTTGATACAATAATTCTTTTGCGGTTTCAAAAATTAGATTTTTATCGGAAATGAAATACTGCACCGTTTTACTTCTTGTTTGTTGTGAAAAATCGGAATATTTTATTTTTAAAGTAA
>NZ_JBIKJY010000017.1:0-51820 GCF_044360715.1 Flavobacterium sp.
TATACTACATATTAACACACTATAATAACCATCAATAATTTAAATTTAATTAAAATCTTTTTTTATTGTTTTTAATATATGTTGAAAACTTTCAAGATTTAGAAAATTAAAATTTTATTAAATCTTGCTACTTAATTCCGTTTTCTGATTTCTTCTTTGTACTTTTAATGCATATTAAGAATGATATATGAAAAAGAATTTCAGAAAAATGACAAAAAAAGCCAAAGATTTTTCGGCTCACGTATATAAAATACTATCCGCATCACCTACTAAAGACTTTAATTACAAACAAATAGCTGCGATAATTGAAGTGAATGATACTCAAAGTAGAAACGAAATTATTAAAGAATTAGGTATTTTAAAGAAAGCAGGTAAAATAGAAGAAAACGAACGCGGTAAATACAAAATAATATCAAAAGCAGAATATTACGAAGGAACTGTAGACATGACATCTCGTAAATCGGGATATTTTGTTTGTTCTGAATTAGAAGATGATGTATATATTCCGTTTATTAATTTAAACCATGCTTTAGATGGTGATAAAGTTAAATGTTATATTTACAATAGAAGAAGTTCAAGAAAACCAGAAGCAGAAGTTTTAGAAATTTTAGAAAGAGCAAAAACAGAATTTGTTGGCGTAATTGATATTCAGAAAAATTTTGGTTTTGTAACTACTACAAACGCTAAAATGTATACCGATATTTTTATTCCAAAAAATGAAATAGCTACTGCAGAACACGGTGATGTTGTATTAGTTTCAATGGTGGATTGGCCAAAAAAAGCCGATTCCCCTTTTGGAAAAGTAATTAAAGTATTAGGAAAACCTGGAGAACATAATACAGAAATTCACGCCATTTTAGCAGAATATGGTTTACCATACGATTTTCCAATTGAAGTGGAAGCTTATGCGAATCAAATAGATACTTCAATTACAGAAGAAGAAATTGCAAAACGTAGAGATATGCGAAATATTTTAACGTTTACAATTGATCCAAAAGATGCTAAAGATTTTGATGATGCCTTATCATTCCAAGTTTTACCTAATGGAAATTATGAAATTGGAGTTCATATTGCTGATGTATCTCATTATTTACAAGAAGGTACTATTTTAGATGAAGAAGCGTATAATAGAGCTACTTCTGTGTATTTAGTAGACAGAGTGGTTCCAATGTTACCCGAAGTATTATCAAATTTTGCCTGTTCTTTACGACCAAATGAAGAAAAATATACATTTTCAGCTATTTTTCAATTAAATAATAAAGCGGAAGTTATTGATTCTTGGTTTGGAAGAACGGTTATTTATTCAGATCAACGATTTTCGTATGAAGAAGCACAAGAAATTATTGAAAGTAAATCAGATATAATTCCAGCACATATTTCATTGACTGGAAAGGAATATCACGCACCAAAACCAATTGTAGAAGCCACTTTAAAAATGAACGATTTTGCAAAAATTCTTCGTAGAAAAAGAATGAATGCTGGTGCAATTTCTTTTGATAAAGTAGAAGTAAAATTCAATTTAAACGAACACGCAGAACCTGTTGGAGTATATTTCAAACAAAGTAAAGATGCTAATCATTTAATTGAAGAATTTATGTTATTAGCTAATAGAAAAGTAGCTGAATTTATCGGAAAACAAAAGAAAACGTTTATATATAGAATTCACGATGAACCAAATGAAGATAAATTATTCGGTTTACAAAATGTAATTTCTAAATTCGGATATAATTTAAATTTAAAATCAAAACAAGATATTTCTACTTCTTTAAATAAATTATTAGAAGACGTTCAAGGAAAAAAAGAACAAAATATGGTGGATACACTTACAATTCGTTGTATGAGTAAAGCCGCTTATTCTACAAATAATATTAGTCATTACGGCTTAGCGTTCGATTATTATTCGCATTTTACTTCGCCAATTCGTCGTTATCCTGATGTGATGGCACACCGTTTGCTACAATTTTATTTAGATGGCGGAAAAAGTGTTAGTGAAGAAGTTTTTGAAGAAAAATGTATGCATTCGTCCGATAGAGAAAATTTAGCGGCTAAAGCGGAAAGAGATTCTGTAAAATATATGCAAGTAAAATACATGCAAGACCATAAAGATCAAGAGTTTTTAGGTGTAGTTTCTGGCGTTACCGAATGGGGAATTTATGTAGAAATTATCGAAAATAAATGTGAAGGAATGGTGCGTATTAGAGAAATTAAAGATGATTATTATACGTTTGACGACAAACAATATGCGTTAGTAGGTGAAGTTTCTAAAAACTTAATACAATTAGGAGACGAAGTATACGTTAAAGTAAAAAATGCCGATTTAGTAAAAAAACAATTGGATTTTCATTTTGTAAGAGAAAACAAATAAAGTGTTCAGTAATCAGTTTTTAGTGTTCAGTTAAAATAAAACATCATCACAAACTTGTCATTTCGACGTTAGGAGAAATCTCATTATATGAAAGTAATAGAATTTATAAAAAGGAATATTTCGGTTTTTAGTGTAACTGGATTAATAGTTTTGTTTTCGATATTATTTATACATTCAAATAAAAATGATTATTTTCATGCGAAAGCTTTAATAAGTTTCTTTAAAATCATCTTATTATTTGTAGGTTTTCTAATATTGATTTTAGATTTAATCTTAAAGAAATACATTTTAGATAGAATTAAATTAAATACTATTCAAATCATAATATTTATAATAGTTAGCTTATATTATTATTTTAAAATTATATATAAATCATGAAAAAAATCATTTATTCCTTATTATTTTTAAGCTCTTTAGCTTTTGCCCAAACTGAAAAATCGGTTGGTGATTTTACCAAAGTCACGTCTTTTGATAAAATAGATGTGTTATTACTTTCAGGTACTGAAAATAAAGTAATTTTAAAAGGTACTAATTCAGAAGAAGTAGAATTAATAAACAATAATGGCGAATTAAAAATTAGAATGCCATTAACAAAAATACTAAGTGGTGATGCTGTTTCAGCAACCGTTTATTATAAAAAATTAAATGCTTTAGAAGCTAATGAAGGCAGTAGAATTTCTTGTGAAACAGAAATAAAAGCTATTGGTTTTGATATTATTACCAAAGAAGGCGCAGAAATTGTTTTAAATACTCTTAGTGCAGATAAATTAAAAGTGCGTTGTGGTGCAGGAAGCATAGTTACTGTTAAAGGAACAGTAAAAAATCAGGATATTTTAGCGAATTCGGGTGCTAAATATGATGGTCAAGATTGTATTAGCCAACAAACTACAGTAACCGTAAATGCTGGCGGAATAGCTAATGTAAATGTTTCTGATATAGTGGATGCTAAAACCAGAGCAGGCGGAACAATTACTATTTACGGCAATCCAAAACAAATAAATCAAAAATCGGTTGCTGGCGGAAAAATTATTCAAGCAAAATAAAATTTACCTTCAAGTTTTTTTATAACTTTAAAAATTAGTAGTTTTACATTTAAGTGCATTAGTTTAATAACCCTTTTAAACTTATAAACTTTTTAAACTTATAAACTTTTTAATGATTCACGATATATTATTAGCCATTCCTTGGGCATTTTTGTTAGCTATTTCTATTGGTCCTGGTTTTTTTATGTTATTAGAAACCAGTATTACAAAAGGATTTAAAGCTGCTTTTACTTTAGATTTAGGAATTGTTTTTAGTGATATTATTTTTATACTTATTGCTTATTTTGCCACGAATCAAATACTTTCGCAATTAAAAGACAACCCTATTTTATATATTGTTGGAGGAATTATTATGTCTGTTTACGGATTAATTTCTTATATTCAGTTAAAGAAAAAATTTAACGAAAAAATGGAAGACGATGATGATGAAGATATTCAGAAAAACAACTACTTAGGTTTATTTTTTAAAGGTGTTTTTTTAAACATTATTAATATTGGAGTCTTAGGTTTTTGGATGATGATTATAATAACTCACGGTCCAAAATTAGAAATGAATCCGTTGCGAATTTTTGTTTTTTTTACTTCAATTTTAGTGTTTTATTTACTAATTGATATTTATAAAATACTATTAGCCAAACAATTAAAACATAAATTAACACCAAATAACATTTATAAAATTAAAAGAATTATTAGTATAGTAATATTAATTTTCGGTGTGTTTTTTATCCTTCAAGGGCTTTTTCCAAAAAGCAAACAAATCGTAAATAAAAAATTAGGTATAGAGCAAGTTGTGAAGTAATTTTATAAAAAAAAGCTACTTTTTCAAGTAACTCTTTTTGAATTTTCGCCGGATTCGAACGATAACGTTATTTAATTTTTTTTAAAAATACACAAAAAAAAGAGCTACTTTTTCAAGTAACTCTTTCAGAGGCATCGTCCGGATTCGAACCGGAGTAGACGGTTTTGCAGACCGGTGCCTAGCCGCTCGGCCACGACGCCATTATTGGATTGCAAATATAGATATAAAAATTTCAATATTCAAATCACAAATTCCAAATATTTTAAAATCTATTTTCTTTTTTCAATCTTTATTTTCTTAAAACTATCTTTTTTTCTTCATACGTATCGTAACTCCTTCAACATCACCACCAATTGGCGGGTTTAGCTTCGTTACCTCAATTTTTATTTTTAATACAGGAAGTAATTCTTTTAAAACCCTATCTATAATTCTTTGTGCCACGTGTTCTAAAAGTTTGGCACGTATTGCCATTTCTTCTACTACAATTCGATTTAAATCTACATAATCTACAGTATCATTTAGTTCGTCTGTTTGAGCAGATGGTTTTAAATTGGTTTTTATAGTTAAATCTATTCTATAATTACTTCCAATTTTTGCTTCTTCTTCCAAACATCCGTGATATGAAAAGGTTCGAATATTAGTTAATTTTATTTTTCCCATTAATTTTTTGTTTCAGGTTTCAAGTTCAAAGTTAGTTAGTTTTTTCAACTTTTTAAACAACTTTAAACCTTAAACTTGAAACATTTTCTATCTTTGTCAAAAGAAAGAAAATTATTATGTCTGCAGAAGAAAAATCTTTAAATTTTATAGAACAAATTATAGAAGACGATTTAAAAAACGGTTTATCTTCGGATAAATTACGTTTTCGTTTTCCTCCAGAACCTAACGGATATTTACATATTGGTCACGCAAGTGCTATTTGCTTAAATTTTGGTTTAGGTATAGATTATAAAGCGCCAGTTAATTTACGTTTTGATGATACGAATCCTTCAAAAGAAGAACAAGAGTTTGTAGACGCCATTAAAAAAGACGTCGAATGGTTGGGTTTTAATTGGGACAAAGAATGTTATGCTTCAGATTATTTTCAACAATTATATGATTGGGCAGTAGAATTAATTAAAAATGACAAGGCGTATGTAGACAGTCAGTCTTCTGAAGATATGGCCATTCAAAAAGGAACACCTACTTCACCAGGAACAGATTCGCCTTTTAGAACACGTTCCATAGAAGAAAATTTAGACTTATTTACACGTATGAAAAACGGAGAATTCGAGAAAGGAACTCACGTTTTGCGCGCTAAAATAAGTATGAAAGCCAATAATATGCTAATGCGAGATCCTATTATTTATCGTATTATGCACGCACATCATCATCGTACAGGAAACGATTGGTGTATTTATCCAATGTACGATTGGGCTCACGGAGAAAGTGATTATTTAGAACAAATTTCACACTCATTCTGTACGTTAGAATTTTTACCTCATAGAGAATTATACGATTGGTTTTTAAATCAAATTTATGACGAAACCAAAGTACGACCAAAACAAAGAGAATTTGCTCGTAGAAATTTATCGCACACCGTAGTTTCTAAACGTAAATTATTACAATTAGTTGAAGAAAAGTACGTTACCGCTTGGGACGATCCGAGAATGAGTACGATTTCTGGTATGAGAAGACGCGGAATAACCGCAACTGCTATTCGGAATTTTGCTAACACAATCGGAATTGCTAAACGTACGAATTTAATTGATGTATCTCTTTTAGATTTCTGTATTCGTGAAGATTTAAATAAAATTGCACCTCGTGTAATGGCGGTTTTACATCCAATTAAACTGGTAATTACAAATTATCCAGAAGGAAAAGAAGAATGGTTAACTGCTGAAAACAATCCAGAAGAAGAAGTTATGACATTTAGAGAAGTGCCTTTTTCTAAAGAATTATATATTGAAAGAGAAGATTTTCAAGAAGAAGCACACAAGAAATTTTTCCGTTTAACCTTAGGAACTGAAGTACGTTTAAAAAACGCATACATCATTAAAGGAGAATCTGTTGTAAAAGATGCAGAAGGAAATATTACCGAAATCCATTGTACTTACGATGTAGATTCTAAATCAGGAAGTGGTACAGAAGCGAGTAATAGAAAAGTAAAAGGCGTAATTCATTGGGTCTCTATACCACACGCGGTTGAAGCGGAAGTTAGATTGTATGACCGACTTTTCACACACGAAAATCCTGACGGCAACAAAGAGGTTGATTTTAAAGAATACATCAATCCAGAGTCTTTAAAAGTGATTACAGGCTATGTTGAACCAAGTTTACAAACCGCAAAAGAATTGGATCATTTTCAATTTCAACGTTTAGGTTATTTTTGTGTAGACAGAGATTCAACCGCTGAAAAATTAGTTTTTAACAAAACCGTTGGATTAAGAGATACTTGGGCAAAAGTTTCTGAACAGTAAAAACACGTTTGTCATTCTGAACTTGTTTCAGAATCTAATTTAAATTTCAAACCTATAAGGAAAAATTCTTTATAGGTTTTTTTATTCCTTTTTTGTGCTTATTTCATAGTATTAGAAAAAACTATTGAAACAATAATTAGTATAAGTTTAACCTTTAAAAAAAGGCTTTCATAAATAAATTTTAAATCAAAAACTTTTTTAGGTAAAGTGTTTTTAAATTCCAATTACTAAAAATCGCTAAAATCGCTTTATTTAAATTTTAGCCATAAAAAAGACCATCAGGATTCTGTTTTTAAAAATTAGACACAAAAAAACCATCAATTCTAAAATTGATGGTTTCATTTTTTTTATCTGAATTTTTCAGATTCTAATTTTTTTTAAGCTTCACTTGTGTCGCTTGGATTATAATCCGCGGATGTATGGTCGGTTTTTTTCTTTGCTCGTTTCGGCTGATTTTTCATCGTTTCACCAATTTGGTTGCTCGCTGTAAAACTTGCCACCATATTATTTAACATATCACTTCCGGCTTGTGGCGAGTTCGGCAATAAAATTAAATTACTATTTGTATCCGCTCCAATAGCTTGTAAGGTATCATAATGCTGAGTAACCACAATCAATGCCGAAGCTTCTTGCGAATTAATTCCTACATTATTTAATACTTCTACACTTTCTACTAAACCTCTTGCAATTTCTCTTCGTTGGTCTGCGATACCTTGTCCTTGTAGTTTTTTACTTTCAGCTTCTGCTTTGGCTTTAGCTACAATTCTAATACGTTGTGCTTCCGATTCAAATTCTGCAGCTGTTTTTTCTCTATCAGCCGCGTTAATTCTATTCATCGCATTTTTTACTTGAATGTCTGGGTCGATATCTGTTACTAAAGTATTGATAATATCGTATCCGTAAGTAGTCATAGATTCATTCAATTCACGTTTTACCGCAATAGCAATGTCGTCTTTTCTCAAAAACACATCATCTAAAATTAACTTAGGAACTTCGGCACGAACCACATCAAATACATAAGCCGTAATTTGATCGTGTGGGTATTCTAATTTGTAAAACGCTTCGTACACTTTACTTTGAATTACATTAAACTGAACCGAAACTTTCATTTTAATAAAAACGTTGTCTTTTGTTTTCGTTTCAATAATAACGTCTAATTGTTGAATTCTAAGATTTACTCTTCCGGCAATTCTATCAATTACAGGAATTTTTAATTGCAATCCAGAACTTCTAATGCTTGTAAATTTTCCAAATCGCTCTATTACAACAGCGGTTTGTTGCTTTACAGTAAAAAAGGAACTTAGTAAGATAAATAATCCTAAAACAAGGATGAAAATGATAATTGGAGACATAAGTGATAATTTAAAGTTATACTAATTATACGTTGCTTTTGTGTAAAAGTTACAAGAAGTATAAATTATCACTTATATCTTAATTTTAATGTTTATAAAGTTGCAATTGCTTTTTCAATTCTACTTGAAGTTTCTTCTTTTCCAATTAGTTCAATAATATCAAACAAATGCGGACCTTTTAAAGCGCCAACTAAACTCAATCGTAGCGGCTGCATTACTTTACCCATACCAATTTCGTTTGTTGTCATCCAGTTTTTTAAAAGAGTTTCAATATTTGTTGATGTAAAACCTTCTATATTTTGTAATTGCTCAACAACTTGTTTCATTAATTCTGGTGTTTCTTCTTTCCAGTTTTTAGCTGCTTTTTCATCGTAAGACGTTGGCGCAACAAAGAAATAATCGGCTAAATCCCAAAACTCTGTTATAAAATTAGCGCGTTCTTTAATTGAAGTAACTACTCTTGTAATATCTAAAGAAGTTGAAATTCCTTTTTCTTCTAAGATTACTTTAAACGCTTCGGCTAAACTTTCATCCGTTTGTTTTTGTAAGTATTGATGATTGAACCATTTGTTTTTCTCTGGATCAAATTTTGCACCTGATTTATGAATTCGTTTTAAATCGAATTTTTCTATAAGTTCTGCTAAACTAAATATTTCTTGTTCCGTTCCGTCATTCCAACCCAATAAGGCTAAAAAGTTAATTACAGCTTCAGGGAAAAACCCAGTTTCTTTATAGCCTTTCGAGGTTCCTTCCGCGGTTTTCCATTGTAAAGGAAATACTGGAAATCCTAATTTATCTCCATCACGCTTGCTTAATTTTCCGTTTCCAATTGGTTTTAAAATCAAAGGTAAATGTGCAAATTCTGGCGCCTCCCAACCAAATGCTCTGTAAAGCATTACGTGTAAAGGCATAGATGGCAACCATTCTTCACCCCTAATTACGTGTGAAGTTTCCATTAAATGATCATCTACAATATTGGCTAAATGATACGTTGGCATTCCGTCCGATTTAAATAAGACTTTATCGTCAAGTAAATTGGTATCAAAATGTACATCACCACGAATAATGTCTTGTAAATGCAAGGTTTCGTTTACTGGTGTTTTAAAACGAATTACGAAATGTTCTCCATTTGCAATTCGGGTTTTTACTATTTCATCTGAAAAATTTAATGAAGTATCTAATTTTTCTCTAACAGTATGATTGTATATAAATGTTTTTCCTTCAGTTTCTGCTTGTTTGCGCAATTCGTCGAGTTTTTCAGGAGTATCAAACGCATAATACGCCCAACCAGATTGAATTAATTCATCGGCATATTGCTTGTACATTTCTTTTCTATCCGATTGACGGTACGGTCCAAATTTTTCATTTTTTCCAATGGTTTCATCAGGTGAAATTCCTAACCATTCTAAAGCTTCAAAAATATAATCTTCCGCTTCTGCTACAAAACGAGTTTGGTCTGTATCTTCTATACGTATATAAAAAGTACCGCCGTGTTTTTTGGCAAATAAATAATTAAAAAGCGCAGTTCTTACGCCACCAATATGTAAAGGCCCTGTTGGACTTGGGGCAAATCGTACTCTTACCGGTTTGTTCATCTAAATATATTTTTGGCAAAGATACTATTTTAAAATTCCAAAAGTTAAATTCCAAACTCCAAATACTGCAAAAATTCGAATTTGGAATTTTAAAATTTGGAATTTATTTTATCGTTGATTTTTTTTGTAATTTTATCGGTTATAAACAAATTAGTAACAATCTTGGAAAAGAAAGCCATAATTTACGATAAACTGGAAGGCTTTATCAAAAAGTTTTACACGAATGAGTTGATAAAAGGAGTACTTCTTTTTATGACCATTGGTTTATTATATTTTATTTTTACCTTTCTAATCGAATATTTTCTTTGGTTTGATTCATTAGGTAGAACCATATTGTTTTGGCTATTTTTGTTGGTAGAAGCGCTATTGTTGTTTAAATTTATAGTGATACCTGTATCAAAATTATTTAAAATTCAAAAAGGGTTAAACTACGCAGAAGCATCCAAAATTATAGGAACTCATTTTGATGAAGTACAAGATAAATTACTTAATTTCTTGCAATTAGCCAACACCACTGAGCCTTCAGAATTGGTTTTAGCTTCTATAGAACAAAAAGCGAAGAACTTACAACCCATTCCGTTTTCAAACGCTATAAATTTTAACCGGAACAAAAAATATTTGCCTTTTGCACTGATTCCGTTATTGTTTCTTTTATTTTTCTATATATCTGGAAATTCGGATGTAATTTCTAAAAGTTTTGCAAGAGTGGTTCAATACGATACTAATTTTGAAAAACCCGCTGCGTTTAAGTTTGAAATTATTTCGAACAATTTACACGTGGAACAAAATAAATCTTTTAAATTAGTTGTAAGAACCGTGGGTTCGGTTATTCCTGAAAACGCGTCAATTGTAATTAATGATGAAGAATATTTTTTAGAAAACACATCACCTGGTAATTTTACTTATCAATTTGAAAACGTACAGAAAGATATTAAATTTCATTTTCAATCTAACGAAATCACTTCTGCCGATTATGTTTTAAACGTGGTGAATGTGCCTACTATTTCTTCATTTACGATGCAATTAAATTTTCCAAAATATTTAGGAAAAAAATCAGAAATTATTCAAGGCACAGGAAATGCAGTTATTCCTGAAGGCACAACGGTAACTTGGAAATTAAATACGTTTGCTACTACACAAGTAGCTTTTAAAGATCAATCTGCAATTAGTTTGTTTCAAAAAAACGCCACGCAATTTTCATTTGCAAAACGAATTACTAACGCTACCGATTATCAAATTTCTATTTCAAACACGCAACTTAAAAACTACGAGAATTTACAATATAAATTAACCATTTTAAAAGACCAGTTTCCGAGTATTTCAGTAACCGAAACTCCAGATAGTTTAAAATTAAAACAAAAAGTAATTATTGGCCAAATAGCTGATGATTATGGAATGACAAAATTACAAGTGGTGTTTTACGATAAAAACAAACCTAATATACTTTTCAAGAAGGGCTTGATTTTAAAAAACAAAGTGGTGGACCAATTTGTATATGCTTTTCCTGATGGAATTGCGTTACAACCCGGAATTAATTACGAATATTATTTCGAAGTGTTTGATAATGATGTAGTTAATGGTTTAAAATCATCTAAATCAGCCGTTTTTTCTCATTCTGAATTAACAAAAGAGCAAAAAGAGCAAAAATCATTACAAGAACAGCAATCCAACATCAATAGTTTACAAAAAGCGCTGGACAATCAAGACAAACAATTTGAAGCATTAGACAAACTTAAAAAGCTTGACAAACAAAAAGACAACTTAGATTATAAAGACCAAAAAAAAATTCAAGACTTTATTAATCGTCAAAAACAACAAGACGAAATGATGAAAGAATTTTCTGAAAAAATGAAGGAAAATCTGGAACAATTTAAGCCTGAGCAAAAAGACGAAATGAAACAAGAGCTTTTAAACCGTTTAGAAAAAAACGAGAAACAAGCTGCGAAAAATGAAAAGCTTTTAAAAGAACTTGAAGAGTTGGCTAAAAAATTAGAAAAAGAAGAATTGTTTGATAAAGCAGATAAATTGAAACAACAAGCTAAAACGCAACAAAAATCTTTAGAGCAATTAGTGGAACTTACTAAGCGATATTATGTTGAACAAAAAGCAGAACAACTGGCGGATAAATTAGATAAATTAGCTAGTAAACAAGATAAGCTTTCAGACAAAGAAAGCCCAACGAAAGAGGAACAAGAAAAGCTTTCAAAAGAGTTTGATGATTTAAAAAAAGAACTTGACGATTTAGAAAAAGAAAATAAAGAATTGAAATCGCCAATGGATATTCCAAACGATAAAGGCGACCAAAAAGACGTAGACCAAGAGCAACAAAAAGCAGAAGATAATTTAGAAAAGAAAGACCAAAAACAAGCCAAAAAGAATCAAAAAGCAGCGGCTCAAAAAATGAAAGAGATGAGCCAAAAAATGTCTGAATCGATGTCGGCTGGTGAAATGGAAGACAATGCTGAAGACGCTAAAGTAATGCGTCAAATTTTAGATAATTTATTATCTTTTTCATTTGATCAAGAAAAAGTTATGAAACAATTTAAGGCGGTTTCTAATTCCAAATCTAATGTAAGCGCTTTACTTAAAAATCAACAAGATTTAAAAACGCAATTCAAGCACGTTGACGACAGTTTGTTTGCCTTGTCTTTGCGACAACCCAAACTTTCCGATTTGGTTTTAAAAGAAGTAGAAGAAATACATTATAATTTAGACAAGTCTATTGAGAATTTAGTTTCCACTACTCGTTCAAAAGGAATTTCACACCAACAATTCACATTATCTTCTGCAAACAAATTAGCAGATTTTCTGAGTAATGTACAAAGCGAAATGAGTATGAGTATGTCTTCTTCTGGCGGTAGCGGAAAACCAAAACCAGGCAAAGGAAAAGGCGACCAATTGTCCGATATTATTTCTAAACAAAAAGGTTTGGGCGACAAAATGAAAGACGGAAAACCAAAACCCGGCGAAGGCAAAAAACTTGGTGAAGGAAAAAAACCCGGCCAAGAAGGCGAAGGCGGCTCACAAGGTAACGAAGGTAAAGACGGCGAAGGCGATGCGGGCAAATTATTAGAAATAATTAAAGAACAACAAGCGCTCCGTGAATCTTTGCAAAACGAATTGGAAAAAAACGGTGTGGGCGGTAACGGACAAAACGCTATAAAACAAATGAAGGAGTTAGAGAAGCAACTTATTAATAAAGGACTTACACAAGACAATATTAATCGTGCGCTACAAATAAATCACGAATTATTAAAGTTAGAATCAGCGCTTAAACAACAAGGTCAAGACACTAAAAGAGAATCAAATACAAACAAAACAGATTTTCTGGGAAGCAACAAACCACTACCTCCTGCGTTATTAAATTATTTAAAAAGTGTGGAAATATTAAACAGACAAAGCTTACCTTTGCAACCCAATTTTAACACCAAAGTACAACAATATTTTAAAAGCAATGATTAGTTTTAATTACGAATCTGATTTTATTTTAGACCAAGAAGAGCATTTTGCTTCTTGGATAGAAACTATTATAACTTCTGAAAACAAATCCGTTGGAGAAATCTCTTATGTTTTTTGTGACGATGACTATTTACACGCTATTAATATGCAGTATTTAAACCACGACACGCTTACGGATATTATTAGTTTTGATTATACAGAAGGTGATGTAATTAGTGGAGATATTTTTGTTTCCATAGAGCGCGTGAAAGACAATGCGATTGATTTTAAAGTCTCTTTTGAAGAAGAATTAAAACGTGTTTTGGCTCACGGTGTTTTGCATTATTGCGGATACAAAGACAAAACAGACGCAGATGCTACTTTAATGCGCACAAAAGAAAACGAAAAAATAAAACTGTTCCACGTGGAACTTTAATATAATAATCAGGTTTTTTTGTTCCACGCGGAACAAAAAAACATAAAGAAAAACCACGTGTTTCACGTGGAACAAAAGATATGTTTCAAGAAAAATATGATGTAATTGTTGTAGGTGCCGGTCACGCAGGTTGCGAGGCAGCCGCTGCTGCCGCCAATATGGGTTGTAGTACTTTATTGGTTACTATGAATTTGCAAAACATTGCTCAAATGTCGTGTAACCCGGCTATGGGAGGCATTGCAAAAGGTCAAATTGTTCGTGAAATTGATGCTTTAGGAGGTTATTCCGGAATCGTTTCTGATGTAACAGCCATTCAGTTTAAAATGCTGAATCTCTCAAAAGGACCAGCAATGTGGTCGCCTCGTTGTCAATCCGACAGAATGCGTTTCGCAGAAGAATGGCGAATGATGTTAGAAGGAACTCCGAATTTAGATTTTTATCAAGAAATGGTTTCGGGTATTATAACTGAAGGAAATCATATTATAGGGATTAAAACATCTTTAGGATTAGAGATTAAAGCCAAAACGGTAGTCCTTACAAATGGTACTTTTTTAAATGGTTTAATTCATATCGGAGACAAACAATTTGGAGGAGGTCGTGCAGGCGAAAGCGCTTCTTTTGGCATTACTGAAGATTTATTAAAATTAGGTTTCGAATCAGGAAGAATGAAAACAGGTACGCCGCCTCGTGTAGACGGTCGTTCTTTAGATTATTCAAAAATGATTGAACAACCAGGTGATATAAACCCTTCAAAATTTTCGTATTCAGATGTTACAAAACCATTAACAGAACAACGTTCTTGTTTTATGACTTATACTTCTGAAGTGGTTCACGATTTATTACGAGAAGGTTTTGATAGAAGCCCGATGTTTAACGGCAGAATTAAATCTATCGGACCAAGATATTGCCCTTCTATTGAAGATAAAATCAATCGTTTTGCAGACAAAGATCGTCATCAATTGTTTATTGAACCTGAAGGATGGAAAACGTGTGAAGTGTATGTAAATGGTTTCTCAACTTCGCTTCCAGAAGATGTGCAATTTAAAGCATTGCGTTCTGTGGTTGGGTTTGAAAACGTGAAGTTTTTCCGACCAGGTTATGCTATTGAGTACGATTACTTCCCTCCTACGCAATTAAAACACACTTTAGAAACAAAATTAATTAATGGGTTATATTTTGCTGGACAGATAAATGGTACAACCGGTTATGAAGAAGCCGCTTCGCAAGGATTAATGGCGGGTATTAACGCAGCATTACAAGTTCAAGAAAAAGAACCTTTGATTTTAAAGCGAGATGAAGCATATATTGGCGTTTTAATTGACGATTTAATCACAAAAGGAACAGAAGAACCATACAGAATGTTTACTTCTCGCGCAGAATATAGAACCTTATTACGTCAAGATAACGCCGATTTAAGATTAACTCCGAAAGGATATGGAATTGGTTTAGCGAAAGAAGATCGTTTGAAACGTATGGAATATAAATTAGATGCTTCTGATAAATTTGTTACTTTCTTTAAAGAAACAAGTATTAAAGCAGAAGTGGCCAACCCTATTTTAGAAGAAAAAGGATCAAGTTTGATGACGCAAGGCGATAAAATGTTTAAAGTTTTTTCGCGTCCACAAATTGATTTAGATGATATATTAAAGTTTAAAGCCGTAACAGATTATATTTCAGAAAATAATTTAGATCAGGAAGTAATTGAACAAGCCGAAATTCAAGTGAAATACTCTGGCTATATCGAAAAAGAGAAAAATCACGCAGATAAAGTGAATCGTCTTGAAGATGTTCGCATTCCAGACAACTATGATTTTGATAAAATAAAAGCGATTTCAATCGAAGCGCGTCAAAAACTAACTAAAATACGACCAACAACTATAGCACAAGCTTCAAGAATTAGCGGCGTTTCGCCAAGTGATATTTCGGTACTACTAATTCATATGGGAAGATAAATGTATTTACGATTTGAGATTTTTGATTTACGATTTAGACGTTTCGTAAATCAAAAATCAAAAACCGTAATTTTCAGGTTCCACGTGAAACAACGTTGTTAAAGCCAATAAATAAAGAGAAAATGAAATTTTTAGAAGAAAACCAATTTATAATAGTTAAAGACCATTCCGTTTCAAAAGAAACATTTTCTTTGTTATACAACAAAGAATACGATATTTTAAAAACACACCCTACTCCATCATTAGAGGTTTTACCAAAGTATTACGAAAGCGAAGATTATATTTCACACACAGATGGTAAAAGAACGCTGTTTGAAAAAATATACCATTTAGTAAAACGAAATGCTATTAAAGGCAAAGTTTCATTACTTAATAAAGAACAAAACAGTAAAGGCAAGTTGTTAGATATTGGATGCGGAACGGGCGATTTTTTAGTAGAGGCTAAAAACCAAGGTTGGTCGATATTAGGTTTTGAACCAAATTCTGATGCGAAACAATTGGCTGCTAATAAGGGCATTTCGTTTACGGAAGATATTTTTGCTTTACCAGAAAACACCTTTGATGCGGTAACTATGTGGCACGTTTTAGAACACGTACCAAATTTAACGGAATATATTGCCAATTTAAAACGTATTGTTAAGCCAAACGGAACCATTATTATAGCGGTACCAAATTACAAATCGTACGATGCCAAATATTACAATCGTTTTTGGGCAGCGTACGATGTACCTCGTCATTTATGGCATTTTTCAAAAACCAGTATAAAAAGATTGTTTTCGGATGTGGATATGGAATTGAAAAAAGTAAAACCAATGTGGTTTGATAGTTTTTATGTTTCCCTTTTATCTGAAAAATATAAAAATGGAAAAATGAGTTTCGTAAAAGGATTTTTAGTCGGTTTATGTTCAAATGTTTCAGGATTGTTCAAAAATGAGTTTTCTTCGCACATTTATATCATAAAAAACAAGTAAAAAGCAAATAAATACGTTTTAAAGGCTTTTTCTTGTAAAAACACTCAAATATATTTACAAAAAAAGTTAATCAATAAAACAAAGGTTTAAATAAGTCGGTTTTAATAGTAATTTCTTATTGTATATTTAACAACACATAAAGTTTTCTTATAGTGTCTCCTTTTTAATTTATTTTTAAAAAAGAAGCAAAAATTAAAAGAAACCTATTATTTTTACAAAAATTAAAAAAACGATTACAAATTAAATAATCATACTTTACAAAAATGAAAAAATTAGTAAGCATTGTTGCATTAAGTGTAGCATTAATTTCTTGTCAAGAAACCACCACGTCAAAAGCAGATTTTAAAACAGGTTATATAGATACTTCTGTTCTATTAGAAAAATACGAAAAGTTTAAGGATGAAAATGATAAATTCAAAGTTAAATCTGAAGAAATGGGGCGTCCTTTAGAGGCCAAAGGCAGACAATTACAAGCCGAAAAAGATGCATTTCAAAGTAATGCACAAGCAAACGGACAAGCTTGGGCACAACAAAAATATGGCGAATTACAACAAAGAGAACAACAAATTTTACAAGAAAGAGATCAAGTTTTAGCCCAAATTCAAACAGAAGGCGGAAAACTACAAGACACTTTAATTAAACAAGTAAAAAAATATATCAGAGAATTCGGTAAAAAACAAAAATTCGATTATATTTTTACTACTTCAGAAGATGCTCCTTCTGTAATTTATGCAAAAGATTCGTATAACTTAACAGATAAGTTGCTGAAAGAGCTAAATGATCAATACAAAGCAACAAACCAAAAAAAATAACAATTTAGCCTTGAGAAATCAGGGCTTTTTTATTTTTTAGTATTTTCAACTTGTTTCAGAATTTTTTTTCAATTAAATTTGTTTATCAACGAACAACTCAATTCTTTGCCATCAACTTTAACTTAAACTATACGCCAAATGAAACACTTATCTAAAGCCGCTCAGTACACCTTGCAGTTTATCAACCAAACCAATAAATCTGTTTTTTTAACAGGTAAAGCTGGTACTGGAAAAACCACACTTCTTAAAGAAATTATTGCCACATCACACAAAAACACGGTTGTGGTTGCCCCTACCGGAATTGCTGCACTTAATGCGGGTGGAGTTACCATTCATTCTATGTTTCAATTGCCGTTTGCGGCTTTTATTCCTGATTATAAAGTTGTCAATTCCAATTCGTATCAATATAAATTTGAAACGAAAAGTACGATTAGCAAACACTTCCGAATGAACGGCACTAAAAAACAAGTGCTCGTAAATTTAGAATTGCTTATTATTGATGAAGTATCTATGCTTCGTCCAGATGTATTGGATGCAATTGATTTTATGCTGCAAAAAGTAAGAAGAATCGATGCGCCTTTTGGGGGTGTTCAAGTACTTTTTATTGGCGATTTATTGCAATTACCTCCAGTTATTAAGCAAGAAGAATGGTACGAATTAAAGAACTATTATCAAGGTATGTTCTTTTTTCATTCTCAAGTGATACAACAAAATCCGCCTTTATATATTGAATTGGATAAAATTTATCGTCAAGACGACGAAGTATTCATTTCTATTTTAAACAACCTTCGAAACAATAAAATTACAAAGGAGAATATTGCTGTTTTAAATCAATACGTAAATCCAAATTTTAATATCAAAAACCATAACGGTTGTATTATTGTTACCACGCATAACGCAAAAGCAGACGAAATTAATAAAGAGGCATTAACAGAGTTAAAAGCAAAAACGATTTCTTACTTTCCCGAAATTGTGGAAGATTTTCCCGAAAAAATGTATCCTATTGAACCAAAAATGGATTTGAAAGTAGGCGCTCAAGTAATGTTTATTAAAAACGACACCTCTTTTGAAAAAAATTATTTTAACGGAAAAATAGGGAAAATTACCTCATTAGATGAAAAAGAAATTTTAGTTCATTTTGAAGAAGAAAACAAAACCGTTGAAGTAGATCTTTACACTTGGGAAAACATAAAATATACGGTAAATCCAGACACCAAAGAGATTGAAGAAACCGTCGTAGGAACATTTAGTCATTATCCTTTAAAATTGGCTTGGGCAATTACGGTTCACAAGAGTCAAGGTTTAACTTTTGACAACGCAGCCTTAGATGTTTCACGTGTTTTTGCGCCCGGACAAGCCTATGTGGCTTTGTCTCGACTTCGTTCGTTAAAAGGCTTAATTTTGCTTTCTCCAATACAATTAAACGGCATTTCTTCCGATAACGAAGTATTAAATTACGCCAATAATAAGGCAGATGAAATTGTATTAGAAAAATCATTAGCATTAGAAACGAAGCATTTTTTACGAATAGAATTGTGTAAAAGTTTCGATTTCAGACAATTGGCTCAAGAATGGCGCAATCATTTATTTTCGTATAACGACGAAGTATCCAATTCAACCAAATCGAAATATCGTATTTGGGCTCAACAAAACGAAAGCATTGTGGCGGCTTTATTGGATTCTTCTCAGAAATTTAGCAATCAAATCCAGAAAATTTGTTTCCAAGAAACTGTAGATATTCCTTTTCTGGCAGAACGTTGCGAGGCGGCATATGATTATTATTTTAAAACATTAGATTATCAGGTAACCGATTTGCTTTTGAAAATTGCGGAAGTGAGTAACTTGAAAAAAGTAAAAACGTTTCACGATGAACTTTTGGAATTAGAAGAAATTCAAGTAAAAACAGTTTTACAATTGAAAAAATCAATGCTATTGATTAAAAATTTAGTAAACGGAATTGATTTTAATAAAAACACGATGTCGTCTGATGAAATGAAGTTTTATAAAATTAATAAAATTGCTTCGTTATCAGAAAAATTCAAAGAAATTGATGGTTTTGTAGCCAAAGATTATTCCGAAACCTTTAGTAAGAAAACCAAATCCAAAAAAGCCAAATCAACAGAACCAAAAAAATCTACAATCGAAATCACATTAGAGCTTTGGAAACAAAATTTGTCTGTGGAAGAAATTGCTGCGAAAAGAAAACTAACAGTAAGCTCGATTTATTCCCATTTTACGAAACTTATTCAAATGGAAGCGATTACCATTTCAGATATTATGTCCGATGAAAAAATTGCAGCCTTAGAAGAAGCGTTTAAAGGCTATAACGATGAAGGTTTGGGTATTTTAAAAGAAAAATATGGCAATCAATTTTCTTGGGAAGAATTGCGTTTGTTTAAAGTAAGCTTGAAGAATTAAGCATATAGTTTCACCACACAGTTTGTCACCCTGAAAGGGTCTCGCGCAATATTAATTATTTTAACCGCCAAAATCAATGATCGAATTTACAGAAGGAATTTATAATTTTTACGTTTATATTCTGACAAATAAAGCAAAAACAGTGCTTTATACAGGAATGACTAATAATCTTAAAAGAAGATTACACGAACACAAATCAAAATTAAATCCAAATAGTTTTACTGCAAAATCCAATGTGTCTTACCTGCTATATTATGAACATTATGGTTGGGTTCAACAAGCAATAGAAAGAGAAAAAGAAATTAAATTAATGAAACGAGATCGTAAACTTGAACTCATTAAAAATTTCAATACAAATTTGGATTTTTTAAACGATACGATTTGACTTGAGACGCTTTCAGCAAGACAAACTGTGAGTAAATAGTTTAGCAAACAAAATGCAACACAACGTTTGTCACCCTGAAAGGGACTCACATAACGTTTTTCAATTCAACAAAAAGAGATGCTTTCAGCAAGACAAACTGGGTGTAATTAATACGGTAAATATAACACAACACAACGTTTGTCACCCTGAAAGGGTCTCACGTAAATTTTGTTACAACCAATACACGCCCAACAATGCTGGAATTAAATAAATTACAATCGTTCTGGCGCCATCGTAATCTTTCGCTACACGTTGTCCGAAAAGCAACAGCAATAACGTCACACACGAAACCATACAAGCATAATCACCCATAATGGTTCTGCCACTCGTTATGTTTTCAGCAATTCCCATAATAGACAATACACCAGCTACAATTTCTAAAGCTAAAATAGTAAGTAAAGCCGCTGGGACTTGGTTTTTAAGAAAAGTTTGAGAAAAATGACCTTTTAACCAACTTACATTTCCGTTCCAATCGGCTATTTTATCGTATCCTGATTGTAAAAATGTAATCGCTAAAAAAGCTAATAATATCAGTGCAAATTCATTCATAATTTTTGTTTTTAATTTATTTCTTTTTTATGTAATAGTCGTGTTAATTTTATCGATAAATCGGTTAAAATAATGTTACTGTTTCCATTTCTTTCAATATGATACATTGCGTCTTCCAATTCTTTAAAAATATCTGCAATATTATTTCCGTGAACAAATGGCGCAAATTTTTCTAATTTAAAATTCTCAAAATTAGGCTCTAAATATACTAAATTAGTTGCTTGATAATTCAACAACAAGGCTTGTCGAAAAAATTGAATACAAAATTGCAAAAAGTTCTTTTGCGTTTCTCTGCCTTCTTTAGCAATGGTCGTGCTCCAAGAAATTAAATCAGCAATTACACTTGCATTTCCTTTGGCTTTAAAAGCGGCTCTCACCCAATTGATAAACCATTCTTCAAAAACACTATCATCATCATCTTTATGCAATAAATGAAGTGCTTTGTTATAATTTCCTTCACATTGATGTGCTATTTTTTTTGCTAAATTAACCTCTACTTTATGTGTGGCAATTAAGGCATCCGTAATTACTTGCTCAGGTAACGCTAAAAAATCAACTACTTGACAACGCGAAATAATCGTTTGCAATAAATCGTCGATACTTTCAGAAATTAATATAAAGATTGTTTTTTCGGGTGGTTCTTCTAATAGTTTCAGTAATTTATTTGCTGCGTCTGTTCTCATTTTATCGGCCATCCATATAATCATTACCTTATAGCCACCTTCGTATGCTTTTAATGATAAGTTTTTATTAATTGCTGCCGATTCTTTAACACTAATAATTCCTTGTTTTTTAGGAATTTCTAATTTTTTGTACCAATCAAATAAACTTCCGTATGGGTTTTCTTTAACAAAACCGCGCCACTGGTCTAAAAAATTTGTACTTACAACACTGTCTCCTTTCACTTCATCTGTAGATGTAATGGGATACACAAAATGCATATCAGGATGTGATATATGTTCAGATTTTAAATTACAAGCACTGTTTCCTGTGGTGTTTTCGCCGTCGGAATTGTTACATAAAATATATTGCGCATATGCCATAGCCATCGGTAAGGTTCCAGAACCTTCAGGCCCAATAAATAATTGCGCGTGCGGAATCCGTCCTGCGTTGGCAGTCGTAATTAAATAGTTTTTAATGTGGTCTTGACCTAATATATCTTTAAATAACATCTAGCAAATATAAGCGATTTTTATCTTGGTTTTAAAATCAAACTTTTATATTTGCAAATATCATAAACAACAAATTAGAAACTATTTCCTATGAAAACGATCTTCGACATCAATTTTAAAAACAAAAAAGCGTTAATCCGTGTAGATTTTAATGTCCCTTTAGACGAAAATTTTAACGTTACCGATGCGAATCGAATTGAAGCTGCAAAACCAACTATTGATAAGATTTTAAACGATGGCGGAGCGGTTATTTTAATGTCGCATTTAGGCCGTCCAAAAGGAAAAGAAGATAAATATTCTTTGAGCCATATTGTTTATAAAATTGAAGAAGTTTTAGGAAAAAAAGTAAAATTTGCTTCAGAGTGTAGAGGTGAAATCGCTAAAGAAGCCGCTGCAAATCTTCAAAATGGCGAAATATTAGTGTTGGAAAATTTACGTTTTTATGCCGAAGAAGAAGCTGGAGATGTTGGTTTTTCTAAAGAATTAGCAAGTTTGGGCGATGTGTATGTAAACGATGCCTTCGGAACAGCACACAGAGCGCACGCATCAACTACAATTATTGCAAACGAATTTCCAAATGATAAATGTTTCGGCGCTTTATTGGCAAAAGAGATTGAAAGCATCAACAAAGTATTAAAAAATTCTGAAAAACCAGTAACTGCAATACTTGGAGGAAGTAAAGTTTCTTCTAAAATCACCATTATTGAAAACATTTTAGACAAAGTAGATCATATGATTATAGGTGGTGGAATGACGTTTACCTTCATTAAAGCGATGGGTGGAAATATCGGCGATTCTATTTGTGAAGATGACAAAATGGAATTGGCTTTAGACATTATGAAACAAGCTACGGCAAAAGGTGTAAAAATTCATTTACCTGTAGATGTTTTAGCCGCTGATGCGTTTTCAAATGACGCCAATACACAAGTAGTGAATGTGGCTGAAATCCCTGCTGGATGGCAAGGTTTAGATGCGGGTCCGAAAACATTAGAAATGTTAAAAGACGTGGTGTTACACTCAAAAACCATACTTTGGAACGGACCAATAGGTGTGTTTGAATTGCCAACTTTTGCTAACGGAACCATTTCCCTTGGCGATTTTATTGCCGAATCTACTAAAAACGGATGTTTCTCTTTAGTAGGAGGCGGTGATAGTGTTGCTGCGGTAAAACAGTTTGGTTTAGAAGACAAAATGAGCTACGTTTCTACAGGTGGCGGCGCGATGTTGGAAATGTTAGAAGGAAAAACGTTACCAGGTATTGCTGCTATTTTGAAGTAGAAAACCATAAAAATAATGATAACAAATAACTACTATTATTGGAGTTATTTGTTATCACAACTTCTCTAAATCACCGACGAAATCCCTAAAAAAACGTTAAAATGAAAATTTAAACGTTAAAAATTGGGTAGTTAGCAATAAATAAAATATATTTGCGTTTATACAAGTAATTGTATATTAATGATTTAGATAAAATACTCCGGAATTTATGGAGCAAAAACATATAAAAGCATGAAAAAATTAGTTTTACTAACCCTTGGTTTTTTTCTGTCAAACGTAATGTTGGCACAAGAAAGCAAGGATATAATTCCAACTCTTTTTACACCAAAAATATCGTATTTGGATTCGCTTAAAGCGACCTTTACGCACCACGCAACAAGTAATTGTATCGACGAAAGATGGCTGAAAGAATTGTCTGATGCTACCTTGTCAAATGAAATGTTTTTTGATATTGAAAACATGAATATCGACGAGAAAGTGGCCTATAACTTAGACACGGAAGTATTAAAAAAGCGATTACGAAAATTAGACATACAATCGCCTTTTGTAATTGAATACAATCCAGCTTTGGAAAACGTAATTAAATCGTTCTTAAAAAACAGAACTAAAAGTTTTGAAAGACAAATGGCGCTAGCAGAATATTATTTTCCATTATTTGAAGAAAAATTATCAAAATACAATTTGCCTTTAGAAATTAAATATTTAGCTATTGTAGAATCGGCTTTACAGCCTAAAGCAAAATCTAAAGTTGGCGCCGGTGGTTTATGGCAATTCATGCCAGCAACTGGTAAACAATACAAATTAAACATTTCTACTTATGTAGACGAGCGTCATGACCCAATAAAATCGACCGAAGCGGCTTGTCATTATATGATGAATATGTATGCTATTTTTGGCGATTGGAGTTTGGTTTTAGCTTCTTACAATTGCGGACCCGGAAATGTTTCTAAAGCCATTAGACGTTCTGGAGGAAAAACAGATTATTGGGAAATTAGAAAATATTTACCAAGAGAAACAGCTAACTATTTACCTGCTTTTTTAGCTACGATGTACATTTACGAGTTTAAAAAAGAACACGGTTTGGTGCCTAAAAAAGCAGAAATGACGTATTTTGAAACCGATACCGTTATGGTAAAACAGGCTATGACATTTAAGCAATTATCCGATTTATTGGATATTTCAGAGGCACAATTGGAATACTTAAATCCAATTTATAAATCAAAATATATTCCTTCAATTGACGATGAATATTTTTATTTGCGTTTACCGAAAAATAAAATTGGGATTTTTGTTTCGAACGAAGAAAAAATTTATGGCTATTTAGCATATTTAGAACAAGAAAAATCAAGAAACCTTCAGTTAGCACTTCAAGCAAAAAAACGCGACAGCATTGCCAAACAAGATTCTTTAGCAGTAGCCGCAAGTCTTGTAGTTGCGAATAACGAGCCTGTGGAGACGGAAGAAGTGCTCAAGAAACGCACCAAAGAAGTAGTAAGTAAAAACTTCCATAAAGTGAAAAAAGGCGAGACATTAGCTGAGATTGCTAAGAAAAACCAAGTGTCTATAACCGATTTAAAAACGTGGAACAAAATTAAAGGGAGTGCCATTAATGCCGGACAAAGTTTAGTGATACAAACTACCAAAAAAGTCACGGTCAACGAAGTCGTCAAAAAACCGAAACCGAAAACCGAAATCATTGAACCAGTAGTTGAAAATGCAGTTGCTGAAAACACCGAAAAACCAACGGAAAACAAATATTCTTCTGCGAAAAGCAAAATTGAAATCAATGAAGATTATTACATCGTACAAAAAGGAGATTCTATTTTTTCAATCACTAAAAAGTTTCCGAATTTAACGGCTGACGATTTAAAAAAGAAAAACGATCTGAAAACAGATAATATTCAACCTGGAATGAAACTGAAAATACAAGGATAAACCTTTATTTTTTATATAATTTAAACCTTTGTGAAAGTGTTATTTTTAATAAACTTTCACAAAGGTTTTTTGTTTCAACTCGTAAAATGGTTTAGTTTTGTCTTTCAAATTAATAAAATGATTCAATTTAAAATAAAGCCGTTTCACGAATTAACTACTGACGAGTTATATGCATTGTTGCAATTGCGCTCAGAAGTGTTTGTAGTGGAGCAAAATTGCGTATATCAAGACATTGATGGGAAAGACCAAAAAGCCATTCATATTTTAGGGTATTCTGACGGAGTTTTAGTGGCGTGTTCACGACTTTTTAAACCGAAAGATTATTTTGAATACAGCTCAATTGGTCGGGTAATTTTAAAAGAATCGCACCGCGATAAAAAATGGGGTCACGAGTTGATGCGCGTTTCTATAGATGCGATTAAAATACTTTTTCAGGAAACAAAAATTACTATATCTGCCCAATTATATTTGCAAAAATTCTACGAAAGTCACGGTTTTTTTGTAGTTGGCGAAAGTTATTTGGAAGACGACATTCCGCACATTGAAATGAAAAAGGTATAGTAAAAATTCGGATTAAATCTTCGTAATAACCAATTCCACTCTTCTGTCAAATTGCTCATCTTTACCTATGGGCTGCGTATTTCCATATCCTTTAAAAGTCATACGAACTTTACCAATACCTCGACTATGAAGAAATTTATAAACTCTTTCTGCTCTGTTTTTGGATAGTTCTCTTTTTCGTGTCTCTAAGTCAACGGCATCTTTATGAGGCGGAGGCGTACAGCATACGTGACCTTGAATTTCAATTTGAATGTTGGGATATCTTTTTAACAAAACAACTATTGTTTCGAGTTGTTTTATAGCGCTTTGTTTAAGTCTGCTGCTGCCACTATCAAAAAGTAATTTGTCTAAATATACCCGATCGCCTACTAAGGCATTTTTTCTAATGGTTTTATACAAACCAGGAATATTTAACTCTTCCACCACTAAAGGTTTAAAGTTTAAAACCACATCTACACGACGGTTTTTAGCTCTGGCCTCAGGAATATCTTCTTCTAAATCTTCATCAATAAGTACCTTTCCCTTTCCTTCTATTTTTACAATAATTTTATATTTAACCCCTTTACTCACCAACATTTTCTTGACACTATTGGCGCGGTCTTGTGATAATTTGTAATTGTAATTAATTTTCCCCACGTCATCACAGTAGCCATAAATAGAAACACTTTGAAGTCGCGTGGTATCAATCAAACTTAAAAAATAAACTACCGCTTCTGCTTGTAAAGGTTTTATTTCACGCACATCGGTATCAAAATAAATAGAATGCACCGTTTCTTCTTGAGAAAACCCAAGAAAAGAAGCAGTTAAAAATAGAAATACGACTATTTTCTTCATTTTATTTTTTTAATATTTGTTTGTATTCTGTTGGATTATTTAATATTTGTTGGGCTTTTAGCACGTCCGAATATTTAGTAGAAACATAATCGTAAAACGCGTTACGATAGCCATAACGTAATAATAATTCTTGTAAAAGAAGACGCTTAATTTCTTCTTTGTTTTTATCTAATTCTTTGTCTTTTGTTTTTTCAATGGCGGCTTCCAATTGTTTGATTTCAAGTTGTAAGTCGGCATCAATTTTATCCTTTTTTGCAGCTTCTAATAACGTTTTTAAAGATTTATCTGTGTTGCTATTTATTTCTACTTTTTCTTTTTTTAGAAACGCTTTAAACTCGTTAAACTCAGCATCAGTAATTCCAGTACTGTTTTTTGCAGTCGGGTTTCTGTAATACAATACGTTTGCAAATTCAAAAACAGCATCTGAGTTTGCAATACTTAAACTGGTGGCGCTTTTTTTCATATCTGCAATTTCTACATCTGGTAAAACTCCTCCGCCATCGTAAACAATTCTTCCGCCTTTAGTTTTAAAAGCGTTATATTCTTTTTCAGCTGTTTTTATAGCCTTTCCATTGGCGTCTTTTTTACTGTAATCAGTTGCTTGTATACAACGACCAGAAGGCGTATAATATTTTGAAATAGTAACTTTTACCTGTGTGCCATACGTTAAATTAAACGGACGTTGTACCAATCCTTTTCCAAAACTTCTATTTCCTACAATTACTGCTCGGTCTAAATCTTGCAATGCACCCGAAATAATTTCTGAAGCAGAAGCACTTCGGTCATTTACAATAATCGCTAATGGAATTTCAGTATCAACGGGTTCGTTCTTCGTTTTATAAATATGATTATGTGTTTTGTTTTGCGATTTTGTTGTGGTTATAATTTCTTCTTTTGGCACAAATAAATTACAAATATTAACCGCTTCGTGAAGTAACCCGCCAGGATTGTCTCGTAAATCTAAAATAATTTTTGTGGCACCTTGTTCTTTTAAAGCCAATAAAGCCGCTTTTGTTTCTGCAGAAGCTTTTTCGTTAAATTTTTGAAGCACAATATAACCTGTTTTGTCGCTTAATAATTTATAATAAGGAACGGCTTTTATTTCTACTTCATCTAAAATAATTTGACCTTTTTTCTCAACACCTTGACGGAAATATACGATGTCAATTTTAGTGTTTTTAGCACCTTTAAGCAACTGAGAAGCATCTTCTTTAAAATCTTTAAGTGACACATCTCCAATTTGGGTAATAACATCACCAGCTTTAAAACCGCCTTTATCGGCGGGCATATTTTCGTATACTTCTTTTAAGATTATTTTATCATCTTTTCGCGTTATAATGGCGCCAATTCCGGTATATTCACCCGTATTATTTATTTTAAATTTAAGCACATCTTGCTCATCAAAGTATACGGTATATGGATCCAATTCACTTAGCATACTTTTTATAGCCACATCCATTAAGTTGCCTGGATTGGTTTCGTCTACATAATTTTGGTTGACAATTTTGTACAGATTCGTAAAAATTTCAATTTGTTTGGCTAAGGCAAAAAAATCGTTTTGAAAACTTACGGCTACAAATAGAAATCCCGCTACAAGCGTGGGAATAAGCACCTTTTTTTTGTTTAAAAAACTCATAATTTATGGAATAATATTTTTACTAATTTAATTAAAATCTTTGAAAACAAGCGGTTGTTTTTAATTTACTTTATGGTTTCACTAAATTTTTGAAACAATTGTTTGGTTTTTTCTTCAATTTCTTGATACGATAACTTTTCTTTGGTTTGATAAAAAAACATAAAAGCATAAGGCTTTTGAAGGTTATCTTTCAATAGGTTTTGATTTAATCGATAACATTCTCTAAGTACTCTTTTAAAATAATTTCGGTCAACCGCTCTTTTAAAATATTTTTTAGAAACGGAAACGCCCATTAGTACTTTTTCCAAATTGTTTTCATCCGTATTTTCTATAAAAACCAGCCGTAACGGATATTTAGATATCGATTTTCCTTCAGAAAACAACCGTTCAATTGTTTTATGGCTTTTTAGTTTTTCGTTATTTGGATAAGAAAATTGCATAAGGCAAATGTATAAAAAAGGAAACGGTATAAAAAGAAAAACCTGTCATTCTAAATGTAGTTCAGAATTTCAGGTTTTTCTTTTTTTAAAAACTGAAACAAGTCCAGATGAACAAAATTTAGTTTCTTGTTACCAAATTTTAACTCTTTTTTCTGGAGCAATATACATTTTGTCGCCTGCTTTTATACTAAATGCCTTGTAAAAAGATTCAATATTTTGAAGCGGCACATAGGCTCTGTATTGACCTGGCGAGTGTGTATCTGTTTTTACCTGGTTTTTAATAGCTTCATCACGCATTTTACTTCTCCAAATGGTAGACCAAGAAAGGAAAAAACGTTGTTCAGGTGTAAAACCATCAATTAATCCAGGGTTTCCTTTTTCTTTCAGGTAAATTTGCAATCCGTCATACGCTGCGTTTACACCACCTAAATCGCCAATATTTTCTCCTAATGTAAATTTACCATCTACATAAATTCCTGGCAAGGGTTGTAAAGCAGAATACTGATCCGCTAAAGCCGTTCCTAACGTGGTAAATTGTTTTAAATCTTCATCGCTCCACCAGTTAATTAAGTTTCCTTCTGCGTTGTATCTTGAACCTGAATCGTCAAATCCGTGAGAAATTTCGTGACCAATTACGCCTCCAATTCCACCATAGTTTACGGCTTCATCTGCTCTGTAATCGTAAAAAGGCGGTTGTAAGATAGCAGCAGGGAACACAATTTCGTTATTGGTTGGGCTATAATAAGCGTTTACCGTTTGAGGCGACATACCCCATTCTTCTTTATTGACTGGTTTTCCAAGTTTTGAAACGTTTTCTTTGGCACTCCAACGGCTGATGGCCAAAGAATTTTCGTGAAGTGTTCCGCCTTGTTCGGGACTTTTTATTTGTAAAGCACTATAATCTTTCCAGGTGTCAGGATATCCAATTTTTACTCTAAATTTTTTAAGTTTTACAATAGCATTTGCTCGTGTTGCAGGCGTCATCCAAGGTAAATTATTGATACGATTTTCGTACGCTTTAAACACATTAGCAATCATAGCTTCTGCTTTTGTTTTCGCTGCAGCGGGAAATTTTTTCTCAATATATAATTTTCCTAAAGCTTCACCCAAAACACCGTTTACAGTTGCTAACGCTCTTTCCGTAGCAGGTCTTTGTTTTACAGCTCCAGATAAGGTTTTGCTGTAAAAATCCCAATCTGTTTTTTCAATTTCGGTCGTTAATTCATCAGCATTTGAACGTAAAAGCGTCCAAGTCATATACGCTTTCCAATCATCTACTTTATTTTCTTTTAAAATAGCATCTAATTTGGTTAAGTATTTCGGTTGAGACACCACAACAGAATCCAATTTACTAAATCCAGATTTTTCAAAATACGCAGACCAATTGTTGCTTGGCGCTATTTTTTGTAAATCGGCAACCGACATCGGATTGTATGTTTTACGGCGGTCACGTCTTTCTACTCGGTCTAAAGTTGGTTCAGATAAAGAGATTTCGAAAGCCAAAACCCTTGCTGCTTTTTCAGAAGCAGTTTTTGGATCCATACCTAAATAGCCAAACATTTTAGCAATGTGTAACACGTACTTTTCTCTTTTTTCTTTCGTGTCAGGCTTGTCAGACATATAATAGTCTTTATCAGGCAAACCTAAACTTCCAGTTCCTACATATACTACATTTTTGTTGCTGTTTTTAGCATCGGCACCTACAAACGCACCAAAAAACCCTAAACCAGCATCGGCTTTGGTTTCAACTAAAAGATTCATTAAATCAGTGCTGTTTTTTACTGCATTTATTTTTTCTAAATAAGGTTGAATAGGCGTGATACCTAATTTATTTCTAGAAACGGTATCTAAAATCGATTTGTATAAATTTACAGCTTTTGCTTGATCCGATTTTGGGTCTAAGTTTTTATTTGCAACGGCTTCGTTTAAAATAGTCATTACATCATCATCCGTATTTTTTCTTAACTCGTCAAAACTTCCCCAACGTGTTCTGTCGGCTGGAATTTCGGTTTTATCCAACCAAGTTCCGTTTACATATCTAAAAAAATCTTCGTTTGGCGTTACAGAAGTATCCATAAACTCGGTACGAATTCCGAATTTTTCTGATTTTGCCGCTAGGGCATCACCAGATAAGCCGTCTTTTCCTGGTTGTCCATCTTTTCCAATTGTGACAGAGCAACTTTGAAAAAACACAACTAAGGCAATTGCTACACTAGCTTGTATGGTTTTGTTTTTCATTTTATAATTTTTTAAAAGGTTGGTTTTTATTGTTATGTGAATTACAAATTTATTAAAAAAACTAGAATTATTTTAAAATTGAACCTTTAAATACATTCTGTATAATTAAAAATAGTGTTATTTTTGTAAAAAAAATAGCCTTCAAATGTTCAAATATAAAAAACTATCCATCTTTTTTTTGGGGTTACTTGTTGTAATTTTTATATCCATTTACACATTATTAAACCAAAAAACGCTTCCCGTAATTACACCTCGAGATGTAAATCCGGAATTGGTAGATTCATTGGTGCAACATATTGGTTACAAACATAAAATAGCGCCATTTGCGTTTACCAATCAAAACGGAAAAAAGATTACAAATAAAGATTATTACGGTAAAATTTATGTAGCGGATTTCTTTTTTACGACTTGTCAAACCATTTGTCCAAAAATGACCGACAATATGGTTTGGTTGCAAAACAAAATCAAAGACAATCCGAAAGTGAAACTGCTTTCTCATTCTGTTTTTCCAGATGAAGACACGGTTGAGGTATTGAAAAAATACGCCAAAGAAAAAGGAGTTATAGATGAAAAATGGAATTTAGTTACAGGAAATCAGAAAGAAATTTATAAAATTGCACGTCAATCGTATTTGGTTGTAAAAACAGGTAAACCTGAAGAAATGTACGATATGGTGCATACCGAAAATTTTGTTTTAGTAGATCAAAAAGGCAGAATTAGAGGGTTTTACAACGGATTAAATATCGATAAAACCGTTAAAGGCGAAAAAAACCTTACTCAATTAGTGGAAGATATAGAATTTTTGAGCGAGAAAGATTAATTGTATTTCATCTTTCTTAAAATTCTCAAACTATGTTTAAAACTTAAGAAAGCCATTGAATTTTGATACGCTTTTAATACACTTTTGGCATCAATTAGTTTTTGTTTGGCATCTGTAAATCCGTTCAAATAACAAATCATTAATGTGGGTGCAATTCTTAAAACATCTTCTTCTACAACCGCTTTGTTTTTTTCTAATTTCTCGAGGGTGTTCTTAACAGAATTGTAAATATGAAAAAGTAGTTTTTTATTGTATTGCGGTGGTTCAAAAAGCATTTCGGTTTGCATTTTATAATAGCCGTTATCATAAAAAGAAAAGGTTAACCGTTCTAATGGATAATAACTAGTGGCATCATTTAAACCTAGTTTTACATATTCTGTAATTGTAAATCGATCATCATCATATTGAATAATTACTTCATCTTGGTTGGAATAAAATAGCTTAATTTGTTCGTTCATCAGTTCAATAGCGACTCGCGAATAATACGTTTCATTTCGAACTATATGTTTTTTTCCAGCCCAACATACCACAAAATTCTCTTTAAACACTTGATATTGATTATCTAAATCTTTGTGTCTGACTGTAATAAAATCCAATACACTTTCAAGGGTGAGCGCTATACTATTTCTTGAATTATTTTCAATACTAATAACTGTGGCTACATTTGATTTTGAAACCGCAATTTTTTCTTCAGTAGGAACGGTGTTACTTCCTATTCTTATAAAAGTACTATTAATTAAAATCGTGTAAATATTTTTTTTAAAAAAAGAGATTTTATTTTTCGGTTTAATTGTAACCAAACCAACCACTCTTTCTTTTGGTAAATTTGGGAAAGAGATGTTGTCATAAGTAATTTTAGGAGGATTTTCCAAATAAGCATTTACAAGATTTTGAATTCGGCTATCATCAAAAAAATCATCGCCAACTATTTCATTATTATCATCTTCAACACCAACTACAATATAGGAATTATTAAACGGGTTGGAATTGGATAAGGCGCATATATGTTTTAAAAACTTTCCTTTTCCTTCTTTGGTATGCAAATTTAATTGGCGTTTTTTATCATAAAAACTATTTTCGTTATTATGAGCCAATAAATTCTTAACTAAAAGCCGTTTATTAATCATTTTTATATGATGAAATTAATATGGTTATCAATCTGAATATTTATAAATTTAGGGAGAAGATTTTTTTTATAATAAATTTTATTCTTCTTTGATATCGTTCAATTTGAAAATGTAAAAAACACTTTTTAAATATTATAATAGTTAATAAACATTTTAACTTTTTACCATTAAGAAATTAAGCGCCATTTAGACTTAATTAAACTTAATTTCTTAATGGTTTAATTTTTTAAGGAATTTTAGTCCCAATACTTTCAGTCCAAATCGCAAACCAATCTTCTAATTCCAACTCAAAACCGTGTAATTTTTTCAAGTTTTTTATACGATCCATTTGTGTGGTTCCAACTACTGGTTGAATCTTTGCAGGATGTTTTAAAACCCAAGCCAAAAGCAACAAATCATCAGAAACGCCATATTTTTCAGTTAATTTTTGAAGCAAATCTCGTAATCGAATGGTTTGCGGAATAGCTTCTTTATAAAAAGACCCTAGCGGATTCCAAGCCATGGGTTGAATATTATGAAGCGACATATAATCCAATTCGCCATTTAACATAGGTTCTAAATGCAAAGCGGAAAACTGAATTTGATTACAGGCTACGGAATTATATTTTTTAATTAAATCGGTTTGTGAAGGCGTAAAGTTAGACAAACCAAAATCGCGTATTTTTCCAGAATTTTTAAGCTCAGTAATGGCTTCAGCAATTACTTCAGTTTCCATAAGCGGACTCGGTCTGTGTAAAAGCAGCACATCAATATATTCGGTTTGTAAATTCTTTAATGAATTTTCTACGCTCCAAATAACATGTTCTTTTGTATAATCATAATGTTTAATGCTATACTCTCGTTCCTCACAAACATATTTTATACCACATTTAGTGATAAATTTTACTTCTTTTCTATCAATATTCATTTCAGCCCAAGCAGTTCCAAAATCAGCCTCTGTGGTGTAACCGCCATAAATATCAGCGTGGTCAAAAGTGGTTATATCTTCAGTTAAGAAAGTTTCGATACGTTCTTGAATAGCAGAAATGTTAAATTTTCTTCCCCATTTGCCCCAATTCATTGTGCCGGCAATAATAGATGATTTATGAATAGACATTTTCGATATTTTTTATAAAAATAAAAAGTATTTCCTAATTATTGATAAAGATAGCGTTATTTACATATAATTTAACGGACAATTAACAACAACAATTAAAATTGTTCTTGATTTTTTCAGTTAATCTGTATCTTTGCGGTGTCAAAAAAAATCAAAAGCATCAGTAAGGTGCTTTTTTATATTAAATCTCTATAAAATGGAATGGTACGCTATATATACAAAACCACGTAATGAAAAAAAGGTGGCTGAAAACCTTGCTGCTATTGGTATAGAGGTATATTGTCCGATAGTAACCACCCTCAAACAATGGTCTGATCGAAAAAAAATGGTTGAAACCCCATTGATTCCTTCTTATATATTTGTAAAAATTGCAGAAGCCAATAGAAAAGACGTTTTTCAAATAAATGGCGTGGTACAATACGTTTTTTGGTTGGGCAAACCCGCAATAATTAAACCTTCAGAAATAGAGGCCTTAAAAACACAATTGGCAGCGCCTGTAGTTAAAGTAGCTATAGAAACCTGGACGCCCAATACGGAAATTCAAATTAATGAAGGGCCATTTAAAAATCAAAAAGCTATAGTGGATAAAGTATCAACAAACAAAGTAACTTTAATACTAAAATCGTTAGGAATCCGATTGGTTTTGGACCTTTAAAATTCTTTTCTTTTCTTAAATTTATAATTGTATTATTATATTAAATACACCTTAATATTCTTTGATAATTTTAAATATAAATTACTGATAAACAGAATTTTATAGAAAAAGAAGAAAATTAATTTACCACTAAAATTAAATTTTAATTTATTTTATTTGTATTTTAGCGCTCTTAATGAAAAATTAATTATGAGCCTAATTGTATTAACAGGGACTACTGGATATATCGGACAAAACCTTACTAAATATTTTAATTCAAAATCTAAAAAAAACAAATCTATTTCGCTCCGATTTCAAAATTGGCACAAAATGATGCCTTTAGAAACGGAAACAATCATCCATTTAGCGGCAATAAATTTAAATCCGCAAGACAGCGCTTTTGACGAAGAATATTTTAGAGTTAATACCGAATTAACAACCAAATTATTTAGATATTTTTTAAGTTCAAATGCTAAAACGTTCATCTTTTTAAGCACTACGGAATTAATTGACAAACAAATTTCGGAAGTAACAGAAAAAGCCAAAGTAAATCCTACAAATCCTTTTCTTCAATCTAAATTTGATGCGGAACAGTTTATATCGAAGCAAGTTTTACCTGAAGGAAAAAGAGCCATTATATTACGTGTAGCTCCGGTTTATGGGAGAGAAACTAAAAGCACGCTACACGATACATTTAGTTTTTGTAAAAAGTTTCCTTGGTTTTTTGGTGTTTTTGACACGAAACAATCGTTTTGCTATATTGATAACCTGACGGAAATTATCGCTCAAATTTCTGAAAAAACAATGGTGAATTCAGGAATTTATAATGTTGCAGATAACGAGCCAATAATAACTACACAATTGGTTAATTGGATTGCTGATGTTTTCGACAAAAAAGCCAAAATTATTAAAGTGCCTAAAGGACCATTAAATCTTGTTGCAAAAATTGGCGACATTTTCAAATGGGATTTTAATTCTAAAAAACTTTTAGAAATTTCTCAATCAAGAATCATTAATGGGAATAAAGTAAAAGTAGCGCTGGAGATTAATAAAATGCCTTTTGATACAGAAACCGCAGTACTAAAAACAATTGAGTATTACGACTCAATAAAGATATAATAGCGCTACAAACAACAATATTCAAACAAAAAAGGGGATTTATTTATATAAATCCCCTTTTTAATATATAGCAAAATTTCTTATTTTAATACGGCTAACAAAATTCCGGCTAAACTTGTTAATATACTAGCTATCCCAACAATTTCTCCTGTGCTCATTTTTGTTTTTTCAGGTTTTTCAGGTACAATAATTTTACTACCTGCAAAAACTTTCGGGTATTTTCTAATTCCAAAAAAAGAACCTGATGCACTTGCCGAACCATTAGCGTGCACTACATATACTTTTTTCATCCAACCCTTTTCGGCAGCACCACCTGCATTTTTAATATAATATTTAACATTTTTCCCATTTCGATAAGGCACTTCCGTTTCAAACATTACCCCACCAGAAATAAGTACGGTTGACTTCTTATTGGGAATTCGGATAGAATCATTAACTTGGATAATTAAATTGCTCGTGCTATTTGGTTTCTTAGATATTAATTTCCAATCAATTGGAATAACTAACTGATTTCTTATCACGTTGATAGCTTCAATATCTGCTTCATCAGTAGTTTCTCCTGCTCTCTTGATAAAATCTAAAACACGCTCGTCCTTTTTTATGATTGCATAACCTCCTGGGTATAAAACCTCACCTGAAACATTTACCATTTGAGGGGTTTCAAAGGTTACAATTCGTCTAACTACTACCTGATCTTGTGGTTCCATTAAAAATGTGGCCGCTTGTTTTGGGTTTTTAGGATCAATCGTAAGATTAAAAGTGATTATTTTTTCTTTATCATTTGGGTTAAAAACAACATCCTTTTTATTTCTAAATACCGTAACATTACTAGCTGCTAAATCAGTAAAAAATTCAGATTCTAATAATAAATCATACAAACTCATTCCAGAAACATAAGTAAAGTCTCCTTGTTTACGAACCTCTCCAGTTATAGACAACTTATAGCTATCTAACAATTCTTGATTGTAAAAAACTACAATTACATCTTCTTTTTGAAGCGTCATATTTGCAGTTTCTTCTCCGTTAAGTGCGCTTTGTAAATTAAAACTGATGTATTCTTTTGTTAAATCGCTTTTCTGACGGATTAAAGAAGCCTTTTCTAAAAACACATTTTCAGTTACGCCGTCTGCTTTTTTCAACAAATCTTTAATAGTCATACTGCCACTGGTTGGAAGACTATATTCTCCCGGACGATATACTGCTCCTTTTATTTGTACACGATTTTCATATCGATCTAAAATTTTATCGACACTTATCATATCGCCAGCTTGAGGAAGATACGAAGCAAAAGTCAATTCATTTAAATCGGTTACTTTTAATTCAGAATTGGTTTTTTGTTTTACTAAAATTCTATTTTTATAAGCGTTTTCTGTAAATCCAGAAGCATATGAAATAATTTGTTTTAAATTTTCACCTGCCACCAATTCAAAAATTCCAGGGCGTTTTATTTCACCTTCTAACGTAACTCGGGCTTCATAACTTGGAATACGAATAACGTCATTATCTGTAAGCGAAATATTATCACTTTGATCCCCTTTTGTTAAAAAACGGTACAAATCTATTGTGCGAATAATTTTATTATTTCTAATCAATTCAATTTTTCTATAACTTCCTATGTCGCTTGGGCCTCCAGCCACGTGCAATGCGTTATATAACGAACTCATAGAACTTAATTGGTAGTTTCCAGATTGTAGGGCGCCAATAATAGTTACTGAAATGGTTCGGTAATTAGAGACACTAACCGATAATTTACTGCCCTTACCAGCAAGCGTGCTATATATTTTTCCAATTTGTTTTTGTAATTTATTTTTCGCAGCTTCAAAAGCAAGGCCGCTTAAAAAGACTTCGCCAACATTTGGAATGTTAATCGTGCCGTTTTTAGAAATAGTACCAGAATAGTTAAATTGCTGCACCCCATATACACTAATATCTAATTCATCTCCGGGGCCTAAAATATAATTTGAAGAAGCCGGCATATTTTGATTGGGCTCAAAGGATAAATTTTTTGATCGAAACAACTCCGAACCAAAAACGGTTAAAGTATCATTTTTAACAAGCAATGTGTCCTTTACTATGGTTTTTAGCGGGTTTTTCTTTTTCTTTTTCTCAGTAGTAATATTTGAATTGGCCTTTTCAATTCTCGTTTTTAAAAGTGTAAATTCAGTAGCCGACATTCCTTTTGCAAGCGCTAAAGGTTCTGCTTGTTCTAAAGTCATTTGATTGGCTTTCAGTTCTTTTCCAATTTGAGCAATCTCTGCTTCACTAAATTGTGCCGCTTTAATTTGACTTAAATCCTTTCCTTTTAAAAACTCTTGTCCAAAAGAAAAAAGGGTAAACAAAGTAAAACAACTAACAAGAAAAATGCGCTTCATAATATAAGAATTAAATTTATGTGGCAAAGGTATGAAAAAAACAACGTTTTAAAAAATTGCTAAACAAGCATCGTGTTCTGTTTTGAGGTCAAATGTGCAATTTTTGCATTCAATTCATCTCAGTAGTTTCAAAAATATTTTTATAAACTAATGATTTCTTATCATTATGAACAGCCATTACTTCTTTTATGGCTTTTTCATAATACGTTCTTAAAATTTTCGGCTCAATAATTTTAATATTATACATCCACTGTAATAACCAGCCCAAAAGCTCTCTGTTAATGCCACACGTTAAAGTTAAAAGTGTTTTTCCTTTTTTCTTTTCAAATTGCTGAGAATGATGCCAGGTATGATTTTGAATAAATTCGCTCAATACGTTTGAAATTTCTATTTGTATAGTATACATGTTGGAATTAATATTTTTGGTAACACCAAATCTTGAATCCAATTCTTTACGTACTAAATTATAATAATCTTGGGTTTTACATGGTTCGGTAAGAATGGTAATCCCTTCCATTTGACGAATACCATATATCACGACTTGGTTTTGAGATACATTATAGCCACCAATGTAATAATTGTTTCTGTGAAAAATCATTAATACCGGAATAATTTGAATTTTCTTAGAGCTGAATGAAAAATTATCACCTGTTTCATCGTTTTTTAAATCATGAATAAACAACATATTATTTTTGGAAATCGCTTCATTTATTAGTGCTCTTTTTGAAGATTCAACAGGCTTAGATTTCGGCAAATTAAAACTTGTACAATGGAGTGCATTACCTTCATTGGAATCATCAAATGATGGCAATGTGCTTTGAATATGAAAATACTTTTCTTTTAATACATAAAAGGTCTTTATGCTTTCCTTTTCTTGAAAAAATAGCTCCACTTCTTTCAAATCGCGTTGAATTTGCCGCCTACTTTTCAAATATCCCGAGGACGCATAAAGTACAGTTAATTCATTTAATGAAAAAGGCCGGATTTTTAATGTAGTATAAACGAGTCGTAATCTGTTTGTTTTAGTTTGATGTGTCATATTTTGTCGCTATAAAGACAAAAATACAATTTTTTATACGAAAACAACACATTCCTAAAACATTTAATATATTGATTTGAAGTTAATTGCTGTTGTTTTGTTGATTTAGATGATAAAACACAACATAGATGGGCTAAAGATGGCCTAACATAACCGAAATGGCATTCTTTTTTTTAATATTTTTGTAGAATTAAAACTACACAATTTTACAAAATGATAGAAGAAGAAGTATTTGTTATATTTAAAAAATATATACCAATTCCACTATGGCCAACCATCAGTAAAACAGCAATTGAGTTTAAAGATAATTATTTTTTAAAACGAATTGGCGCTACTAAAAAATGGTACCGTAACTATTATCTAAAAGTAACCTTCAAAAGTCAAGCCATAAAAAAAATTAGGCTATCTATTGAAGACAAAAATGTATTAAAGCAAAATGTAAATAAATTCAATAAAAGCATAAAAACCCAACAAAAAATAAACAATCATTTAAAAAAAGAATCTAATTTTTAGAAAAAACTTTTTTAGTATTAAAAATAAGAGTACTTTTGTTATTCAAAAATAAAATTTGTGTTAGCCAATTTAATAACTTCAAAAACCCGTTTGCGCTTGCTGGTGAAATTTTTCATTAATGCTGCTAATGAAGGGTATTTAAGAGGTTTGGCTACAGAAATGCATGAGAACACTAATGCCATCCGAAAAGAGCTAAATAACCTTTCTGAGGCAGGCTATATTCTTCGTGAGGAGCAAGAATCTAAAGTGTTCTATCGCGCAAACAAACAACATCCGTATTTCTCATTATTGCAACAAATTGTTCGCAAACACATTGGTTTAGACGACATTATAGAGGCAGTCGTGAGTAGAATGGGAGAAGTGCATCGTGTGTTTTTGATTGGCGATTACGCTAAAGGAATTGATTCGGGTTTGTTAGAAGTAGTTATTGAAGGAGGAATAATCCATCAGCAGTACTTAGAGCAATTAAAAGAAAAAATAGAAAACGAAATTCAAAAAACCATCACTTTTCATACCACAAAACAGTATGAAGGCGATGGTTTATTAGTTTTCGAACAAGAATAAGAAGACCAAATTCGGTTTTCAATACCCGCCAGTTAGCCCAATTATGGGACTGACCAGGCGAAGCTGTGAAATTAATGAGTCAATTAGTCGATGTGCCAATTAGCCGATAAGTCATTGAAAAAAGTAATTAGTAACCAAATTTTAACTATATCCGTTGACTGAGGCACTCGAAGTCAACGAATAACTGAAAAAACACTCAAAGTAAACTAACAGGTGACTGAGGCTCTCGAAGTCAACTGATAAACTAACACCAAACTAAAACCTTGAAACCCGAAAATAACATCATACTATCCGTAACAGGACTTGGCTATGTAGGATTGCCCTTAGCATTAGAATTTGCTAAGCAATTCAAAGTTATTGGTTTTGACATCAACGAATCACGAGTGGCACTCATGAAGCAAGGCATCGACCCTTCCAATGAGTTAGGCGCCGAAGCGTTTGCCAACACAAACATTATTTTTACCTCAGATAGTGAAGTAGCTCGAGAAGCCAATTTTCATATTATCGGAGTACCAACCGACATCGATAAAAACAAAGTGCCCAATCTTAATCCTTTATTAAGCGCTTCAAAAAGCATTGGTAAAATACTAAAAAAAGGTGATACTGTAGTATATGAATCAACCGTTTATCCTGGCTGTACAGAAGAAGATTGCGTCCCCGTTTTAGAAAAACACAGTGGTTTAAAAGCAGGAATCGATTTTGATTTTGGCTACAGTCCAGAACGAATTGTTCCGGGCGACAAAGTAAAAACAGTTACTAAAATTTTGAAAATTGTTTCAGGAAACAGTTCAGAAGCACTTGAAAAAATTGCGGCCGTATATGGTTCCATTATCGAAGCAGGTTTACATCATGCCCCTACAATAAAAGTAGCAGAAGCAGCTAAAGTAATAGAAAACACGCAACGCGACATCAACATATCATTAATGAACGAATTGGCCATCATATTCGATAAAATGAACATTGATACCCAAGCCGTGATAGAAGCCGCAGGCACAAAATGGAATTTTCACAAATACCAACCAGGTTTAGTAGGTGGCCACTGTATTAGTGTCGATCCGTTTTATTTAATGCACAAAGCGAAGAAAATCGGAATCGACCCTCAAGTCATTGCCGCAGGGCGAAGAGTAAATGATTTTATTCCCACGTTTATTGCTAAAAAAGTGGTTCAAACACTTATCGAGCAAGACAAAAACCCAGGAAAATCCCGTGTGTTGGTGATGGGAATTACCTTTAAAGAAGAAGTATCTGACATTCGTAATTCAAAGGTAATTGATTTAATCAAAGAATTAAAAGATTATTCTGTTGCAGTTGATGTTATCGATCCAAATGCAAACCCATTAGAATTGAAAGAACATTATAATGTAAGTCTACAACCCAACCCAATAGGAAAATACGACAGCATAGTTTTAGCGGTAGGGCACAAAACCTATCGCAACATGACACCATCAGATTTCGAAAAATTATCCAACGGACCTGTATATTTATACGACATCAAAGGCGTCCTAAATAAAAAGGACTTCAAAAATTATTGGAGATTATAGGCAATGTGTCAATTAGCCGATGAGTCAATGTGCCAATTCATTATTTATTATAATTAAATCAATTGTTGCCTTCGAGAGCCTCAGTCAACAACAAGAGCCTCAGTCAACAAATAGCACATCAGCCAACTGACTGCTGACTGAGGCACTCGAAGTCAACAGACATAACAACCAACCATTCACTGCGTCCTTTGCGAAATCCTTGCGAACTTTGCGGTGAAAATAAAAAAATTAGAAAAAAAGCAGATTAAATAAGTGAAAATTCATAATTATCAATTGTCAACTATCAATTTTCAATTAAATAAACCTTTCACCTAATACCCAAAAATATGGAAACACCAAACGACGAAATCACCCTAAAAGAACTTTTGCTTAAAGCCAAAGAATGGTACACCTACCTTCTTTCTCAATGGAAAATGATTGTTTTAGCAGGAAGTATTGGAGCCTTATTAGGATTAGGCTACTCGTTTTATAAAAAACCAGTGTATACCGCCTCACTAACTTATGCCTTAGAAGACGGAAAAGCCGCAGGAGGTGGATTAGGAAGTTTGGCCAGTTCGTTTGGATTCGACATTGGCGGAGCAAGTGGGAACAGCGGAGCCTTTGCTGGAGCCAACTTAATAGAGCTCTTCAAATCGCGTGCCATGGTAGAACAAACCTTATTAGCACCTGTAACCCAAAACAACAAAACCATTTCCTTGGCCGAAATGTACATCAAAGATAAAAAATGGCGTGAAAAATGGGAAAAAAAGCCAAAGTTGAAGGTTATAAAATTCTTGCCTAATACAGATAGAGCCAAATTCACTAGAATTCAAGACAGTATTTTTGGAGTAATTTATAACGATTTATCTAAAAACGCTTTAACGGTAGACCAAAAAGATAAAAAAGTAGCCATTGGAACCATCACTTTAAAAGGCACTAACGAATACTTTGCACAGCAATTTACTTTAGCATTAACCAAAACGGTTACTGATTTTTACATCGAAACGAAAAGCAAACGCGCGAAGGAAAACATGGATATCTTAGTACGTCAAACGGATTCCATTCGTGGGGAACTTAATGGTGCCATTACCGGAGTTGCCGTAGCCAACGACAATACGTTCGGACTCAACCCAGCACTAAACGTAAAACGCGTACCCTCAGCCAGACGACAAGTAGACGTGCAAGCCAACACCGCCATTTTAACCGAAATCGTAAAACAAGCCGAGTTAGCCAAAGTAACCCTTCGTAAAGAAACCCCATTAATACAAGTTATTGACCAACCCATTTTACCATTACCAAAGGAAAAATTCGGAAAAGCAAAAGGAATTGTATTAGGCGGAATATTAGCTGGGTTTTTAACTATTTTAGGATTGATTGTGAGAAGGATTTTTAAAGAGTTAAGTCTTTAATGTGCCAATTAGTCAATTAGACAATGTGCCAATTAGTTTATCTGCAAATCTGCAAATCCGCAAATCTGCACATCCGCAAATCTGCATATACGCATATCCGCAAATTCGCAAATCTGCAAATTCGCATAAACGCAAATCCGCATATCCGCAAATCTGCAAATCCGCAATTAATATAAACATGAAAAAAGCCATCATAGTCTCCGGGTATTTCAACCCCATCCACAAAGGCCATATTGAATACTTCAATAATGCCAAAGCATTAGGCGAATATCTTATTGTAATTGTCAATAACGACAAACAACGTGCCTTGAAAGGCAGTAAAGAGTTTCAACAAGAAGACGAACGTGTGTTTATCGTGTCTAACATTAAAAGTGTAGACCAAGTGTTCCTTTCTATAGACGAAGACCGCACCGTTTGCGCTACCATACAACATATACACGAACTATTACATCATGACTACCAATTGGCTTTTGCCAATGGTGGCGACCAAAACAATAACTCCATACCCGAAGTACCAGTTTGTGAAAAATTAGGAATAACATTACTAGATGGGTTAGGGGACAAAATTCAATCATCAAGTTGGTTGTTGAAATAAATATATGAAAGTAGGAATTACCTTTAGCGCTTTTGATTTATTACATGCCGGACATGTAAAAATGCTCGAAGAAGCCAAGCGAAAATGCGAATACTTAATTTGTGGCTTACAAACAGATCCAACGATTGACCGCCCTGAAAAAAACAAACCCGTTCAAACAGTTGTGGAACGATACATACAATTGAAAGCATGTAAACATGTTGATGAGATTGTACCCTATGCTACCGAACAAGATTTAGAAGATATATTACGTGCCTTTAAAATTGATGTGCGAATTGTGGGTGAAGAATACAAAGATAAAACATTTACAGGTAGAGCATTCTGTGAAGAAAACGGAATTGAACTGTATTTTAATAAACGTAATCATCGTTTTTCAAGTAGTGGTTTGAGAAAAGAAGTTTTAATTAAGCAAAAAAAATAATAATGAAAATAGTTGTAGTTGGAACTGGTTATGTAGGTTTAGTTACCGGGACTTGTTTTGCTGAGGTTGGAATCGACGTAATCTGTGTGGATATTGACCACACAAAAATAGAAAATTTAAATAAGGGAATAATCCCAATTTTTGAACCAGGTTTAGAAACTTTGGTAACTAAAAATGTATCAAAGGGAAGATTGCAATTTTCCACTTCTTTAGCTGAGAGTATCAAAGGAGCAGATGTAGCTTTCATTGCGGTAGGCACACCACCAGGAGAAGACGGTAGTGCTGATTTAAAATACGTTATTGGTGTAGCTCAAGAAATTGGACAGCATATGAATAGTTATGGTGTAATTGTTACCAAAAGCACAGTTCCAGTAGGAACTGCTGAAAAAGTACAATTGGCGATACAACAAGAATTAGAAAAAAGACAATTGGATATTACATTTGATGTCGCTTCTAATCCCGAATTCTTAAAAGAAGGTGCAGCCATTGATGATTTCTTAAAACCCGATCGTATTGTGGTGGGAGTTTCCTCTCTGAAAGCAGAAGAGGTTATGCGAAAATTATACAAACCTTTCTTATTAAACGGTCATCCCATTATTTTTATGGACGTACCAAGTGCGGAAATGACTAAATATGCTGCTAATAGTATGTTGGCTACAAAAATTAGTTTCATGAACGATATCGCTAATTTATGTGAAATTGTGGGTGCTGATGTCAATATGGTTCGCAAAGGAATAGGCAGCGATGCTAGAATAGGAAATAAATTTATCTATCCAGGAATTGGATACGGAGGTTCTTGTTTTCCTAAAGATGTAAAAGCATTAATAAAAACAGCTGCTTCAAATGGTTATCAAATGCAAATTTTGGAAGCTGTTGAAGCAGTAAATGAAAAACAAAAATCAGTTTTATTTGAAAAATTGATGAATCGTTTTCAAGGAAATATTGCAGGAAAAACTTTTGCTATCTGGGGATTGTCATTTAAACCTAATACAGATGATATGCGAGAAGCACCCTCATTGGTTATTATTGATAAAATTTTAAACGCAGGAGGTAAGGTAAAAGCGTATGATCCTATTGCAATGCCTGAGACTAGACATAGTATTGGAGATATAATTGAATATTCCAAAACTGAATATGAGGCTTTAGAAAATTCAGATGCCTTATTGATAGTTACCGAATGGGCTGATTTCAGGTCCCCTAATTTTGAAAAAATTAAAATAGCATTAATAAATCCAATAGTATTTGATGGTAGAAATATTTATGATACCAAAGAATTGAATGAATTAGGATTCGAACATTATGGAATAGGTACAAAATAAAAATTATAATGAAGAAAATATTAGTAACTGGTGGCGCTGGTTTTGTAGGGACAAATTTAATTGAAGAATTAATAAAAGATAAAAATAATATAGTAACCTCGTTAGATTGTTATTTTACCGGGAAAAAAGAAAATCATATAGATGGTGTTAATTATGTGGAAGGATTTACATGGGAAATAGATAAGATTTTTGAAAGTAATGATTTTGATATAATTTATCATTTTGGAGAATATTCACGTATTGTTCATTCATTTGATGATATAAATTTTGTTTCTGAATCAATTTTGAGAGGTACCCCAAAAGTATTTGAATTTGCGAAAAAATGTAATGCTAAAATCATATATTCAGCTTCTTCTTCAAAATTTGGAAATAATGGTAAAGATGAGAATTTATCTCCTTATGCTTGGATGAAAGCAAAAATGGTAGAATTACTTAAAAATTACAATGCATGGTTTGGGTTACAATATGAAATAAGTTACTTTTTTAATGTATACGGCCCGAAACAAATTTATGAAGGTAATTATGCAACTGTAGTGGCTATTTTTGAGAGACAATTTAAAAACAATGAAAAATTGACCGTAGTAAAACCCGGAACTCAATCAAGGGATTTTACACATGTAACAGATATTGTTTCGGGTTTAATTGCAATAGAAAATAAAAATTTAAATAATGAATGGCATTTAAGGTCTGGGAAAAACGTAACCATTATAGAATTAGCCCAAATGTTCGGTGATTGGACTTTAATAGAAGAAAGGAGAGGCGAACGATTTACAAGTGAAGAGTTCTTTTCAGACACTGAAGAATTATTAGAATGGAAACCTTTAATTAGTATTGAAAAATGGATTGAAATTATAAAAAAATAAGAATTGAATAATAATAAATATTTTAATAGCTTTATAAATAAAATTATCGATGGTTTAGGTAAACTTAAAGGACTTAAAGTATTTTTACTCATAACTGATGATCAGGGTAAATCGATAGTATTATATTTCTTAGTAGGATGGATTGCAATGTTAGATATTGAGATTGTAAATGGTGGTGACCAAAACAACAACTCTATCCAAGAAGTACCAATTTGTAATCAATTAAAGATAGAGTTGGTAGATTACTTAGGTGTTATAATACATTCTTCAAGCTGGTTGTCAGATGATTAAATTAAATTAAATGATAGGTAGATATTTGAAAAAATACAGTTCTAATAGAACTCAGAAAACAAATTTGAATACTTTCTTATCGTTATTTTTTCGAGGAGCTAGCATTTTTTTGTCTTTTATATTAGTACCACTAACGATAAATTATATTAAACCAGATATCTATGGAGTTTGGTTAACTTTATCTTCGTTAGTAGGTTGGATTGCAATGCTCGATATTGGAATTTCAAATGGCTTAAAAAACAAATTATCAGAAAGCTTAGCTGCAAAAAACTATGCTCAAGGCAAAATGTATGTTAGTACAACTTACGTAATAATTGGCTTAATAGCAATTGGTTTAGTTTGCATCTATCTGATATTTCATCAACTTGTAAATTGGCAATCTGTTTTTAATTCTCCTTTTATACCTGAAAATATATTACGTAACATGGTAAGCATTGTTGCCATTTTATTTTTATTAAAATTTGTTGCAGATATCATCAATGTAGTTGCAGCGGCATTTCAAATGGTGGCAGTTAGTTCATTCTTGCTTTTTCTAAGTAATTTAGGAATTACCTTATCGGTTTGGATTTTAACAAAGACTACTGCGCCAAATGTGGTTTTATTAGCAATTTGCCTTTCTTTAATCCCCTTTTTAATAAGTGTTATTTCTAGTTTATTTTTGTTTAACACCAGTTTTAAAAATGTTAAACCTTCATTTGAAAAAGTAAATTTTAAGCAGTCTAGAGGTATTTTGAGCTTGGGTTGGCAATTTTTTGTTCTACAGATTGTTGTTGTAATAATCTTCCAAACCGACAACATTATCATTGCCCAGTTTTTTGAGCCAAAAGAAGTAACTAATTTTAACGTAGCTTATAAGTATTACAGTATTTTAGCAATTGTTTTTTCAATTGTACTTACTCCATATTGGACAGCATTCAACGAAGCATATTTTAAAAATGAAATTTCTTGGATAAAAAGTTCAATTCAAAAATTAATAAAATTTTTTCTAGCTAGTATATTAGCGTCAGTATTGATGATAGCAGTATCTGCTTCATTTTTTAGAATGTGGGTGGGTGATGAGGTAAAAATTTCAATTAGTCTCTCGGTTTGGTTATGTTTATACATAGCGATAATGAATTGGAGCTCAATATTTTCTAACTTTTTAAACGGTATTGGTAAGATAAGATTACAAATGATATTTGCTCCTTTAGTAGGTGTAATCAATATATTTCTTTCAATATTTTTTATAAAAGTTTTGCACCTAGATATCATATCAATACCTTTGGCTAATTCACTTAGTCTAAGTTTTGGCGCTTTTTTAGGTTTTTTTCAATATAAAAAAATTATAAATAATAAAGCCAAAGGAATTTGGAATAAATAATTAGTAAATATTACTACTATGTATAAAATACCTGTATATCAGCCATCTTTAAATGGCAATGAAAAAAAATATGTCAATGAATGTTTAGATTCAACATGGATTTCTTCAAAAGGAAAGTTTGTAAATCAATTTGAGAGCTCTTTTGCAGAATATGTTGGTGTAAAACATGCTGCAACAGTTTCTAACGGTACAGTTGCAATTCATTTAGCACTATTAGCTCTAGGTATTAGCGAGGGAGACGAGGTAATCGTACCTACGTTAACCTACATAGCTTCAGTAAATGCAATAGCATATACAGGTGCAACGCCTGTTTTTGTAGATTCTTTACCGGATACTTGGCAAATAGACCCTGCTGATGTTGAAAGAAAAATTACTTCTAAAACAAAAGCAGTAATGGCTGTACATTTATATGGTCATCCTTGTGATATGGACTCATTAGTAGAGATTTGCAAAAAACATAATATTTTTTTAATAGAGGATTGCGCCGAAGCCATTGGAACTATGTATAAAGGTAAGCATGTTGGTACATTTGGCGATATATCTACCTTCAGTTTTTTTGGTAATAAAACCATTACAACTGGTGAAGGAGGAATGGTTGTTACAAATGATGAAACTTTACATGATCGTTCAGTACACTTTAAAGGACAAGGTTTGGCCAAACACAGGCAATATTGGCATGATGTTATTGGTTACAACTATAGAATGACAAATATATGTGCTGCTATAGGTTTAGCTCAACTGGAAAACATTGAGCAAGTACTAAATGAAAAGAAAAGAGTAGCCGATACATATCGTTCGTTGTTGACTAATACCCCCGTAGTTTTTCATGATCAAGTAGGCGAAAACGTATATCATTCGTATTGGATGTGCTCAATATTAACTAATGATGCCAAAGAAAGAAATGCATTAAGAGAACACCTAGAAAATCAAGGCATAGAAACTAGACCTTTATTTTATCCAGTACATACCATGCCTATGTATTCTTCACAGTACCAGCGCCATCCTGTTGCTGAAAACATTGGATGGAGAGGTCTTAACTTACCTAGTTACCCAGGCCTACAACAAGAAGAAATCGAATTTATTTGTAATGAAATAAAGAACTTCTTTGCCAATAAATAATTGATTATAATAAAATCTAACCATTCATTATTAATTTTTTTCATATGAAAACCTTTATATTTGGTGCTTCGGGCTTTGCAAAAGAAGTTGAATTTTATATATTCGAGTCTAATAGTAATTCGAAAATTAAGTTAGATATTTATGCTTTTGTAGTAAATGATTCTGAATATCAGGCAGGAAATAGTATTAATGGTATCCAGATTATATCTGAAAACCAATACTTTAATACATTTCATAAAAGTAAAATTCACAATTGTATTATAGCTGTTGGTCATCCTGCTTTGAAGGAAAAGATATACAATAAGATTAATTGTGAAACTACTTTATTTCCCACCGTTATACATCCTAGTGTAATCTATGATAAACGTTCGGTTAAAGTAGGTAAAGGCTCTATTATTTGCCCAGGTAATTTGATTACTACTGAAATAGAAATCGGAGATTTTGTACACCTTAATATAAATTCTACGGTTGGACACGAATGTGAAATTGGTAGTTTTTCAACAATTTCACCTGGGGTTCAAATATCTGGTAATGTAATAATTTCTACTAATGTTTTTATTGGTACAGGTGCAGCCATACTTGAAAAAGTAGAAATCACTGCAAACTCTATAATTGGCGCTAGTGCTTTAGTTAACAAAACTATTGAAGAAGCCGGAACTTATGTTGGTATGCCAGTTAAAAGAATCAAATAATGCATAGTGTTGGTATATTAACAGAGCACTTCGTTAAATGGGGTGGTGGCGTCGACTTTATTAGACTAATAATTAAGGGGCTCTCTACATTAAATACAGAAGAAAACACGAAAAAAGTTAAATTGTATATTTTAATCCCCAAGCGACTAAAATTTAAAACCAAATTTAAAAACATCGTCAAGATTGCACTTAATAACTGTTTTAACAGTAAATTTGTAATACAAAAAGAAATTGACATTCCACAAATTATAAAAGCTTTTAAGGAAGTTGATCCCAATATAGTAATTTGCCATTATAATGATTTAGATAAAGATTTAAAAGAACAGGTAATTAAAAATAAAATAGACTTTATCATTCCAGCATTTGCGCCGCTGCCCAATAATTTTCCTATACCTTGGGTTGGTTACTTATATGACTTTCAGCATAAATATTATCCACAGTTTTTCCCAGCCGCAGAGCTAACATCCAGAGACAAAGAATTTGCTGCAATGCTAAATACCGCACAAACCGTTATTGTTAATGCTAAAGCTGTTAAAATAGATATTAAGCATTTTATTGGCAAAACCATAGCAAAAGTAGTAAGCCTTCCTTTTTGCCCGGTGTTAAACCCAGCGTTTTTTGAGCTTAATGTTAATTTAGCCAAATATAATTTGCCAAAAAATTACTTTGTGATATCAAATCAATTTTGGCGACATAAAGACCATTTTACAGCAATTAAAGGTTTTAAGTTGTTTTTAGATGGCTTAGAAAATAAAAACATTGGTTTAGTATGTACCGGACAAACTCATGATAGTCGTTTTCCAAATTATTTTGATGAAATAAAAGACCTTATAAATGAGTTTGGTTTAGCCGAAAAAATTTTTATCCTTGGGTACATTCCTAAAAATGACCAATTACAGATATTAAAAAATAGTGTTGCGGTAATACAACCGACTTTGTTCGAAGGCGGACCTGGAGGAGGTGCTGTTTATGAATCCGTTGCTTTTGGCATACCATCAATTGTATCTGATATCCCAGTAAATAAGGAATTAGATGACGAAACAGTAACCTTTTTTAAAACAGGTTCTCCAGAAGATTTGGCAGAAAAAATGAAAATGGTATTTGAAAGCCCAAAAAAACAATATTCACCCCAAGAGCTTATTGCAAAAAACAATAAGTCACTAGTGAAATTAGGAACTGAAATTTTAAACATTTTTAATGATAATAAAATAGTAAATTAATGTTGCCAAAAATATCTGTTATAACGGTTGTATATAATGCTGTAGCAACTTTAGAAGAAACTATACTCAGCGTTATTAATCAAGATTTTGAAGACTTTGAATTTATTATCATTGATGGTGGATCGACCGATGGTACAATAGAAATCATCAAAAAATACCAAGATAAAATCACATTATGGATTTCTGAACCAGATAAAGGGATTTATGATGCTATGAATAAAGGTATTAAGATAGCAAAAGGGGACTATGTGTATTTTTTAGGGGGCGATGATTTGTTATATAGCAATTCTGTTTTAAACAATATATGTAGTAAATTAATAGATAAGAATAAAATATATTATGGCAATGTACTATTTAAAACAAGGAATGTTATATATGATGGGAAGTTTAGCGCTTTAAAAATTGCAACTAGAAACATTAGTCACCAAAGCATTTTTTACCCTAGAGAAATTTTTAACAAATATAGTTTTGATACCAAGTATAAAATATTTGCAGATTATGAATTGAACCTAAAATTATATGGTAATTCTTCTTATTCATTTGTCTATATGCCAATCACTGTAGCATTATTTAATGATGAAGGGTCATCGGGTTCTAACATTTTAGATTTTTGTTTTGAAAGGGATAGGTTTGAAATTATTAAAAATAATTTTCCATATTGGATTTATTTATACAGGATTTATAGGAGTAAAATATCTAAAACCCTCCGTTTATTATGAATAATTACGAATTTTATGATATAGCTTTAAATAATATTGGCCTTTTTATTAGTCTTTTATTTTTTTCTGTTTTCATACATTATATAATTTTTCGATCTCTAGTAAAGTCAATTTTAGACCCTTATTTTTTAGCAGTTATTTCTTCAGTTTTTTGTTCAACTGTTGTTTATTTATTGTATTTTACTTCTAATATATCCTTCTATTTGTTTATGAGTTATAATTTAACTCAATTTAGTTTTATTCTCGGGATATTTACTTTTAAACAGAAAATATCTAATAAAAAAAAGGAAAATTTTAAAAC
>NZ_JBIKJY010000030.1:0-23234 GCF_044360715.1 Flavobacterium sp.
TTTTTCCTCAGTATACATAATTAGTCAGTGTTTTATATACAAGTTAAAAGGAATACCGTTATTTATGGAATCAAGATTGGAAACATTTTCAAGTGGTGGTGGAGCAGGAGTTTTGGGTAGAATTTCTGATGTTTCTTCAATTTTTAGTTTGTACGCTTTTTTTTTAGTAATCAAAATTGATAAATTTAGAATTACTGAAATTCCTAAATATATAATACTATTATTAATTTTCATAACTTTTTTTTTAAGTGGGAGTAAAAGTAGTTTTTTAATCGTTTTTAGTGTTTTTTGGTGTTATATTATTTTTACTCAAATAAAGGGGGGTGATTATCTTGTCTATTTTCAATTAATGAAAAAAAACATAAAATGGATTATATTATTTTCTGTTGTAATTTCCACTTTCATAATTTATGTACAATCAAATCCCGATAATGCAGGTGATAACACCCTTAATCCTTTTTTTGCTTTATGTCTTAGATTTGTTCATAGTGGTGATATATTTTGGTATGCCTATCCAAATAATGTGTATTTGAAAATACCAAGTAATCAATGGATTGCTGCACTTTTACATGATACTTTTGGGCTTTTAAGAATTCAAGATTGGTCTAATTTACCTGAGGCAATTGGGATTACTTTAAAGGAAATTCATCATCCTAGTGATGTGCTTCAGGGTCCAAATGCACGGCACAATGTTTTTGGATTGATTTATTATGGTTTTTTTGGAAGTATATTTTTTTCCTATTGTTTAGGAGTTTTTTTGAGTTTTGTTCGAAACAAGTTACCTTATATTTTAAGAGCAGATATTTTTGGAGGAGCTACTTTTACTTATTTAATGTGTAGAGGAGCTTCTATAGACTCAGATCCTATGATGACAATTACTTTTTTTAATAATATAGTTTTCATATTACCAGTTTTGTATATAGTGTATCTAATGATAATTGAATTTTTAAGTGTAAATACAATCAGAAATGAATAAAAGTATTAGTGTAATTATTCCTTTTTACAATGGGGAACATTTTTATCATAGGCTTATTTTTTCTGTAAGACAATCAATTTTAGAATGTGATTTAAATGCTGTTTATTTTGAAATCATTACTATTGTAGATTCAATGGATACTGAACATAATGTTATAAATAAAATAACATTAGAATGTTTTAGTGGAATAAATAATGTTAAAGTTATAACTGTAAAAAACAGTCAAAATATTGGTGTTGCAAAATCGAGAAATTTTGGTTTGTCAATTGCGAACGGTGATTTTATTCATTTAATAGATCAAGATGACACAATAACGCCTAATTTTTATTCTTCGATATTTGCCCAAATAAGTATTTATAATTTCATTTTGGTTAATGGAAATGTACATTATAAAAATAATAAATATAACACACACAGGCTTTATTATTTGAAACAAAAACTAACTGTAAATAATCTAGTTGGAAGTGATTTTATTCGGTCACCTGGTCAAGTTGTTTTTTCTAAAGAACTAATTTCAGGTATTAAATTCCCTGAACCTGCAGGTTACAAAGGGGCAGACGACAGGTTTTTTTGGTTCAAAATTTTTTTAAATAATAATAGTATAAAGCCTATTTATTTAAATAAAGTTCTATATATTGCTTATATACACGATGAAAATTATAGTTCTGATCAAATTAATTTACGTAAAAGCGCTCTAGAGAATTGGGATATTTTTTTAAAAGAAAATAAACCAAATAAAAAACTATTAAAATCGATAAATAATGACATTTTAAGCCTTAAGTTTTCTGCAAATATTAAACAATCTAGAATTAATAATTTAGTTGGTTGTTTTTATCGAGTAATTTATTTCTTAGATGCAAATAAAGTTGTTAGGTTTATTTTCAAAAGACTAAATTTCTCTTTCAATTAAGTATTGGTTTATAGTTAAATAAAAACAAATTAACTTAGTAACAGTTTTATAAAAAATTTATTTATTTATCGAATATTAATGAATTATTATAGATGCGTATAGCGATATTATTACCCTCTTTAAAAAAGAAAGGACCTGTTGTTTTAGCTTTTGATTTAATAAAATCTCTAGTTAATAAGGTTCAAAAAATAGATGTATTTTATTTTACTGAGTGCTCGAATCCACATTTTTTAGAGGGTTTAGATAATGTAAATTACATCAAACTATCATTTTACAAACCTTTTAGTTTTAGTGATTATGACATAGTGCATTCTCATTCATTTAAACCTGATTTTTATACTTTTATCTTTAAAAGTAAAATATCTTGTCCTGTATTAACTACGGTTCACAATTATGTTTATGAAGAGTTATTATATACATATAACATTTTTATTAGTGCATTTTTTTCTAGAATTTGGATTTCTACTTGGAGTAATAAAGATTTAGTTGTGTTCTTATCTGAGAATATGAGAAAATATTATGAAATAAAAAAATTTACTAATAATAGCTCAATTGTAATTTATAATGGAAGGAGTGTTAATAAACTAGAATCGGACAACGATCATAATGAAATTTATAATTTGATTAATGAAACTAAAAAAAAATATAAAATTATTGGAGGTTGTGGTTTTTTAAACAAAAGAAAAGGGTTCGAAGATATAATTAAATTTTTAACCTTAAATCAAAATTTAGCTGCTGTTTTCATTGGACAAGGTCCTGATGAAAATAAATTAATTAATGATGCCAAGAATCTAAATGTTTTAGATAGGTGTATTTTTTTAGGTCATCTAAATAATCCAATTTCTATAATAAATTTATTAGATGTTTATGTTATGTCTTCTTATTCTGAAGGTTTTCCTTTAGTGGTACTTGAAGCGGGTTCACTGGGTGTACCTATAATATGTGTTAATTCTCCATTGTTTAATGAGTTGTTTTCTGATTCAGATGTGGTTTTTTACGAGAGAAATAATTTAATTAGTATGGAACATGCACTTAATCAAATGTTTAATAATAGCCATTTGTATTCAAAAAATATTATTAACACCATAAATTCTAAATATTCGTGTAAAATTATGGCTGAAAAATATTTACAAAATTATATTTTATTAAACTCTAATTAGTATGAAATTTTCTGTTTTAATGCCTGTTTATATAAAAGAAGTACCAGGATATTTAGCTCAATCTTTAGAAAGTATCCTCGAGAAGCAATCTGTTTTACCGACCGAAGTAATTATAGTTGAGGATGGTCCAGTAACCACTGATATCAGAAATGTTTTAGATCATTATTGTAATCTATTTCCTAATATGGTGTTTTGTTACCAATTAGAGAAAAATATGGGAATGGGATACGCAATGAACTTTGGTTTGAATAAGTGTAAATATGATTGGGTTTTCAGGATGGATTCTGATGATGTTTCGAGGCCAGATCGTTTTGAAAAACAAATTCAAATAATTGAACAAAATAAATTTGATGTCATAGGCTCCTCAATTTCTGAATTTAACAAAAATTTGGGCGACATTAATCAACTACGTATTCTTCCGGAAAACCATGAGGATATAATAAATATGATGAAGTATAGAAATCCTATTAATCATATGACTGTAGCATTTAATAAAAAATCGGCGTTATTAGCTGGTGGCTATTGGAGTAAAAGGTTTTTTGAAGATTATAATTTATGGTATGAGATGTTCAAAATAAATGCTGTTTTTTATAATATTAAAGAAGTTTTAGTTGATGCTCGAATTGGTAATAACATGTTAAATCGGCGTAGTGGATACAAATACTTTCTATACGAACTTGAGTTATTAAAAAAATTTAGAAGGGATAATTTTTTGAATAATATACAATTCTTTTCATTTTTATTAATGAAGCTCGTAGCTAGATTGCTACCTGTTTTTATTTTGCAAAAAATCTATAAATCCTTTCTTAGAAATATAAATTAATGATTTTAATAACAGGTGCATCAGGTTTTTTAGGCAAATCAATTTTAGACTTTTTTTCTTCAAAAGATATATCAATTTTATCATTAGGTAGAAATAGTTTAAATGATATTAAATGTGATTTATCCTCTGAAATACCAAATTTAAATCTAACGGAAATTGAATTGGTGATTCATGCTGCAGGTAAAGCACATTCAATTCCTAAAAATCAATTAGAAATTAATAGATTCTTTGAAGTAAATGTTATAGGCACTCAAAATTTATTAAAAGGGTTAGCATTGGCTGGCGTACCCAAACAATTTGTCTTTATTAGTTCAGTTGCAGTTTATGGTTTAAATGAAGGTAATAAAATAAATGAAAATTCACCATTATTAGCAATTGATCCCTATGGTTTAAGTAAAATTCAAGCAGAGCGAGTAGTAATAGATTGGTGTTACAAAAACAATGTGGTTTGCACCATTTTACGTTTACCTTTATTAGTAGGTAAAAATCCTCCAGGCAATTTTGGCGCTATGATTAAAGCTATTCACAAAGGGTACTATTTTAACATTGGTGGCGGAAAAGCAATAAAAAGCATGGTATTAGCGGAAGATGTAGTTCGTTTTATACCGATTATTGCTTCTGTGGGAGGTATATATAATCTGACAGATGGAGAACATCCGAATTTTATGTATATAAGTAACGCTATTGCTAAAAAGAGAATGTATAATTTGCCCTTATTGATAGCAAAAATAATGGGATATTTAGGAGACTGTATTGGTGAAAAAGCACCAATCAATTCATTGAAAATAAAAAAAATAACTACTAATTTAGCTTTTGATGACTCAAAAGCAAGAAGATTAGGTTGGAAATCCCAATCCGTCTTGGAATATTTAAAAAATAATGATTTGTTATAAAACAAATTTAAATAATTACATATTAATAAAATAGAAATGAAAGTAGCCCTTATAACAGGAATTACAGGTCAAGACGGTTCGTACTTGGCAGAATTATTATTGGAAAAAGGATATGTCGTTCATGGTGTAAAAAGAAGAGCTTCTTCTTTTAATACCCAGCGTATTGATCATATTTATCAAGATTTACATCAAGAACATGTCAACTTTAAATTGCATTATGGTGATTTGACGGATTCTACGAATATTATTCGCATTATTCAAGAAGTCCAACCGGATGAGATATATAACCTAGGTGCCATGAGTCATGTAAAGGTTTCTTTTGAATCGCCAGAATATGTCGCGAATGTAGATGGAATTGGTACCTTGCGTATTTTAGAAGCGGTTCGTATTTTAGGTTTGGAAAAGAAAACACGTATTTATCAAGCTTCTACTTCTGAATTGTATGGAGGTTTAGCTGAAAATAAAAATGAGAAAGGCTTATATGACGAAAAGTCACCATTTTATCCACGTTCGCCTTATGGCGCTGCTAAAATTTATGCTTTTTGGATTACTAAAAATTATAGAGAAGCATATGGAATGTTTGCAACGAATGGCATTTTATTCAATCATGAATCGCCACGTAGAGGAGAAACCTTTGTTACAAGAAAAATTACTATGGCAACTGCAGCGATTGCATTAGGCCAACAAGACTGTTTGTATTTAGGAAATTTGGATGCCCAACGTGATTGGGGCCATGCCAAAGACTATGTCGAGGCCATGTGGCGTATTTTACAGCAGGACAAACCAGAGGATTATGTTATTGCTATGGGGGAAACTACCTATGTAAGAGATTTTGTAAGAATGGCATTTAATGAGTTAGGAATTGAAATTGAATTTAGAGGTCAAGGAGTAGATGAAAAAGGGTATGTTAAGGCATGTAACAATATTGAATTTCAAATTGAGATTGGTAAACAAGTAATTGCGGTTGACCCTCAATATTTTCGTCCTACAGAAGTCGATTTGTTAATTGGCGACCCAACCAAATCAAAAACTCAATTAGGATGGCAACCACAATACGATTTGGCAGGTTTAGTAAGTGAGATGGTAACTTCGGATGTTGAACGTGTGAAAAGAGAAATGATGTTAAAACAAAATGGCTTTAGAGCTTAAATAAATTAGAACTTGATTTGATGGAAAAATCATCCAAAATATACATAGCGGGGCACAGAGGAATGGTAGGCTCATCAATTTTGAGAGCTTTACAAGCAAAAGGATTTACTAATTTTGTATTGCGAACTTCTGCCGAATTGGATTTAAGAAATCAACAAGCGGTTGCTGATTTTTTTGCTGTTGAAAAACCAGATTATGTGTTTTTAGCAGCAGCCAAAGTAGGAGGAATTGTGGCTAATAATACCTATAGAGCCGATTTTATTTATGAAAACATCATGATTCAGTCCAATGTGATTCATCAGTCTTATCTAAATGACGTAAAGAAATTACTATTTTTAGGGTCATCTTGTATTTATCCCAAATTAGCACCTCAACCTTTAAAAGAGGAGTATTTACTCACTGGATTATTAGAGCCTACAAACGAACCCTATGCCTTAGCAAAAATCGCAGGAATTAAAATGTGTGATGCCTATCGAGAGCAATATGGATGTAATTTTATTTCGGTAATGCCAACGAATTTATACGGTCCAAATGACAATTATGATTTACATAATTCACACGTATTACCTGCACTATTAAGAAAATTTAATACTGCAAAAAATGAGGGAGCAACTTCAGTTACGATTTGGGGAACAGGAAGTCCGTTACGTGAGTTTCTACATGCAGATGATTTAGCGGCTGCTTGCTTGTTTTTAATGGAAACTCATAATGAGTCAGGAATAGTGAATATTGGGGTAGGAGAAGATATCTCTATTCTAGATTTAGCTAAAATGGTGAAACAAATAGTTGGCTTTGAAGGAGACATTATTACGGATACGACTAAACCCGATGGTACACCAAGGAAATTAATCGACGTATCAAAGTTAACAAACTTAGGCTGGAAAGCCAGCATCAGTTTGGAAGATGGAATTCAAAAAGTATATGAAGAAATAAAAGATCGAGATTGGTCTATATAAATGATAACATTATGATATTTGAAAACATCCAAAAACAATTAGAAACAAATCATTTTACAATCGTTTCAAAAGATCATAACCGCCCATGGGGTGGTTTTTTCGTGATAGCCGAAGAGCAAGCCCAAGCTTTTGCCAATCAGTATTTTGAGGGCTTGGATGTATCTACATTAAAAAGAGGTGGAGCATTGAGTCCTAAAATTTTAATAGTAGCGCCAGGAAAACGTTTGTCTTGGCAGTACCACCACCGTAGAGCCGAATCATGGCGTGTCATTCAAGGCCAAGCAGGCGTGAAAAGAAGTACGAATGACACAGAAGGAGAGTTAGAAATTTTAAATATTGGTGACACCATCACTTTACAACAAGGTGAACGCCATCGTTTAATCGGGCTGGATGAGTTTGCCGTAATTGCTGAGATTTGGCAACATACGGATGCCAATCATCCGTCTGATGAGAACGATATTGTCAGAGTGCAAGATGATTTTGGAAGATAATATTTTTCAGTCTTTTATTGTTGATTCCTATGGATACATTCTATTTTTAGGTGTCGCCATATTGCTTTTATTCCAAAAAGATAAAAGAGCACTCCATGTTTTCTTAAGTGTGTTAATTCTTTTTGGGGGATTAAGAGGAGGCATAGGTATTGATTTTATTAATTACAATAAATGGTATAATACAACCATTAATGACAACAATCTTGAAATAGGTTATGTAGGAATTATGAATGTATTTGCCTATTTCAATCTATCCATTTATCATATTCAATTTTTATTTTTTACAGTAACACTTCTATTTATTAGTTTGGCATTAAATAAATACTCTATAAATTTAAAATATGCTTGGTTTTTTTATTTGATATTTCCTTATTTTTTTCTGTATTCATTTATATTTATGAGACAATATTTTGTAATGGCAATTGTCTTTTGGAGTTTTCAGTTTTTACTTAAAAATAAATTTTGGCAATATGCAATATCCATCTTAATAGGATCTCTATTTCATTACTCGTGTCTATTAGCAGGTCTATTGGTTTTTGCTTTATTTTATATTTCTAAAAGGGTAAATAGAAAACAAATCTTGTTTCTTTTATTAGTATCATTACCATTTGCCTTTATTAATTGGTTTCAATTTTTTGGTAATTTTTTTGAGGATACCAAATATGAAGGGTACTTTCTTGCTAAAAATATAATTCCAGTCAATTACATCAAATTAGTACTTTTTAATTTTGAGGCCCTATTTATTTTATATTTTTATGATGAGTTTATTAAATTAAAACCTACTAATAAATATTTCATAGTCATTGTAATTTTTGCATTTATTTTTGCTAATATTTTTGCTTCTGTTAAACATTTATTTAGATTCTCACTGTATTTTAAATTTTTTGAACTAATCGTTTTAGCAGAAATTGCCTATCTTAATAGAAAAAGAATATTCGTATTACCGTTGATTGCTTTCTATGGATTGAGCCTTTTTTTCAATGGGTTATGGTTTGATTATAAAATGCCAGAGAAGCATACAAAATTAGCCCCTTATAAAAATATACTATTTAACAGATAATTCATATTATGATTCGTTTTTTTGATTTCATTTTTTCATTTTTTGGACTTCTAATATTAAGTCCATTTATCGTCATTTTATGGGTCATCGGGTTTTTTGATACCGGTTCGCCTATTTTCGCTCAAGAACGGGTAGGTAAAAACAAACAACCGTTCAAATTATTCAAATTTCGTTCCATGCATGTCAACACGAAATCGGTAGCCACGCATTTAGCAAGTCAAGCCTCAGTTACCAAGTGGGGGAGCTTTTTACGAAAATCAAAGTTAGATGAGTTGCCCCAATTATTTAATGTATTGTTTGGCGATATGAGTTTAGTAGGACCAAGGCCTAATTTATTCAATCAACAAGATTTAATAGAAGAAAGAGATAAAAGAGGCGTGTACAAGGTAGTTCCTGGTATTACTGGAGAAGCACAAATCAATAAAATTGACATGTCTACCCCAAAATTACTAGCCGAAACAGACGCCGTTATGACACAAAATCTTACCTTCAAAAAATACATTTACTACATTGTAGTTACTGTTCTTGGAAAAGGTTCTGGCGATAGAATTAAACAGTAATGAGTTAATTTTATTGCGTTCTTTGCGAAATCTTTGCGAACATTGCGTTTAAAGTATAAGTAATCAGCTTTCAGTAATCAGCTCTTAGACAATAAATCTTATCAAACTAAAAGAATACATTTGTATTAAATTTAAATCTTAACGCCACTTAATTTCTTAATGTTTTAAAATAATTATTGGTGATAGTATAAAATGATAAAAAATAAAATCTGGCTTTCTTCTCCCCACATGGGAGGCACCGAACAAAACTACATCCAAGAAGCCTTTGATGCCAATTGGGTGGCACCTTTGGGTCCTAACGTAAATGGTTTCGAGCAAGACCTAGAAAACTATTTAGGGAATCATGTTAATGTAGGCGCGTTGAGTTCAGGTACAGCCGCCATTCATTTAGGGTTGATTTTATTGGGTGTTCAAGCAGGTGATGAAGTAATTTGCCAAACCATGACATTTTCAGCATCAGCCAATCCTATTTTATATGTAGGCGCTACACCTGTTTTTATAGATAGTGAGGAAGAAACATGGAACCTTTGTCCATTAGCATTAGAAGCCGCAATTATTGACCGCATCCAAAAAGGTAAAAAGCCAAAAGCGATAATAACGGCTCATTTATATGGAGTGCCTTATCAAATAGAGGTAGTTAGAGCCTTAGCAAATTCCTATAAAATCCCAATTTTAGAAGATGCAGCATCCGCTTTAGGTAGCACATATAAAGGACAAAAATGTGGCACCTTTGGTGATATAAGTATTTTGTCATTCAATGGCAATAAAATCATCACTACTTCAGGAGGTGGAGCTATCATAACTAAAACTGCTGCTCAAAAAGAAAAAGCTATTTTTTATTCTACGCAGTCACGAGACAATGCGTCACATTACCAACATAGTGAAATCGGGTACAACTACCGCATGAGTAATATTTGTGCAGGTATTGGTAGAGGTCAAATGGAAGTATTAGATAAGCATGTGGTGTTACGAAGACAAATGCACGATTTTTATGTAGAAGTATTTGCATCGATTGAAGGTGTGGACGTTTTTTCTACTCCAAACGAGGAGTATTATGCCAATTATTGGTTAAGCGCCATTACCATAGACGAAAACAAAACCAAAGGCATCACAAGAGAAACCCTTCGCTTAGCACTTGAAGCTGAAAACATTGAGTCTCGCCCGTTATGGAAACCGATGCATTTACAGCCCATTTTCGAAAAGTATCCTTATTACGGCAGCAACGTAGCCCAAAATTTATTTGAAAACGGATTGTGTTTGCCTTCCGGCTCCAACCTAACCAATGATGACCGAGAAAGAATTGTGAAGGTAATTAAAGCGGTGTTTGGTAGTTAATTAGCGAATTAGATAATTAGTTAATTAGTTAATTAGTTAATTTGAAAATTAAGCATACTAGCTTTTCGAAAATCCCAAATCCCAAATCGTAAATTCCACTTAATCAATCTAACACTCTAAACAACCAAATCCCAAATCCGCTCTTCGCGGATTTTTTTATTTTTATTCCAAAACACGCTTTATACAATTCTCATAGCGCGCTTAGCGTAAAACTTTGCGAACTTGGCGGTTAAAGTAAAAGCTGTCAGCGTTCAGCAATTATTACTATTTAATTTGAAATAAATAAAATCTTAATGCTCTTAATGCCTCAATGTTTTAAAATCGCTTATTTGTGCTATTGAATGCGAAGCATTTTCTTCTATTTCCTTATATGCCTTATATGGTTAATTAAATAGTTCAACATTCAACTTTCCAAGTGCGTTGTTCAATATTTAGAAAAGCGTTTAGCAATCAGCAATCAGCTGTTAGCTTTTCGTAAATCCCAAATTCCAAATTCCAAATTCCACTTAACCAATCTAACACTCTAAACAACCAAATCCCTCATCCGCTCTTCGCGGATTTTTTTATTTTTCTTCAAAAACATGCTTTATACAATTCGCATAGCGCGCTTGGCGTAAAACTTTGCGAACTTGGCGGTTAAAGTAAAAGCTGTCAGCGTTCAGCAATTATTACTATTTAATTTGAAATAAATAAAATCTTAATGCTCTTAATGCCTCAATGTTTTAAAATCGCTTATTTGTGCTATTGAATGCGAAGCATTTTCTTCTATTTCCTTATATGCCTTATATGGTTAATTAAATAGTTCAACATTCAACTTTCCAAGTGCGTTGTTCAATATTTAGAAAAGCGTTTAGCAATCAGCAATCAGCTGTTAGCTTTTCGTAAATCCCAAATTCCAAATTCCAAATTCCACTTAACCAATCTAACACTCTAAACAACCAAATCCCTCATCCGCTCTTCGCGGATTTTTTTATTTTTCTTCAAAAACATGCTTTATACAATTCTCATAGCGCGCTTGGCGTAAAACTTTGCGAACTTGGCGGTTAAAGTAAAAGCTGTCAGCAATCAGCAATCAGCTGTTAGCTTTTCGTAAATCCCAAATCGTAAATCGTAAATCCCAGTTAATCTATCTAAAAAAAATCTAAAAATCTAACAGTCTAATAATCTAAAGCTCTAACAATCCAAAAATCTATTAATCTAAACTAAATTTTCCAAACCAAATTCACCCCACCACGATACGGCAACCATTCGCCGCTTTTATTAAATTTATCCGCACCTTCATAACGCAAACCTGTAGTGCTATCGTATCCTTTGTAATAACTCTGAATCGTGCCACCACCAACAAATCCTTCTAATGCAAATTTATCTGACAACGCATACACATATCCTAAACTAATACCGGCCATATAATTATACCCTTTTTGATAATAATTACTATTGGCATAATTGTATTTTTGAAGATGAAACGTACTACCGCCAAGGTGCCCGCCAACGAAAAAACCAGTTTGAGTAGCTTTTGGGTAGTATCTTACCTCAGGCGTAATAATTAAAAACTTCAAAGGCATGTTGTGATAGCGATTAAAAGTAGAACCTATAGCATCAATATGAAAACTAAAATATTTGCCAATTGGTCTTTCATAACCTATGGATGGAAAACCTAAAACAGTTGTAGCTGCATTTACTTTTACTTTATGTTGTCCGTAGCCCGACAAAGCGCCTAACAACAAACAAAAACCAATAATTCGTTTCATAATTTTTTTTGGTAAAGATACGATTATTGAGGGAAGTAAAAAAGGCAAAAGGCAAAAGGCAAAAGGTGTAAGTAATAAATCACAATTTCAAATTCCAAATTCCAAAAACTAAATCGTAAATTCCAAATCGTAAATCGTATATCTTAAATCCCAAAACCCAAAACCCAAAACGTAAATCGTAAATCGTAAATCGTAAATCCAAAAACTTTCTTTCTTTAAAAAAAGAACCTAAAATAAAATATTTTTACTATTTTTGTTACATATTAAACGCCAAATATGCAAAAGTTACTAAAAAAATACATCAATTTAAAACGATTAAGTTTTCTTCCTAGTTGGTCTATTTTATTTATAGATATCTTCATCACCACATCAGTAGCCTTATTTACCTTTGTTACATTTAGGATGATTGGTGTCGATTTTTATGAAACACTACAAACAAGCGTTCGGTTTTCAATATACTTAGGTGTAATATTTTTTTATTTCTTTCTGTTCAAAACCTATACAGGAATCATACGATATTCGAGTTTAAAAGACGCGACTCGAATTTTCAAAGCTATTGCTTTTGCATTCACCACAATAGTGGCTTTCGACGCTATTTATTTTATGACTTATGGTAAGCACGTTTTTGTGATAATGACCATTTTCTTTTCTTCTTTGGTTATTATATTTGCCTTAATTTCTTTTCGAATTTTCATCAAAACGTTATTTAAATATTTTGCTGGAAATGAAGAAAAGCCTGAAGCAGAAAACTTAGTAATTATAGGGGTAAACAGTACCACTATCGCATTGGCCGAGGCATTTGTAAACGACAATACGCAATATAAATTACAATTTTTTATCGATAAAAATAAATTCCTAAATGATAAAAAAGTATTGGGAATTCCGGTTGTAGCTAAAACCAATTCTATTATAGCCATTTTGCGTTACAACAAAATAAAGCATGTGGTATTGATTAAAAATTTCTTGCCCGAAAAAGAAGAATTAGAATTGTTAGAAGACTGTTTACGATATAAAATTAATGTATATAATCCAAAATTAGTTAGCGGATTTGATACCAATGTAAGCACTGTAAAATCATTAAAAAAATACACCATTAATGAATTGATGTTTCGTGATACCATTAGTATCGAAAACCCAAGTGTCATTAGTGCGTTTGCGGCTAAAACCATTTTAGTAACCGGAGGAGCAGGATCTATTGGAAGCGAAATCGTGAACCAATTAGCCAAATTTAACCCCACTCGAATTGTTGTTTTAGATCAAGCAGAAACACCTTTAAATTCGATTCAACTGACCATGTCTGCTGCGTTTCCAAACGTGCCTTGTCATTATGAATTGGTGGATGTTACTAATAAAGGAGAAGTTACCCAGCTTTTCAAAAAACACCAACCAGATATTGTTTTTCATGCCGCAGCTTACAAACACGTACCGGTTTTAGAATCTAATTTTATGCAAGCGGTGAAGGTGAATATTTTTGGTACGAAAAACATTCTAGACGCGGCAATAGAAGCAAACACCCAACGCTTTGTTTTCATTTCTACAGATAAAGCGGTAAACCCAACCAATGTAATGGGTGCCTCAAAACGAATTGCTGAAATTATGGTGCAGTCTCGTTTTCATACGCAAAAAGGTGCTACTAAAATGCAAATTATTACCACCCGTTTTGGAAACGTACTTGGTTCTAATGGATCTGTAGTAAATCTTTTCGAAGAACAAATTAAAAATGGCGGTCCCATAACGGTAACCCACCCAGAAATTAACCGTTTCTTTATGACCATTCCCGAAGCATGTAAATTAGTACTTGAAGCCGGAACCATGGGAGTTGGTGGGGAAATTTACATTTTCGACATGGGCAAACCAATTTTCATTAAAGATTTAGCAGAAAAAATGATTCGCTTAAGCGGAAAAGAACCGTATGAAGACATTGACATTATATACACCGGTTTACGTCCTGGCGAAAAACTATATGAGGAAGTCCTTGCCGACACTTCAAAAACGTTACCAACCTATCATCCGAAAATCTTAATTGCTCAAGATCCGGCGTTTTGTTATGAAAAGGTAGAAGAATTTTTATTCAAATTAAACAGCCATACGTTTGAAAATAAAGCGGAATTAATTGAAGCATTTACCGAATTAGTACCCGAATTTATTTTGACGCCACAAGAATAGCTTCGTTAATCTACTAATATGGTAATTCTATTAATTGGTGTAGTTTTTTTACTTTTAGTGTTAGGTATCACAGCAATTGACACACAATCAAACGGTTTTTTTACACAAGTTCGAATAGGGCAACACGGAAAACCATTTCTGATTTATAAGTTGCGAACCCTTCATTCAAAAACAAATAAAACCTCTTCTTGGGGACGAATATTACGAAAAACCAAATTAGACGAACTCCCACAAATCTTTAACCTTCTAAAAGGCGAAATGACGTTAGTAGGCCCTCGACCAGATGTAGCTGGCTATGCAGATAACTTAGACGAAGCAAACCAAATTATCCTTAAACTAAAACCAGGCATCACGGGTTTAGCGTCTTTAAAATACCGCAACGAAGAACAAATTCTATCCCAACAACCCAATCCACAACACCACAACGATGAGGTCATCTGGCCAGACAAAGTAAGAATTAATAAATGGTACGCCCAAAACCGTACGCTTATTATGGACTTACAAATCCTTTTTTACACCTTGTTTCCCGTTTCTTTTGATGTAGATAGATTTATTGGTAAAAGGTGAAGGGTATAGGGTATAAGGTTAAAGTAATTTGTTCTAATTTCGTTATTCTTTTTCCTACTATTCGATTGGTGGCTGGCGCTTCCTTTTGCCTTCGAGAACCTCAGGCAACGGTATGAAAATTTTACACATTGATTGTATAATGGTGGCTGAGGCTCTCGAAGCCACCATCTTACATTCTTTTTTTGTCATTCTGAGCTTGCGAAGCATCCCCTACACAGTAGGCAATCCTGTTCACTCGTGAACAGCACCCCACACCCCACACCCATAACCCATTTATTAACAAACACTTAATATTCCCTTGATTTCTTTGGATTATATTTAAGTACTTTTGACTATAACTATAACACTCAAATCAACAAATACAATTTTTATGAAACTCAAATTACTTTTTATTACACTTTTAGCTTGCTTTTCGGGATGGGGGCAGGTGATAATTATGAGCGAAGATTTTTCTTCTATAACAGCTGGCAATAATACATCTACTTCTGGATCATCATCAACTTGGACTGGTAATACAAATTTTCCAACAGTTGTTTCAGCATATCAATCTGGAGGTTCAGTAAAAATTGGCGCTAGCGCTGCAATAGGATCAATTACTAGTAAGCCTTTAGATTTAAGTGTAAACGGTGGTAACTTTACTTTAAATTTTGAAGTAAAAGGATGGACAACTGTAGAAGGGAGTATTAAAATTACAATTACTAACCAAATAGTACAAACAATTACATATACAGCCGCAATAGCTTCAACTAACTTCGAAACTAAAACATTAAATTTCACAGGAGGTGTTTCAAATTCAACAATCAAGATTGAAACAACTGCTAAAAGAGCATTTTTAGACAATATTGTTGTATCATACTTAGCATCTACACCAACTTCCACCACCTATACCACCTCATGGTCAAACAGCGCACCAACTGCTACAACAGACGCCATTATCGATGGTGATTTAACAACCACCACAGATTTAACTTGTAAAGATTTAACAATCAACTCGGGTAAAACCTTAACTATAGGTGCAGGTAAAAAATTAACTGTTTCAGGTAATTTAATTAACAACGGGACCATTATTTTTAAAAGTGATGTGAATGGCACCGCTATGTTTGATGTGTTTAATGGCACACAATCGGGTACAGGTGTGGTTACCACAGAACGCTACATTCCTGCAAAAAGAGCGTTTCGTTTCTTAAGTCCTTCAGTAACTACTACAACTTCAATAAAACTAAATTGGCAAGAAAACGCTGGTACAAGTGCAGGTTTAGGAACCCATATTACAGGATTTGATGGTACAACAAACGGATTTGATGCCACAGCTACTAATAACCCATCTTTGTTTACTTTTGACAATTCCACAGGAGCATGGGAGGCCGTGACTAGTTCACTTACCAATAACTTAACCGCAGGAACACCATATCGTTTGATGGTAAGAGGAGATCGTTTGATAGACTTAACAACGAACACGCCAACAGCTTCACCAACCATACTAAGAGCATCAGGAACATTAAAAACCGGAAGCTTTTCACCAACTTTAAATCAAGCTGCAGAAGGATTTAGTTTTGTAGGAAATCCCTACCAAGCACCTGTAGATATAAAAGCGGTTTTAAACGCAGCAACTAACATGAATACTGGATTAGCTTACTATTGGGATCCTACATTAAACGCAAGAGGCGGGTATGTAGCTCGTAATTTAACGACTAACTCTAATGATGTCACGTCCAACTTCAATGAATTCCTACAACCAGGACAAGCGGTTTTTGTAAAAAAAGCAAACACAGCATCAGCAGCGAGTGTAACCATTATTGAAAGTCATAAAACGGTTCCTAATGCTGCAGCAGGGGTTTTCAGAAATGCAAACACAACAGATTATGGTTTGTTGCGAGTAAATTTACAAGCCAACACAAACAACCAGTGGCAAACTATCGAAGGGACATTAGCTATTTTTAATTCCGATTTTAATACAGCAGTAACTGAGGAAGACGCCACTAAAATGGCAAACTTAGACGAAGAAGTAAGTTTTGTACAAAACAATACATCTTTAGCAATTGCTTGTCAACCCAACCCAACAATTGCATCCGAATTGCCAATAAGATTGACTAATACCCGTTATACCAATTATCAATGGCAATTTGAGTTGTCTAATTATTCGGGACCAACACCATTTTTAGTTGACACTCAAAATAATTCGATAACACAAATTACAAACACAACAGTTGTGCCATTTACAACTGATAGTAATGCCAACCGTTTCAAAATTGTATTCCAAAATGCGGTGCTTAGTACTGATACATTTGCTAGTCAAGTAGGTTTATACCCAAATCCTTCTAAAGGAAATGGTTTCTACTTACAATTGCCTTCATCTGCACAGGCAACGGTAAGATTATACAATACATTAGGCCAAGAAATTGCAATAAGCCATAACGAAGGTCATTACCAAGCCAATCAGAGTTTAGCAGCTGGTGTATATCATATTATGGTTACACAAGGAGAAAAAACAAGTAAATTAAAATGGATTGTAGAATAATAACAGTAAATAAGATGAAAAATATAGCCAAATTGAAATATAGTCTAGCGTTAGTATTGTTTACAGTTACGCTACAAGCACAAGAAAGTTTTCCAGATGATGTAAATGATGTGCCAATTGATGATTATTTACCATTGCTTTTTATAACCGCAATAGGAATAGCGTATTGGCTAATTCATAAAAGAAAACTAGTTAAATAAATAGCACAAACCGCCTCCAACGAGGCGGTTTTTTTTGGTAAAAGGTTTTGGCAAAAGGGAGCGCAAATTCGCACTAATTAACTCACTCGCTAATTCCCCCATTCTCTCATTATCACATTCGCTAATTCGCTAATTCCCCCATTGTCATTCTGAGCTTGCGAAGCATCTCCTACGCAGTAGGCCTGCTTGCGAAGCATCTCCTACGCAGTAGGCAATCTCTTTATCTTTTCCCTTTATTTAAATTTTTTATCAACACGAAAACGTTTTCGTTTAAATATTTTTTAAAAAATAGTATTTTATTTTTTAATTTAGTATTTCGTACAGTTTTGTGATATTCGTTTTTTTATACTTAAAATAAAATTAAGTATTTAATTTATTGTTATAATTAATATGAATTTCACAATTTCGTGCTCTGAAAAAAAGAAAGTTTTTAGGTTTTATTTAATTAAATTTTGAACACTTTTTATAAAAGACTAACGATAATTTTCTGTTTTGTTACACTAACTAATTAATATAATAATTAAAAAAATGAAGAAAAAATACTCAAAATTCGTAATTTATGTTTTTACTTGGATAGCTTTATTTATAGGCAACGTAGTTTCAGGACAAAATTTTTCTGACAATGCTTCAAGTTATGCTAGTTCATGGGCAAATAATTCAAATCAAGGAACAGGTTTTGGAGCATGGTCTTTAAATGCGGGAGCTAGTTCTGGTAGTTTTATTGGAAACCCAGCAAACAATGATATGGGAACTAATGGTATTGGCACTACTGCTTTCGGTATGTTTGCAACAGGTAGCGCCTATTTCAATGCCTACCGTTCTATAAATAACGGAATTCAAGTTGGTGATACTTTTTCGTTCTATTGGGCAATAAATTTTGATGCTGGTGGTGGTTCTAAAGGGTTTGATTTGCGATCGGGAGGAACGAATATTTTTAATGTTAATAACGGAGGCTCATCTACTATAACTGCAAATAACGTTAATGCAAATACGGATTATGGCACAACACCTATGCTTGTTACAATAACAAGAACAAGTGCTAGTGCCTACTCATTTTCTATGACTTCTAGAAGTGGTGGCGCAACCTATACTACGACTATTAATAGCGCATCAACCATTGATGGATTTAATTTCTACATTGGAAATCAAAATGATGGAGCAGGTCAAAAAAACATGTTTGTAAATGGTTTTTCAATAACTAAACCAATAACTTTAGCAGACGGGAATTGGAATGAAACGGCAATATGGTTAAATAATACAATTCCGCCTACAGATGCTTCGGTTACTATTAATCACAATATTTCATTAAATACGGATGTTAGCTTACGTTCTATTTTAATTAATAATGGAAAAACACTTACCGCTTCCGACTCAACACCCAGAACACTAACCATTTCAAATGGAGGTTCCCTTACCAATAACGGAATTTTTACAGCTGGTAATGGCACGGTTGCATTTGCAGGATCGGCAACGGTTTCCGGAACGATTACATTTAATAATGCAACGCTAGCAGGTGGTGTTAACTTTGGAACGGGCTCAATAATTAGTGGTACTTTAACAATAAATCCGGGTGGTTTTGTAAGTACTAACGCTCCTACTTATAATTCAGGCGCTACTTTGCGATATAATACGAATGGACCTTATGGAAGAGGAACAGAATGGTCCGCAACATCAGGTAATGGTTATCCCCATCATGTTCAAATTTCAGGGAATACCATCTTTAATCTTAACAACGGAGCAAATGTGGCACGTCAAATGGGAGGTAACTTAACGGTAGACTTTGGTAGCACCTTGTCTCTTGAGGGCATGACTATTGCGAGCCCTAGCGAAATAGGGTTGACTGTTGTTGGAAATGTAATTAATAACGGTAGTATTTCACTCGCTAGTTCGACTGAGCGTTTGAAATGTGTTAATTATACTAACAATGCTAATGCTTTAACTACTCTTTCGACAAATATAGGCGGTGATCTTGAATTAACAGGTAATTTTATTGACAATGCACCATTTAATTCAAATAATAGAGCTGTTTTTTTTACTGGGTCTGGAGTTCAAGACGTAACTGGTTCAGCTCCATTTGATATTGATTATATTGTATCAAATAAACCTTCAGGGAGCATTCGTATGTTAACAAATCTTTTAGTTGAAGGACCGAATGGAGGTAATGCAATTACTTTAACCAATGCAACTGATATCTTAGATTTGAATGGTAATACCCTAACATTAGGTGAGGAAAATGTAGCTTCTGTATTTACGGGTAGTGGATTTATTCGTGGCGGTTCAACTTCGAGTATTTCTATCCAGGGTACAGGAGCATTAGGAACTATCCGTTTCGATCAAAGCGTTCCGGGTACTTCAAATGTTTTGAACAATTTGACCATTAATAGGACGACTTCAGGATCTGTTACTATCGGAAATGCGCTTAATATAATTGGTGTAATCACAGTTACAGCTGGTACTTTAGAATCAGGGGGAAATATTACTTTAAAATCCAACGCTAATGGCACTGCACAAGTTGCTGCAATTGGCTCAGGTGGCAGTATTACCGGCAACGTAACTGTAGAACGTTACATCCCTGCAAAAAGAGCGTTTCGTTTCTTGAGTCCTTCAGTAACTACTTCAACTTCAATAAAACTTAATTGGCAAGAAAATGCTGGTACAACTGCAGGTTTAGGCACCCATATTACAGGAGTTGATGGAATAACAAATGGTTTTGATGCCACGAGCACGAATAATCCATCTTTATTTACTTTCAACAATTCCACAGGAGTCTGGGAGGCAGTGACGAGTACACTTACCAATTCTTTAACCGCAGGAATTCCATATCGTTTGATGGTTAGAGGAGATCGTTTGATAAATTTATCAACGAACACGCCAACAGCTACACCAACTGTACTAAGAGCTACAGGTACTCTACATACTGGAAACTTTTCACCAACTTTAAATCAAACCGCAGAAGGGTTTAGTTTTGTAGGTAATCCTTACCAAGCAACTGTAGATATAAAAGCGGTTTTAAACGCCGCAACCAACATGAATAACGGAGTGGTTTACTATTGGGATCCTACATTAAATGCTAGAGGCGGTTATGTTACAAGAACATTAGGGACAACAAGTGAAAACACTCCTGCTATTTCTAATTTCAATGAATTCCTACAACCAGGACAAGCGGTTTTTGTAAAAAAATTAAATACGTCATCAGCTGCTAGTATGACGTTCACAGAAAGTAACAAATCGGTAGCCAATGCCGCAGCAGGCGTGTTTAGAACTGCCAACACATCAGCTTATGGTTTGTTGCGAGTAAATTTACAAGCCAACACCAACAACCAGTGGCAAACAATTGAAGGTACATTAGCGCTCTTTAATGATAATTATAGCTGGAATGTAACTTCGGAAGATGCGACTAAAATGGTAAATTTAGACGAAGAAGTAAGTTTTGTACAAAACAACACCAATTTAGCGATTGCCTTACAAAACAATCCAAGTGCAACATCAGAATTACCTATTAAAATAGATAAGATGCGTCATGCCAATTACCAATGGCAATTTGAATTAGATAACTATAATGGAGCCACGCCTTATTTGTTTGATACGTTAAACAACAGTTACACACAAATAAACAATGGAACAGTAGTGCCATTTACAGCAGATGCAAATACTACTAACCGTTTCAAAATTGTATTCCAAAATGCGGTATTAAGCAACGCTACATTCCAAAACACGCTAGCCATTTATCCAAACCCGGCGAAAGCAGGCGCTAGTTTTTATGTTGAGGGTATTTCTGAGGCGACCGTAACGGTGTCTAATTTGTTAGGACAAACGGTTCCGGTACAAACAAAAAGTCAAGGTACTACCTTACAGGTAACCCCAAACACTAATTTAAGTCAAGGCGTGTACTTAGTAAATATTACCACACAAGGTACCACACAACAAGTAAAATGGATTGTAGAATAATAACAGTAAATAAGATGAAAAATATAGCCAAATTGAAATATAGTCTAGTGTTAGTATTGTTTACAGTTACGCTACAAGCACAAGAAAGTTTTCCAGATGATGTAAATGATGTGCCAATTGATGATTATTTACCATTGCTTTTTATAACCGCAATAGGAATAGCGTATTGGCTAATTCATAAAAGAAAACTAGTTAAATAAATAGCACAAACCGCCTCCAACGAGGCGGTTTTTTTTGAATTGTGAGTGGAGAATTGTTAAGAACTTCCTAATTTCACCTTTTGCCTTCGAGTACCTCAGGCAACGGAATAAAAACATGTTAAATTGATTGTGTTATGGTGGCTGAGGCTCTCGAAGCCACTATCCTTCATTCCCCCATTGTCATTCTGAGCTTGCGAAGCATCTCCTACACAGTAGGCCTGCTTGCGAAGCATCTCCTACACAGTAGGCAACCTGTTCGCCTGTGAACACAAAACCCTTGACCCCAAACCCTTGACCCTTCATATAACACCCAACACAAAGAATCTATGGCAAAAACCTCAAAAAACACCTCAAAAAACACAAAATTTAAATACATTTTTTTATATTCGCATTCAATTAGTAAAACAATTATGAAAGTAATAAGCAAATTCCAAATTTTCTTTTTTTTAGTGATGTCTACATCCCTTTTTGCACAATTTAATGTGAATAATTTGTCTCTTGAGGCAGGTTATGGCTACACTGGAGCCATTTCGCCCTATCAAAAATTATATAAATCTAATTTTTCTGGATTTAATCATTTAAATGTGGGGATTAGATATATGTTCAATGAAAAATTTGGCGCAAAAGTGGCCTATAAATTAGATCATTTTGTAAATGACCCTGGAGGAAAAGTTGGAATTACATATAGTGCGGTTGCTGTATCTGGAATTTATAATGTGGGTAAACAATTCGGTTTAACCTATCTAACAAGAGATAAACTAGGAATAAACGCCCACGTAGATGCAGGTGTTGCATTTGGATATATGATTGGACAAAACAAATACGAAAAAATTGGCGTGGTGGGAATTGGACTTACACCAATGTATAACATCTCAAATAAATTTGCCGTAACAGCTGATTTTACTCATAATTTTACTATGAAGCAGCATTATGGATTTGACGGAATTTTACTAAATAAAGACTATACGCCGCAATCTGGAGGTTATTATAATTTTTCAGTGGGTTTAATTTATTATTTAGGAGAAAACAAATACCATTCGGATTGGTATTAAAAGCATAAATTTTATAAAAATTTTACAAGCAACTTTTAATTCTTAAACAAGAATAGAAGTTGCTTTTTTTATCCAAAAAACACTAATATTTCTTAATTTTTTCTAAAAAAACATCCAAAATCACATAATTTAACGGACAATTAACAACTTATATAATTTTTATATAGCAACTTGCGTCGTTAAAGTATTTTTTTAAAATTTACAGAAAATAATTCAAAATAAAATGCAAGAAAATCATACGGGGATAGACATTAGTGCGCTTAACGAAAAAATTGAAAACGAAAGCGCTTTTATTGATTTACTTACTTCAGAATTAAGTAAAGTAATTGTAGGGCAAAAATCAATGATAGAACGTTTGTTAATTGGCTTATTGGGTCAAGGACACGTTTTGTTAGAAGGAATGCCGGGCTTGGCAAAAACCTTAGTCATAAACACCTTATCTAAAGCCGTTCACGGTACTTTTCATCGTATTCAATTTACACCAGATTTGCTTCCTGCAGACGTGGTAGGAACGATGGT
>NZ_JBIKJY010000011.1:0-74512 GCF_044360715.1 Flavobacterium sp.
TGAAAAATCCTTTTATTATTCCTGGTATTAGAAATGTTAAAATAGAATCTCAATTAAATGCCAATTATAGCTTTGATAATTTTTTAGAAGGCGATTCTAACCGATTATCTAGAAGTGCAGGTTTGGCAGTTGCCAATAAACCAGGTGGTACGTCATTTAACCCATTATTGATTTTTGGTGGTGTTGGTTTAGGAAAAACACACTTAGCACACGCTATTGGTGTTGAAATTAAAGATAAATTCCCTGAAAAAACCGTTTTATATATTTCTGCAGAAATTTTCACGCAACAATATATCGAATCTGTTAAGAAAAATACTAGAAATGATTTCATTCACTTCTATCAACTTATTGATGTATTAATTATTGATGATGTTCAGTTTCTATCAGGAAAAGCTGGAACTCAAGATGTGTTTTTCCATATTTTCAATTATTTGCATCAAAACGGAAAACAAGTTATTTTAACTTCAGACAAAGCGCCTGTAGACATGCAAGATATTGAGCAACGCTTATTATCTCGTTTCAAATGGGGATTGTCTGCCGAATTACACCAACCCGATTATGAAACAAGAATTTCTATCTTAAGAAATATCTTGTACAGAGATGGTGTTGAAATGCCAGATGAAATTTTAGAATACGTAGCAAAACATATAAAATCAAACGTTAGAGAATTAGAAGGGGCTATTATTTCATTAATTGCGCAGTCTTCATTTAACAAACGTGAGATTAATATAGAATTAGCTAAGCAAGTTGTAGAGAAGTTTGTGAAAAATATCAAACGTGAAATTTCTATTGATTATATTCAAAAAGTAGTTTCTGATTATTTCCAATTAGATACAGAAACTTTAAAATCGAAAACCAGAAAGCGTCACATTGTTCAAGCGCGTCAATTAGCTATGTACTTTTCTAAAAAATTCACTAAAGCATCATTGGCAAATATTGGTTCACAAATTGGTGATAGAGACCATGCAACCGTATTACATGCTGTAAAAACAGTTGACAATTTAGTGGCTACCGACAAACAATTTAAAAAGTTTGTGGAAGACATTAACAAAAAGCTGAGTATTTAAAATGCCTACCAAGGTTTTAATGGTTTGTTTGGGAAATATTTGCCGCTCGCCATTAGCAGAAGGTGTTTTACAATCAAAACTTCCTAGAAATAAATGTATAGTTGATAGTGCTGGAACAGCAAACTATCATGTTGGAACGGCACCAGACAAACGTTCTATAGTAACTGCTAAGAAATTTGGTATTGACATTAGTCAACAAAAATGCAGGCAACTATCAAAATCTGATTTTGAAACTTTCGATTATATTTATGTTATGGATAACTCCAATTACAAAAACGTAATCGCCATAGCGCCCAATAAGGCTTCCAAACAAAAAGTTAAATTAATTTTGAATGAAGTAGATTCAACTAGTGATTTGGAAGTTCCAGATCCCTATTATGGTGAAATGGAAGATTTTGAACATATTTTTCATCTGTTAGATGAAGCATGTACTCTAATCGCAAACAAAATTCATTCAAAATAAACACATTAAGTTATTTTCTCTTTATTAAAAAAATAAAAGATGAGCACAAACACAACATTTGGTAAATTATATTTGATTCCATGTACCTTATCAAATCCTGGTGAAGTTACTGTAAATCCAAATGATGTTTTACCAGAAACCATCAAAAGATGTGTGACACTTTTGGATCATTATATTGTAGAGAATGAAAAAACGGCCAGAAAATGCATTAAAGCAATATGCCCAGAAAAATCGCAACCAAGTTTAAAATTATGGTCATTAAATAAACATACTGAGATTTCTGAACACTACGAAATGATTCAACCGCTATTAAACGGAATAAATATGGGTGTAATGAGCGAAGCTGGATGTCCAGGAGTTGCTGATCCAGGAGCTGTGATTGTCAAATTGGCTCACGAAAAAGGAATTCAGGTAGTACCTCTTGTAGGACCAAGTTCTATTCTTTTAGCATTAATGGCGAGTGGTATGAACGGTCAAAGTTTTGCTTTTACTGGTTATTTACCCATTGATAAAAGTGAAAAGAAAAGTGCTTTGAGAAATTTAGAGAGATGGTCTCAAGAAAAAAATCAGGCGCAACTTTTTATGGAAACGCCGTATAGAAATAATAAATTTTTAGAAGATATTTTAACCACACTTCATCCACAAACTAATTTGTGTATTGCATGCGATGTTACGTTACCGACAGAATATATAAAAACAAAAACCGTAAACGACTGGAAAAAACAAAAGGTCGATTTACATAATCGACCTTGTATATTTATTATTCAAAAAAATTAGTTTGTTACTTTAGCAAACCTATTGGATATAACATTTGAAGTATCATAACCGTTAAATCGTTTGATATAAGACCTCAAGGAAGTCCCAAATCCGTCTCTAAAACCATTTTTACCATTACTTCTAAGGTATGCTTTTACTGAACTTGCACCTGCTAAATGAGCTGCCGCTAACAATCCCGATTCTGTAATTTTAATTCCGTTAATTATTCTACCTGAATAATTTTTAATTTCTTTTCTTAACTCCCATTTATTTATGCATAATAACGTATAAAAAGCATTTTCTTGTAAGTTTGGGTTATCAAGGAAGTTTTTGAAGTTATAAACACCAATGTGTCGTAATGTGCTTCTTCCGAATTGGTATTTGCCCATATAACCATAAGGATTAACCAAAGTGTAAATGCCTGCAGATTCTTTAACTCCTAGGGCTTGTGTGAAACCGATATAAGTATTTCCTGTATAAGGTATAGAAAAATTGAACTTTACCGATTCGTCTTTTGAAGGTACTCGATATTCGAAAACTTCCGAATCATCGATATGAAACCCTGTTACAGATTCCTCTTTAAATGCTTTAAAACCAGAACTAATAATGGCAATAAATGCAATGGTAACTCCAAAATAAAAAATGTCTTTTCTCATGTAAATTTATTTCTCAAAAGGGTAAAAAAATTCATTTTTTACATTGTGTTTGATTGACATAAATCATACCACTCCAATTGAATTAACTATGCAAAGATACAACATTTTTTATTATTTTTCTGAATATCAAGTAATTAACATTTCATTAAGATGTATTAAACCGTCAAATTGTGATTTAACCATCTTGATTAATAGGGTTTTAGAGAAAACAAAAAAATCAGAATAAAAGACAATAAAATTGAAAAATTAAGCTGTTTTTAGATGATTTTGAAGAAATAAAAAGAATAAATAATGGCAAAAAACCGCAAAAAATATACTATTTGAAAAATGTATTAATAATGTGATTTGTATAGATAATAGCCCCCTCATTATTTAGATGTCCACAAGATGCAAAATAACGATCATCTGTAACCGTATTTTCAAAATTATTTATTTCTGGATATTGTTTTTTTACCTTGTCAAAAAAATCTAATCCTTTTGTGTTTTTACACATGGGTGTCATTACTACAATTAAATTGATATTATTCTGCTTACAGAGTTTTTTAATTTCTTCGTAATATTTATTTCGGATTACTTTTAATGTAGAAATATCATTTTTCATACTTCCTTTTTTATCTGAGATTAAAGGGTAATATCCTTTATTATAAAGTGTATTTGTTGGTTTTTTTGAAAGTACTTCGTATACTTCTCTAAAACCAATTTTTGCATCAAATTTAATATATCTGTAAAATGGTACATAATATAGTTGTTTAAAATCTGATTCGTGTTTATAATGTTCTTTAATAATAGAATTCGTATGAATATAAGGCATAAAACGCGCTGTTGTTCCTTCGTCTCTTTTTTCATTACAAATACTTAAATCCGCTTCCAGAATTAGATTCTTAATTTGAAATTTATTTGCCATCATTAGTTTTAACAACAAAGACGTTTCAAATAAATGCGAGCCACTAATGCCATAATTAAAGGATTTTAGTCCTTTCATTTCAAACAAATCGGTTACGAAATGATTGTTGGCACGAGAAGTTCCCATAATAACTACATCATATTTTTTTCCAAATGAATGCAGTACGTTTTCTACTTTATTTCTTTCAGAAGATTGAGAAATTATTGTAGTAAAAATAACATCTAATAACAATGAAGCTATAAAAAGTATAAAAACAAAAAGAACTAAGAGTTTAAAAAAACGTTTCATTAAAACTGAAAATAAATAAATTCTTTATAATCTGAAAAAACGCCTAACGCTAAAATAGCTAAAATGCAAAACAATAATTTTATATTTTCATATTTTCCGGAAATGGGTTCTGTTTTGTATTTGTTAAACCATTCAAATAAAATAAAAACACCAATTAACCATAGCAATTCTGGAGCATAACGAGCATTATTTAAATATTGAATATCAAAATTTAAATTCGTAAACATACTCTTTATATATTCTATGCCAGCTGTAAGCGATTTTGCTCTAAAAAATATCCAAGCTAAAGTGGTTATTGAAAAAGTAATAAGCATTTGGAAAATCGTTTTTACTCCTTCAAAATTCCATTTAAAATGAATGTCTTCTAAGTTATTTCTGTTTTTATTTAGTAATAGTAATGGCAAAAAGTAGATAGCATTTAGAAACCCCCATGCAATGAATGTCCAATTGGCACCGTGCCAAAAACCACTTACTAAAAAGATAATAAACGTGTTACGAACTTGTATCCATTTTCCACCTTTGCTCCCGCCTAAAGGAATATATAAATAATCCCTAAACCAAGAAGATAATGAAATGTGCCAACGTCTCCAAAACTCAGCTATATCTCTTGAAAAATAGGGAAAATTAAAGTTTTTCAATAAATCAATTCCAAATAACTTTGAAGTTCCTAATGCAATATCCGAATATCCTGAAAAATCGCCATAAATTTGAAAAGCAAAATAAATCGCACCTAATAATAAGGACAACGAATTCATTTGTTCCTGATGATTGAATACTTCATTGGCATACAAGGCGCAAGAATCTGCTATAACGACTTTTTTTACTAATCCCCAAATAATTTGATGGACGCCTTCTTTGGCTTTTTCGAAATTAAATTCTCGTTTTACTTTTACTTGAGGAAGTAAATGAGTAGCTCTTTCAATAGGTCCTGCAACTAATAAAGGAAAGTAACTTACAAAAAGCGAATAGTCGATGAAATTTGTCTCGGCTTTTATACGTTTATAATAAATATCAATTACGTAAGATAAGCCATGAAAGGTATAAAATGAAATTCCGACCGGTAAAATTACTTTAATCAACAACGGATTTACTTGAAATCCGAAGCCATTTAGTAATTCGGTGAATGAAGTGGCAAAAAAATTGTAATATTTAAAAACACCTAAAAAACCTAAGTTAATTATAACACTTAACCAAAACCAGAATTTTCTTTCCTTAACTGATTTGCTTTTTTCTATTTGAATACCTGAAAAATAATCTAAAAGCGTAGAAAAGACAAGCAAAAAAAGAAAACGCCAATCCCAACATGCATAAAAATAATAACTAGCAATAATTAACAATGCATTTTGCCATGATTTATTTTTATTAAAAACAAACCAATATAAAATAAAAATTATTGGTAAAAATACGGCAAAGTGAAGGGAATTAAAAAACATAATTTATGAACCAATGGCTTGATAAATAAATCCTATTTTTTCCAATTCTGCTTTGTTCAATACATTTCTTCCATCAAAAACAAAGGCAGGTTTCAGCATATTGTCATATATTTTTTGCCAATCGTAGGTTTTAAACTCATCCCATTCTGTCAAAATAGCAATAGCGTGAGCTTTATTACAAGCATCGTAGCCATTATTTTCTACTGAGATGTATTTTTTATTTTCTTCCGCTGAACGAGATTCTAAATAATTTAAATCCGAAAGTATTTGATTTTCTTCAACTTTTGGATCGAAAACCGCAATATTTGCCCGTTCACTTATTAAATCATTTGCCACATAAATAGCAGCAGATTCTCTAGTATCGTTTGTGTCTTTCTTAAAAGCCCAACCTAAAAAAGCGATTTTTTTTCCCGAAACGGTATTGTATAACGTATTAATAATATTTTTAGAAAAACGACGCTTTTGATGGTCATTCATAATGATAACTTGTTCCCAATAATTGGCTACTTCATTTAAACCGTATGATTTAGCGATATATACCAAGTTTAAAATGTCTTTCTGAAAACAAGAACCGCCGAAACCTAATGATGATTTTAGAAATTTTGAACCAATTCTACTATCTAAACCAATGGCTTTTGCCACTTCATTTACATCGGCACCTGTTTTCTCACACAATTCACTCATTGCATTAATAGAAGAAACGCGTTGCGCTAAAAAAGCATTTGCGGTTAGTTTTGATAATTCCGAAGACCACACATTTGTGGTTAAAATAAGATCTTTATTTACCCAATTTGCATATACATCAACTAATTTACGAATGGCATCTTGGCCTTCAACTGTAGTGTCCCCACCAATTAACACTCTATCTGGAGCAAACAAGTCTTCAATTGCTGTACCTTCAGCTAAAAATTCAGGATTCGATAAAATTTGAAAATTTACACCGTTTCCAGTATTATCTAAAATATCTTTTATTGCCTGAGCAGTACGAACAGGTAAAGTTGATTTTTCAACAACTATTTTATCTGTTTTAGCTACGCGAGCAATTTGTCTGGCACATAATTCGATATATTTTAAATCTGCTGCCATACCTTTTCCTACACCATACGTTTTCGTGGGTGTATTTACAGAAATAAAAATTAAATCCGCTTCATCTATGGCTTGATCTACTTCGGTTGAAAAGAATAAATTTCTTCCTCTTGCTTCAGCAACTACTTTATCTAATCCAGGCTCATAAATGGGTAATAAACTCACATCTTCATTATTCCAAGCGTTAATTCTGTCTTGATTTAAATCAACTACAGTTACCTTAATATGTGGACATTTTTGAGCAATAACCGCCATAGTTGGACCTCCAACATAACCTGCACCAATACAACAAATATTTTTAATCATCTTATTAACGTTCTTTATTTTTTAAATTTTATTTAATGTATTAAAATCTACATTGATTTCATAGAAGATTCAAAAGGAATTCTTTGCAATAAACTTCTTCCTAATGTAACTTCATCTGCGTATTCTAATTCGTCACCAACTGAAATACCTCTTGCAATTGTTGATACTTTTATTGAAAATGGTTTAATTTGCTTAAAGATATAAAAATTTGTAGTATCGCCTTCCATAGTGGAACTTAAGGCAAAAATAATTTCTGTAACTTTTTGTTCCTTCACTTTTTCTACTAATGAAATAATATTTAATTGGCTAGGTGAAACACCTTCGATAGGTGATATTTTACCACCTAAAACGTGATAAATTCCTTTATACATTCTAGTATTTTCAATAGCCATTACGTCTCTTACATCTTCAACCACACAAATTATTGAATGGTCTCTTGAAGGATTATTGCAAATTTCACATACTGCAAAATCAGAAATATTGTGACAATTTTGACAATATATAATTTCATTTCGCATTTTAGTTAATGCATCTGTTAATAAAAGCGTTCGTTCTGCTGGTTGTTTTAGCAAGTGTAACACCAATCGCATCGCCGTTCTTTTACCTATACCTGGCAACATAGCGACTTCATTAACGGCATTTTCTAATAATTTTGACGAGAATTCCATTTTGCAAATATATTAAAAAGAAAAAACCTATTTACATAAATATAAATAGGTTTTTTACGATTTTATTTTGTTCTAATTTAAAATTTGTGCAGAAATAATAGCTTTTTTTGCTTCTTTTTCAAATATTGACTTATGTTTGGGCTGAAACATAGACGTTACCACAATACAATGGTCAGCATCTGTTTCTTTTAATATAACTTCTAAGAAAAACTCTTTCGTTTTTTCCACTATAATATTTCCTGAATAGAAAAAATACTTTTGCCCTGCATTTTCAAACTCACCATTTTGTAAATTCTTTACACCATCTGCTGCATCTTTTTTCATTTCCTCCATCAAATCAGTATATTTTTTTGGAACAATCATACCAACCAAGGCGGCCTTAGGATCTTCAGAAAAATAGGCATTTCCTTCACTTTTTGCATATAAAGATTTATTAAAATCCATAAAAATTACAACCGCAGGAGCGAGTTTTTCTTTGCTTTCTACTTTTTGAGCGAATGCAGTACAGGAAACCATAAAAAAAGTTAAAAAGCTTACGAACTTTCTTGTAAATAAATTTTTCATCTTAATTAATTTTTTCAAATTTAAACAAATATGCCGCGAATATACATTATTCTGTTATTTTTGTAAAAAAAACTTATGCAACCAATTACAATTTTACTATTTTTTGTTTCATATTTCATTGTTTTGTTTGGAATTTCTTATTTCATGAACAAAAAATCAGGGAGCAGTAACGATACTTTTTTTAAAGCAAATAGCAAATCACCCTGGTATTTAGTAGCTTTTGGAATGATTGGAACAGCACTTTCAGGTGTTACTTTTATTTCAGTTCCTGGTGCTGTAGAAGCGAATCAGTTTGCTTATTTTCAATTTATTTTAGGAAATGCTATTGGATTTATTATTGTAGCCACCGTATTATTACCTTTATATTATAAACTTAATTTAACTTCAATTTATACGTATATTGAACAACGATTGGGTTATTTTAGTTACAAAACCGCTTCTTTTATATTTTTATTAAGCAGAACAATTGGTTCTGCCTTTAGATTGTATTTAGTGGTTTTAGTGTTACAAAATTTTGTTTTTAACACTTATGGCATCCCATTTTGGGCGACTGTTTTGATAAGTTTAGGACTAATTTTTGCGTATACTTATAAAGGAGGATTAAAAACAATTATTATTACAGATACGTTACAAACTGTATTTTTAGTAAGTTCGGTGTTTTTTACTATTTATTTTGTTTGTGACAGTTTAGATTTTGGATTTAGCGAAGCCATTTCAAAAATTAATGGTTCGAAATATTCTAAAATTTTCTTTTTTGAAGATTTTATAGGTTCAGGACAACATTTTGTAAAACAAATTTTAGGTGGGATTTTTGTCACCATCGCAATGGTAGGATTAGATCAAGATTTAATGCAGAAAAATTTAAGCTGTAAAAACATCAAAGAAGCTCAAAAAAATATGTTTACGTTTACGGGAATTTTTGTAATTATCAATTTATTTTTCTTGAGTGTTGGGGCTTTATTGTATTTATTTGCAGCTAAAAATAATATTCCAGTTCCAACTTTAAATGGCGCTGTTAGAACCGATTTATTATTTCCTGAAATAGCATTCAATCATTTTGCTTTAATACCAGCAGTTGTGTTTTTATTAGGATTAACCGCTGCTACATTTGCAACAACAGATTCTGCATTAACTGCATTAACTACTTCATTTTGTATTGATTTTTTAGGAATGGAGAAAAAAGAAGAAACAAAAAACACAGTAAAAACAAGACATCTTGTGCATATTGGATTTTCATTGGCAATTTTTTTGGTGATATTAATTTTTAATTCATTAACCAATCAATCAGTTGTAAAACTGATATTTAAAGTTGCGTCGTACACCTACGGACCGCTTTTAGGATTGTTTGCTTTTGGAATTTTAGCCAAAAATCGTTCTGTGAAAGATAAATTGGTGCCGTTTATTTGTTTGTTATCACCTGCCATAACTTTTTTAATTAGTATGAATTCTGGAATTGATGCGGAAGCCCCTAAATTAATTCCATATGCATTTGCAGAAGAATTAATTATAGTTAACGGATTAATTACTTTTATTGGACTTTACTTAATAAGTAAAAAAGGTGAAATTAATACTGATTTGTAGCTAATAAAACCAACGTGCAAGCCACATCGAATTCAATATTATTTTGTTTTAATATTTCATAAAATGCTGGATTTTCAGTTCCAGGATTAAATATCACGCGTCTTGGTTTTAATGAAATAATATAGTCGTAATAGTCTTCTTGATTCTTTGGATTTAAGTATAATGTAACGGTATCAATTCCCGTAAATGGAAATTTAGTTATCTCAATTTTTACATCTAAAGCCATACCTTCTTTGGTTCCGATTGCTACAACTTGATGCGTTTTGTTAATTAAACTTTGTATCGCTTTATAAGCATATCTTTCCTTATTTGTGGTGGCACCTATAACTAACGTTTTCATTTTGTCGATTTTTATTGACACTAATTTACAAAATGTTTTTTAATTTACATTTAAATAATTGTATTATAAATTCTATCTTTGAATAACAAGATATATTTGCAAAAAAACTATGGAGATTTTTATTTATTTATTTGCCGCCTTATTTTCTGTTTTAAATCCGATTGGAACCGTGCCTATTTTTGTAGGATTAACGCAAGGATATTCTTCATCTGAACGATCTAAAACTTCTTTAATTACTTCAATTAATGTATTTGTGATTTTACTAATTTCGTTTTTTGTAGGTCAATATGTATTGTCTTTTTTCGGAATTACTATAACCGCTTTACGAATTGCAGGTGGGATTATAATAGCCAGTTCGGGATTTTCATTATTAAATGGAAACTTTAGCAAAAACAAAGGAATTAATAAAAAGGTGCAAAAAGAAGTAGAAACACGTCAACATATTGCTTTAACACCTTTAGCAATGCCTATGCTTGCTGGTCCTGGATCTATTTCTTTATTAATAGCATATTATCAAGAATTAACAGAATCTGACGCTTCTATAACCACTTCGGAAATATTATTTTCTTGTTTTGCCATTTTGGCTGTAGCCATTTTAATTTATTTAATATTACGAAGTGCCCATTATTTAGCAAAAATATTAGGATCATCTGGAATTGTAGCCATATCCAGAATTATTGGTTTTTTAACCATTGCTATCGGAATTCAATATATAATAAGTGCCGTTTTAAGTATTATTAGAGGAATTTAAATTTAGAATACTCCTAAAACAAAAATTCCAAATTCCATCTGAATAGTGTTGGAATTTGGAATTTAAGCATTTATATAATTTTCATTTATTCGATTTTCGGCAAGAAAACCTCAGCCATCATACAGCGCGCGCTTCCCCCACCGCACGCTTCAATAACATCTAAACTTGCGTGTAAAATCTCACAATGTTTTTCGATTTTATCAATCTGTGCTTTCGTTAGATTTTGATATGCTGAATTACTCATTACTAAATAACGTTTATCAGCAGCACCACGAACTTGTAACATATTTCCTGCAAAATTATTTACTTGCTCTTCTGTGATTAAAATAATTTCTTTACCGTCCGCTTTAAGGTTTTCTAAAACCATTTTGCGTTCTTTTTTATCATCAATACAATCGGCACAAATAACGGCAAATGTTTCTGCAATACACATCATTACATTGGTATGATAAATCGCTTTTCTTTCTCCATTTACAGTTTGGAAGGCTTCGAAAATAATGGGAGACATATCAAAATCTTCACAAAATTCGATAAATAATTCTTCGTCAGCTCTTGGCGAAAGCGCGCAATACGCTTTATTAAATTCTCTGTCTAAAATTAAACTTCCTGTTCCTTCTAAATATACATTATCCTCTTCAGCCGAAGAATAATCCATAATTTCAGTTATTTCAAAACCTTTGTCTTCCAAAACATCCAAAATATCTTCTCTTCGTTCTAATCTTCTGTTTTCGGCAAACATTGGATATAAAACAACATCACCTGTTTCGTGAAAAGAAATCCAGTTATTTGGAAAAATACTATCTGGTGTGTCAGGTTCTTTCCTGTCTTGAATTACAATTACTTGTACGCCTACACTTTTTAATTTTTCAACATAGGCATCAAATTCCTGCACTGCTTTAAAATTTACCGTTTCTGGAGTTAAATCATCTAAAACTTTTTGATAATAATTGTTTACAGCTGTTTGTTCGTTCATACGAAACGCCACGGGACGAATCATTAATATGGTGTTGGTAGTTTGTTTCATTTTATTTTGTTTAAAGTTTCAGGTTTCAGGATTTATTACGTGAAACTTGAAACAAATTAATTTAATCTCTAATTAATGGTAAAGTGGAACATCTTAGTAGTCCTTCTTGTTTTGAAATTTCGGCATAAGGAATTTCTTCTACCGTAAAACCGTTTTGGCGTAACCAAGTATTTAATCTTGTGAAATTTTTCTCAGATACAATTACATCTGGAGCTATTGAAAAAATATTTGAGTTCATATGATACATTTCTTCTCTTTCGATATGAAACAAATTATCTTTACCAAATAAATTTACAAGAAACATATAATCTGCTTCTTCACGAAAACCGCTTTTGTAAATTATTCCTTTATTTGTTCCGATTGGCTGAAAACAACAGTCTAAATGTAACGCATTATCTCGCGGTTCAATTTTAGATTTTACCAAGTCAAAAGCCTTTACTATTTTATTTGGAAACAAATTTTGAATGAATGCTACCCCTTCCATATTTGTTCTTGCTGTAATATAATTTTTATAATCAGAACCTTTATATGTACCAATAAAAATGTAGTCATTCCAAGGCATTACATCGCCACCTTCGATATGAACATTTTCGGGTGGACGAACCACTTTTTTTGGATTAATTTTATCAATTATGTATTGAATGGCATCTAATTCTCGTTCTCTATCTGGTAAAATATTCGCTTTAATAAAAATGTCATCAATAACAAAACCAATATCTCTTGAAAAAATTTGGTTGTAATTTTCAATAATTTCTGGTCGATAAACTTCTACATTATATTTTTGAAAAACAGCATTAAAAGCTTCCATTTCAGCAACCATATCTACTTCAATTGGATAGGTTCCTGCTTTTATGTGCTCTAATGATTTTGGATCATAAGCTTCTTCAACTGTAGGTGTTGGTCCATTACTAATAGCGGTTCCAAGTACTACTGCTCGTAATCGTGAGGTTTCGTTTTTTACATTTAATGATAACATAAAACTGTTTTTTACAAATATAGAAAATTGATAACGATTGAGAAAGAGAGAACTTTGGTTTTATTTTAAAAATTTGAGCGCGAATTAAAAAGAAATTTACAATTTGTTAAAATAATTTTTTGTGTATTGATTTCCAATTACTTATCTTTGAACAAACTTAAAACTAAATTATTATGGGATTATTAAATTTTTTTAGCTCATTATTTGGAAAAGCTAAACAAACTGAAGAAAATACGAATGTAAAAAAGTCAGAAATTGCTGAACCAAAATTGGAAAAAGCCTCTGAAATAATTGAAGAAAAGCCAATAGTTAAAAAAGTTCCTGTTAAAAAAGCTGCCGTTAAAAAAGCACCTGCAAAAAAAGTAGCAGCGAAAGATAAAGTTGAAAAAACAACAGAGAAAACAACAAAAAAAGCAGCTCCAAAGAAAGCTCCAGCTAAAAAAGCTCCAGCAAAAAAGACAACATCAAAAGAAGCTACTCCTAAAAAAACAACTACAAAAAAAGAGTAACTTTTTATATACATTCAAAAAAGCTTCAGAAAATTCTGAAGCTTTTTTTTATAAATTTAATAGTATAATTAATTTGAAATGACCTCAACTTCTGCATTAGGTTGAAATAAGAATAATCTTCCTGAACTTATTTCTAAACATTCATATCGTTTCACGCGTAATGCAATTTTTTTAAAAACTTTTCCATTTTTAATACGAAAGGTACTACCAAACGGAATTTCAAACATATAATTGTGCTCTGTATTTCTTTCGTCAAACTGTTTTAACGCTAAAGACAAAGTGGCATCCGTATCTGAACTTGCTTTTGGATTTCTGAAATGTCTTGCCATTAAAGGCAATATTTGATGAGGAAAAATTTCTGGACGAATAAACGGAATCATTAAATGCTGAAACGTAATTTTCCATTCCGTTCCATGAGGCAAAATGTTTCTACCATATTTTTCAAAGGCAACCAAATGCGCAATTTCATGAATCAACGTCATTAAAAATCGGTATTTATTCAAATTGGCATTGACCGTTATTTGATGAAACCCGTCTGGATGTCTACGATAATCACCGTGACGCGTATTTCGTTCATTTACTATTTTTAAATGCACGTGATTTTGCTTAATCAATTCGAAAACGGGTGCTACGGCGTGTTCTGGTAAATATTTTTGTAAAACGTTAAACATTTAATTGGTATCGTTATTTTTACTATTTAAAAGTGCTTTTGCATTAGTAGCCGTAATTACTTTTTTTCCTGTTTTTGCTTCTAATTCTTTCCTTGCTACATTTGCTACATTTCCACCTTGAGCAGCTACGATTTTGTTTTCTTCAAAAGTTTCAGGATTTACAGACTGTGAAATATCTTTTACTGAAGCTTCTGCCAACATGTTTAAAATTAACTCCGTATTTGTCATGTTGTCTCTAAGATTTTCTTTCTTTAGACCTTTTAATATTTTATATTCTTTTGTAGTTTTATTTGACCAAGATTTAGAAATAATATCTGTTAAAATAGCGAATTGTTGTCCTTCTTTTACCCCTCTATTTTTCCATTCATCTGTTAATTCTTTTCGAATTTCAATACTTTTTAAGCGTTGATTTATCCAATTCTCAGAATATCCCAATTGCAAATATTGCTCCAAAGCCCTATCAATTGAAAGTTCTGGATCTTGCATTTCATCTAATCTTTCTGCTGCGATTTGTGCTAACCACAGTTTGAATGGTTCTGCTTTTGGAGATGGAACAGATTGAATTATTCTAAAAAGTTGTTCTGTATCTGCAACATCTGTTTTATAAAATTTACCGTCTGATGATTGCAGTTTCAGTTGACTACAATTTGTAGTCAACTCACTTCCTTCTCTTTTTAAACGAAGTTTTAAAACACTCCAATACTTTCGAGCATTTGGACTTTCCGTTAAAACTTCAATTACATCAATAATTGAAATAAACCATTTTTCTTGTTCGGAATCCCAAATGGTTCTTACTTTTTTGTCTTCAAATAATTGAATGGCGTTTAATTTAGTCATAGGTATATAGTTTAATTTGAAATCAAGTTACTACTTTTAAGGTGTTGAAGCACTTACCTGAAGTACTTTCCCATTATAATATTTATTTCCAGTTAGGGAAAAATTAAATATATAATCCGCCATTTCTTTGGCAGAAAGCGGTGCTTCATATCCTGGAAAAGCTTCTTGTAACATTTCTGTATTGACAGCACCTAAGGCTAAAACATTAAATGCAATTCCGTTTTCTTTATATTCCTCCGCTAATAATTCTGATAATGTAATAACGGCTCCTTTACTTGAACTATATGCTGAAAGTCCTGCGAATTTCATACTTCCTTGGATGCCGCCCATAGAACTTATGGTTACTACATGACTTCCTTTTCCCATAAATGGAATACAAATTTTAGTTAGTTCTGCGACAGCGAAAACATTTACTTTATAGATATTTTGAAATTCTTGTGAAGAAATTTCAGTAAAATTTTTATGCAATAAACTCCCTGCATTATGAATTAGCACATCCACTTTTTTCCAAGTTTTCGAAACAAAAACAAGTACTTGTTGCAACTGATTTTCATCTGAAATATCAATTGACAAACACGTAATATTTTCGTGTTCCATTAAAACTTGTGATGTTTTACGAGAAATCGCCAGTACTTGATGACCCGCATTAGCAAACTGCAAAGCCATTTCATAGCCAATTCCACGAGAAGTTCCTGTAATTATTATATTTTTCAAAATAGTATTTGTTTTATGTAAATATAAAAAAAAATCCCGAAAAAAATTTTTCAGGATTTCATTATTGTAAAAATATTTTTTTATGCTAACATCGTAACTGGATTTTCCATAAACGCTTTAAATGTTTGTAAAAACTTAGCGCCTGTAGCTCCATCAACTGTTCTGTGGTCGCAAGCTAAAGTTACTGTCATGGTATTACCCACTACAATTTGTCCTTTTTTAACAACTGGTTTTTCAACAATGGCTCCAACAGATAAAATGGCTGAATTGGGTTGATTAATAATTGAAGTAAACGATTGAATTCCAAACATTCCTAAGTTAGAAATGGTAAAGGTACTTCCCTCCATTTCAACTGGTTGAATTTTCTTTGATTTTGCTTTTCCTGCTAAATCTTTTACACTTACACCAATTTGAGTTAAACTCATTTGATCCGTAAATTTTAATACCGGAACCATTAAACCGTCTTCAACAGCAACAGCTACACCAATATTTACATGATGATTAATAACTATTGCATCTTCTCTCCATTGTGAATTTACTTGTGGATGTTTTTTCAATGCCATAGCAGATGCCTTTATAACCATATCGTTAAATGAAACTTTAGTTTCTGGCAAGCTATTGATTGTATTTCTTGAAGCAATCGCATTATCCATATCTAACTCAATTGTTAAATAATAATGTGGTGCTGTAAATTTAGATTCTGATAAACGTCTCGCGATAGTTTTACGCATTTGCGAGTTTTTAATTTCTTCTTGAAACATTTCTCCTGCTGGAACGAAAGGTTTCACAGTCGAAACTGCATTAGTAGCATCTGTAGCAGCTTGAACCGGAGTACTAACAGCAGATGGAGTAAAGTTTTCTACATCTGATTTAGTAATTCTTCCATTTTCACCTGTTCCTTTAACTTGAGATAAATTCACACCTTTATCTGAAGCGATTTTTTTAGCTAAAGGCGATGCAAATATTCTATCATTAGAATTAGGTGTTGCGTGTTGGGTATTTGGTGTTGGGTTTGAATCTTGTTTAACATCTTCAACCTTTGGAGTTGCAACAGTTGCACCCACTGAATAGTTAGCTGCAATTCCTGAAACATCCGTACCAGCTGGTCCTAATATTGCTAAAATTGTATCAACCGGAGCTGTACCGCCTTCTTCTACTCCAATATATAATAAAGTACCTGAATTAAAAGATTCAAATTCCATAGTAGCTTTATCCGTTTCAATTTCAGCCAAGATATCACCTTCTTTAACAGTATCGCCTACTTTTTTCAACCAAGTGGCTACAGTACCTGTTGTCATCGTATCAGACAAACGAGGCATAGTTACTACTTTTACACCAGCTGGAATTTCAGATGGCGTTGAAGCTGTTTTAGTTTCTGTTTTAATTTCTTCGGCAGCAGAAGCGGTAGTATTTCCACTTAATAATGCAGAAATATCTTCACCTTGTTTTCCAACAATAGCTAATAATGAATCAACCGGAGCAGATTCACCTTGTTGAATACCTATATGCAATAAAACACCATCATAGAATGATTCAAATTCCATTGTGGCCTTATCGGTTTCAATTTCGGCTAAAATTTCACCTGTTTTTATTGTGTCTCCCACTTTTTTCAACCAAGTGGCTACCACGCCTTCTGTCATGGTATCACTTAAACGGGGCATTGTAATTACTGTTGCCATAATTTATAGTCTGTGAGGAATAAATGGATAATTTTCTTGTTCGTAAACCACATCATATAGTTGCTGTGCTTCAGGGAATGGAGATTCTTCTGCGAATTTTTCACATTCAGCAACTAAATCATTTACTCTTTGATCTATTGTTTCAATTTCTGCTTCAGTAGCATACTTTTTTTCTTTAATAACATCTAAAACCTGAGTAATTGGATCAATTTTTCTATATTCTTCTACTTCGTCTTTAGTTCTATAATGTTGTGCATCAGACATAGAATGTCCTCTGTATCTGTATGTTTTCATTTCTAAGAAAGTTGGTCCTTCTCCTCTTCTAGCACGTTCCATAGCTTCATGCATTGCTTCGGCTACTTTAACAGGATTCATTGCATCTACAGGCCCACAAGGCATTTCGTATCCTAAACCTAACTTCCAAATATCTGTATGATTGGCCGTTCTTTCTACTGAAGTTCCCATAGCATATCCGTTATTTTCACAAATAAAAACAACTGGTAATTTCCACAACATAGCCATATTGAATGCTTCATGTAATGACCCTTGACGTGCTGCTCCATCTCCAAAATAAGTCAATGTTACACCACCAGTTTCAAAATATTTATCGGCAAAAGCCATACCCGCACCAACAGGAATTTGAGCGCCTACAATACCATGTCCTCCATAAAAACCATGTTCTTTAGAAAAAATATGCATTGAACCACCCATACCTTTTGAAGTTCCGGTAACTTTTCCTAATAATTCTGCCATTACGGCTCTAGGATCTACACCCATACCAATTGGCTGTACGTGATTTCTATAAGCGGTAATCATTTTATCTTTTCCGCCTAATTCCATAGCGTGCAATGCACCTGCTAAAACGGCTTCTTGTCCATTATATAAATGAAGAAATCCTCTTACTTTTTGTTGTATATATAAGGCTGCTAATTTGTCTTCAAACTTTCTCCAAAACTGCATGTCTTCATACCATTTTAGATATACTTCTTTTGTAATTGGTTTCATATATGTAACTATTTATTTTTTACGAACCACAAAAATACTACAACGTATTTTATTCTAAAAATTTATTGCTGTTTAAATTAAGAAAATAATCAATTTATTTTATTTTTTACTAACGAAATCGTTATAGATTCGCTTTATCAAACATAAAAGGTAATAAATTTTTCAAAGAATCCGATTTATGTATAGGTCCAGTTGATCCCATATAATAAATTTCGATAGGCAAATCTTGTTTCACTTCATATTCAGAAATGGATTGACGACACGATCCGCAAGGAGGAATTGGACTTGTCGCCTCACGGTCTGATGGTGCAGCGGAAATAAACATTTTTACAATTTTATTGTCTGGATAATTTGCACCAGCATAAAAAATAACTACTCGTTCAGCGCACAAACCGGATGGATACGCAGCGTTTTCTTGGTTAGAACCTTGTAATACTGAACCATTATCTAAAACAATTGCTGCACCTACTAAAAATTTAGAATAGGGCGCATACGCTTTTTTTCTAATTTCAATGGCTTTATTCATGTATTCTTTTTCCGAATCCGATAATTCATCAAATGACTCAAAAACAGATACTTTAGTTTCTATTCGTATTTCTTTCATAAGTTACTTATTTATATATTTTTACTTATTTTGGAAAAAAAATCCAAATTCAAAAATATTGAATTTGGATTAAAATTAATTATATATTTTATTAGTTATCATCGTATTCGTCTCCAAAATTAAATGATAAAGAAAATCGTAAAGTATTCTCAAGTGGATTTCTAACTTTAGATGCTGAGAACAAATAAGAAACGTCTATTTTAACTGTGTTATATTTAAACCCTGCTCCTAGTGTTAGGTATTTTCTGGCACCTTTTTCTACACTTTCATTAAAATAACCTGTTCTTAAAGCAAATGAATCTTGGTACCAATATTCAGCTCCTAACGCCCAAGTAAATTCTTGTAACTCTTCTGAAAAACCGTTAGGCGCATCGCCAAAAGATTGAAAAATTCCGCTTGTCCAACTTATTTTTCTGTAATTTTGATTGTTTATAGATTTATCAGTAGCATTAATTACGCCGTCATTATTTAAATCCGTAACAGTTTGAGGTGTTGGCACTAATAATTTTGTAGTTTCACCAATTAAACTTACTTTATTATAATCATCTAAAATAAAATCAAAACTTCCTCCCAATCGCATATTTGCTGGGATAAAGTTTTCATTTAACAAATCATTATCATATGATAGTTTTGGTCCTAAGTTTTGAAAATTAAAACCTGCTCTCCATTTTCCATTGAAATTGTCAAACGCTACTTCTTCCGACTGATAAATACCTGATACATCCACTGCAAATGTTGTTGCTGGTCTTGCATCAGTTGTTGCATTGGCAATTTTTAAATTAGAGCGAATATAACGACCAGAAACGCCCATCGCAAACTCTGGACTAAGTTTTAATGAATACGAACCGTCTAATGCAAATTCATTTGGGCTTGTAATTACAGGTACTTCATTAGGGTCACCTGTTTCTCTTAGTTCAATATCTCCAAAACCAAAATAACGCAAACTACCAGAAAAAGCCATTCGGTCATTAAATCTATTAAAATAAGTCAATTGTCCTAAAGAAATATCATTTGCAATACTGGTTAAATAAGGCGTATAACTCATTGAAAATCCTTGCTTTTGCTTTGAAAACGCGTATTTTGATGGGTTATATTGTTGCGAATACGCATCTGCAGAAGTCGCCACACCCATATCTGCCAAACCCGCAGAACGAGCGTCTGCAGCGATTAATAAAAAAGGTACTGCAGTAGTAATTACTCTGTCTTGCGCTTGCGTATACTGCGCAACTACTAAAATTGTTAAAAGTTTAATTAGATTTTTCATCTGTTTGATTTGGTTACTATTTATATGTTAATTTCAGATGTAATTTTATTTCAATATGATTGTTTTTATAGTGAATTGACAAATATACATTTTTTTTATAGGATTACAAGTTTTTCTATTTTTTCTGTTTTTTTACCCGTTATTGCTGATTTTACTGTTAGTTTATAGACATAAACGCCTTTACCTATTTTATCACCAAAATCATCCTTACCATCCCATTTTAAATCTCTTGAAGTAAATCCTTCATTTACAATAGTTTGATTAATTGTTTTTACCAATTTCCCTGTTATGGTTAGAATTTGAACTTGTACATCTAATGGTTCAAATGGTCGATTGTGACTAAACCAAAATTCGGTATAACTTACAAACGGATTTGGATAATTTAAAACATTTTGTAATTCTAAATCACCATCGCCAATAACCACAAACTGAATTTCAGCCGTTATTAAATTATTATATACATCCCAAGCTTTAAATAAAATAGTATGTAAACCGGGAGCTAAATCCCTAAAAGGATAAGTAACCTTTCCTTTTTTATAGTTATTGTTTTCAGTTTCGTAATAATCATTTAAATTGTATGGATTGTTTTCATCATTATCCAAAATAGCTACAATATCGTGTCCAATTCCACTTGCGGTGTTTATTCCGTTTTCATCTTCAAGAAAAGCCAGGAAAATTGGTGATTCATTTGTAATCCCACCACTCACAAAATTCGTATCGTTCATGTACAATTTTAACTTCGGCGGAGTGGTATCAGAAGGGGCTAATGTATTCACACCACCTACTTTAATTTGCGTATTATATCCAGTTTGATTTTGCAAAGTTGGCGAGATACTTTTAGCATAAAAACTTACTCTACCATTCCCTATTGGAATTTGAATATCTTGTGGTACGATAAAACTAAATTCAAACTTTCCGTTTACTACTGATGCATTTCCTCTGTAGATAACTTCTCCTAAACTCACAAAATTTAGTTTAGGTTGATTATAAGGTGGCAAAGAAGCATTGTCGTTATCTAATGTTAATCTGTTTAAATTTTTATCATAAACCTGTACAGCTAAATCTCCATTATAATTAGCTATTAAAGCATTGTTCTCGTCCAAAACCTCTCCTGACAGTGTAGCTAATGACAAAGCTTGTAAAGAAAGTGATGTTGTATTAATGTTTTCGCCATTTACTTTGGTTAAAACTACTTTTGGCCTTGGAATGGCTAATTTTAATGCGGGATCGCCAATATAAAAAACAACTCTTTTGTTTGAACCACCAATATTAATTTTAGCTCGACGAAGTGACTCTGCAATGGAAATGTAGGAATTGTTTTCCATAGTGAACAAATTATTATAAATTTCTTCATTTAACTGAATTCCTAAAGATTGACTAATTTGTCTGGTTGTAGCCAACAATGAAATGGCGCCTCCAGCTTTATTCCAATACATATATTCTCCACCTGTCGGGCGGTTTGGGTCATCAAATCTAGTAAATTCACAAGTAATAGTAATAAACAGCGGATATTTAAATCTGTTTCCCAAGGCTTGTGCGTCTGCTTTTTCAAAAATGCGTTCTACAGCAAAACTTTCTTCATTTCCATGTCCGTAATAATTTAGTACTAATGCACCTAATTCTATAGCATCTAAAAATGCTTTTTTTGCTTGAGGATACCTTGGACCACCAGCACTTACTTCTTGTACGTATGCATCAGTAAAAATTTTATTGCTATTAAAAAACGGATTTGCAACTGAAACTTCATCAGCTAATTCGTTTAAATCTTTTTGTAACAAATAATCCCCAGATAAAAAAGGATCGGGGTCATCAGCATAATAAACTAGGTTATTTCGCCATCTTTTGTAAGATCTTTCATCATGATATTCAAGTACTTTGTTTACCATTTCTGAAGCTTGTGTGTTTGAAGAAACTAGCATTCTACCTACAGCTAAATCCATTAAATCTGCTGAAGATTGCATATTTCCTTCATTGTCATCCATAAGCGTAAAGAAATCATCAGACATAAAAGATGAAAATAATGAAAAATTAGTGCTATTATTCGGATTTAAAGATTGAGACACTTCAAAACCATGAAATATAGGCACTACATTAGTATTGTTTCGAATTCTATTCTTAAAATCGTAAGATGCATCCCCAAATAAATTTAAATATTTTACTTTATTAGCTGTATTTGAAGCATTATCATACACATATTTTACAAAATTTCTAATAGCAGCTACATCTTGTTTTCCGCCTCCAAATTCGGTGTAAATTAAAGGTAGCGACACTACTTTAACATTCATATTTGAATTGTTTCTATGGAAATTAGCTAATGTTTCTGCTTGTGCTACTAAACTAAATGGAGTAACTATTAAATAATCAATATCTTGAAAAAGACCTTGGTTATTTTTAAAAATAGTCCCTTTTAAATTTTGATTAGCCACATTTGTTTCATTTTCTCTTAAAGGAGTGTAAAAATCCAGATTATCAACTGCAACAAACTTTTTATCTTGACCTAAAGCCAATTTAAAAGACATACTATTTTGCGTGTTGTCTAATTTTGTTACATTATATATATCCGTAACATCCCAAACCGATTTAATATTTGTCGCATTAGAAATAGTAAATTGTCCAACACCAATGTTTGTTTTTACTAAATTATTTGAAAACAAAAACTGTTTACCAAACCCTTTTAATTCGGCATTGTATTTTAAAATAATGTAATCTAAATATCCTTTTGAAGATGGTACACCATTATTAATGTATGATAAATCAATAGTTACGGCATTAGAAGCAGGAACAAAAGTGGTGTTTAGAATATTTTCAAAACCTAGAGTAGAACCTACAGCTGCGTTTATTGAAACGGTTCCTATATCTACAGCATTAGCTTTTACTTTAAATGAAGTGGAAACAAAAGAAACCGCCGCAAAATTTGCAGATAAATTTACGGGTGAACCCGAAGTGTAATTTGGTAATACGAATGGAAAAGTCTGATTATCATCTAAATCAAATTTTTCACCAAACCATCTTCTACCTATTTTTCCAGCATTAAAAAGGTCTACTTCGTGAAATTGATACCCATCATAATATGAAAGAAATAAGTTTGCCGAACCAACTGGCTCAATATAAGGTTGGATTCTTTTTCCAGCTGAACCAGAAGTAGATACATAATAATACGATCTGTCTGCAAATTGATTTACGTGCGTTAAACTTTCTTCGTTCCAAGTATCGACACCTTCAGCATAAAATAATATGTAATCATTATCATTAAAAACACCGTCTTCTTCTCCAATAAACTGAACGGCATTTTCTTCTAAATCAATTGGATAAGCAGTACTATTTAATAAAGGCAACATTCTGCCTCCATTGCCATATATTTTAATATTTCTTGGGTCAACAGCAATATTTACTCCAATGCTTTGAAGAAAACTTTTGCTCACTAAATAAACTCCTGATTTTTCAACATAAAATCTATGCCAAGACCCCGTAGCTAAAACTGAGTTCTGAATAGAGTTTGTACTTTGAGACGACCTATTGGAATTTGAAATCGAATAATTTAGTGTAAATGATTTTACTCTTTTATATCCCGAATTGTCTTTAATTATTGGATTAAAATTAAAAGAAAAATAGGCATCATCTCTTGCAAATGAAGAAAATGATTTAAAATCAATTTTGGAGAAAATTTTAGAGATATCCAAAACACTTAATTTAGATACATCTATTGTTTCATATACAATATTTTCAATTGAGGCAGCTCCTTCAGAAACCAAGCCAGGCACCTTGAAACTATTTACATATGTAATTGATTTTTTTGCTTCGTGAAATTCAAAATTCTCGGATTGAAATTGAGGTATAATGTACTTTGTTTCACCTATTACAAATGCGGCATTATCATTCCATATCAATGAAAATTCTTTAGTGTTTTGAGCAAAACTCAAAAATGAAACCAATAATAAAAGTAGATATTTCTTTTTCATTTCCATCATAACGCAAAATAAACTAAAATATTGCAAATAATAAATTTTTAAATAACTTTATACAATATTTAACACGTTTTTTCGTTTTATGGTATATCAAGTAAAATTATTGTTTAATTTTTTTTTATTTTTTTGTTGCATATTAATGGTTTATTAGTATCTTGCGGCACTTAAATTTTTTACCTACAAAAGTATGAAAGTTACTAAAATTATGACTTTAAAATTGTTACTAGCGTTGACTGTAGCAATAGGTTTTACCAGCTGCAGTAAGAGCGGAAGCACTAAAGGCGGCTCTAGCGCAACTGGATGGCAAATCAACGATAAAAAAGGTGGTTTCCAATATAACACTAAATTTAAAAAGCAAGAAAATCCTCCTGGAATGACCTCAATTGAAGGTGGAACATTCACAATGGGTAAAGTAGAAGACGACGTAATGCACGATTGGAATAACAGCCCAACAAAGCAACATGTTCAATCTTTTTACATGGATGAAACGGAAGTTACAAATATGATGTATGCTGAATACTTATATTGGGTAAAATCAGTATATCCTCCAACAGAAGATAATTACAAACATATTTACAATGGAGTAGTTCCAGACACTTTAGTTTGGAGAAGTCGTTTAGGATATAACGAGACGATGACTAATTACTATTTAAGACATCCTGCTTATTCAAATTATCCTGTAGTTGGAGTAAACTGGATTCAAGCAACAGAATTTTGTGAATGGAGAACCAATCGTGTAAACGAAAATATTCTTGAAAAAGAAGGTTACCTTAAAAAAGGAAATAAAATCAGTGCAGAAGTAACTGCAGATTCAAATTTTGATACTGAATCATATATCAATTCACCTTCAAAAACTTTTGGTGGAAAAGATGATATTGTTTTGAAAAAACAAATGGGCAAAAAAGCTCCTAGCAAAAAGTCTGGATCAGCTACAGGTACTGAAGCTAAAAATGTATATGCTCAAAGAAGTTCTGGAATAATTTTACCGGAATACAGACTTCCAACTGAAGCAGAATGGGAATATGCTGCATTAGCTTTAGTAGGAAATAGAGAATACAATATTTACAAAGGACAAAAAAAATATCCTTGGAAAGGTCAATATACTCGTTCTGGTAAAAGACAATTAAAAGGTGATCAATTAGCCAACTTCAAACAAGGTAAAGGAGATTATGGTGGAATAGCTGGATGGTCTGATGATGGTGCAGATATTACACAAATTGTTAAATTTTACCCACCAAATGATTTCGGATTATATGATATGGCTGGAAATGTAGCAGAATGGGTACAAGATGTTTACAGACCAATTATTGATGATGAAGCGAATGACTTTAACTACTTTAGAGGAAACGTATACACTAAGAATAAAATTGGTGATGATGGTACTGTAGAAATGATTACTAGCGAAAACATTAAATATGACACATTAAGTACTGGTAAAGTAATTGCTAGAAATTTCCCTGGATCTATTGCTCAAGTACCTGTTGATGAAAACGAAACATACTTAAGACAAAACTTCTCAACTTCTGATAACAGAAATTATAGAGATGGAGACAAACAATCAACAAGATACTTTGATTTTGGAGCAACTGATGAAGAAGCAAGTAAAAAAGAGGATCCAAATAAAAGAATGTACAAATCTCCATTACATAAAATTTCAGCAGATAGTGCCGGAAATCAATTAAGACAATATGACAAATCTGATAACAGAACTACTTTAGTTGACGATAATGTTAGAGTATACAAAGGAGGATCATGGAGAGATAGAGCCTATTGGTTAGACCCAGCATCAAGAAGATATTTCCCACAAGATATGGCTACAGACTATATTGGATTTAGATGTGCAATGTCTAAAGTAGGTCCTAAAAACAACAAGAAAACACCAAGAGGTAACGTTAAGAATTAATAATTCTTAAAATATTTTACAAAAGCCCTTTAATTATAAAGGGCTTTTTTTTATTTTAGCAGTATGGAAATAGCGACAATTTACAACTACTTTTTGCAATCAAGCGGTATTGCAACAGATAATAGAAAAATCAACGCAAACAATATGTTTGTAGCGCTCAAAGGCGACAACTTTAACGGAAACAAATTTGCGTTAAGTGCTCTTGAAAACGGTGCTAAATTTGCTATAATAGATGAAGTTGAATATAAAATTGACGACCGTTTCATTTTAGTAAAAAATGCATTAGCAACCCTACAGCAATTAGCAAATTACCACAGGAATCAACTTAATATTACCATAATTGGATTAACGGGAAGTAATGGAAAAACAACTACAAAAGAACTTATTCACACTGTACTTTCTCAAAAATACAACACCAAAGCAACCATTGGAAATTTAAACAATCACATTGGCGTTCCCTTAACACTTTTGTCTTTTGATACTAATACAGAAATAGGCATTGTAGAAATGGGTGCCAACCATCAAAAAGAAATTGAAATACTTTGCGATATTTGTCAACCCGATTATGGATATATCACCAATTTTGGAAAAGCCCATTTAGAGGGTTTCGGAGGAACTGAAGGCGTTATTAAAGGCAAAAGTGAATTGTACGAATTTCTTTTTGCGAACCAAAAAACAGCATTTGTAAACACTGATGATGCCATTCAAAATGATAAAACGAAAAACATCAGTAGCATTACTTTTGGATTAAATACTCCAGAAAATTTCGTTTCGATTTCTAACATAGAAACCAATCCAATGGTAAAAATTGAGTTTGATAACACCATTATTCAATCGCATTTAATAGGATTATATAATGCGAACAACATTAATGCAGCCATAACTATTGGTAAACATTTTGGCGTTTCAAATGAAAAAATAAAATTTGGAATAGAAAACTACATTCCAAATAATAATCGTTCTCAATTAATAGAAAAAAATTCAAATAAAATAATCCTCGATGCATACAATGCCAATCCGAGTAGTATGGCTGCAGCGTTAACCAATTTCTTTCAACTAGAAGAGAAAAATAAAATGGCTATTTTAGGAGATATGTTTGAGTTAGGTACAGAAAGTTCCGAAGAACACAAAAAACTAATTGACTTTTGTATAAATCAAACAGAAATTATGTTTTATTTTATTGGAAAAGATTTTTTTACTCTTAAAAATTTAAATTCAAATATGCATTTTCACGACACATTTGAATCTTTTCAAGCAAATTTCACAAATCAAAAAACAGAAAATAGTTTTCTACTGATAAAGGGTTCTCGCGGAATGAGTTTAGAAAGAACGCTAGAATTACTATAATAAAAAAGGCAACCAATTGGCTGCCGTTTTTATTATAATCATATTTGAATATTACGATACCAAACCTCTTGAAATTACAATTCTTTGAATCTCTGAAGTACCTTCATAAATTTGTGTGATTTTAGAATCACGCATCATACGTTCTACATGGTACTCACTAACATATCCGTTACCACCATGAATTTGTACCGCTTCATTAGCTACTTCTAAAGCAATTTCAGAAGCATATAATTTAGCCATTGCACCTGAATGCGCAATATCTTCACCTAAATCTTTTTCAGCTGCTGCCTTATGAATTAACAATCTTGCACATGTAATTTTCACATGCATATCAGCTAATTTAAAAGCAATGGCTTGATGTTGAAAAATTGGTTTTTTAAATGCCACTCGCTCTTGAGAATATTTCAACGCTAATTCATAAGCACCTTGAGCGATTCCTAATGCTTGAGAAGCTATTCCGATTCTTCCTCCATTTAAAGTTGACATGGCAAAGGCAAAACCAAAACCGTCTTCACCAATTCTGTTTTCTTTTGGAACTTTTACATCATTAAATAACAATGTATGCGTATCCGAACCACGAATTCCCATTTTCTTTTCTTTCGGACCAACTTCAAAACCAGGCATCCCTTTTTCTACAATTAAAACATTAATTCCTTTATGTCCTTTTGAAACGTCTGTTTGCGCAATAACTAAATATGTAGAAGCTGTACCTCCATTTGTAATCCAATTTTTAGTACCATTTAATAAATAATGGTCACCCATGTCAATTGCAGTTGTTTTTTGTGAAGTTGCATCAGAACCCGCTTCTGGCTCAGACAAACAAAAAGCACCAATTACGTCGCCTTTAGCTAAAGGCGTTAAATATTTTATTTTTTGTTCTTCCGAACCATATTTTTCTAAACCAGCACAAACTAATGAGTTATTTACCGACATAATAACTGCTGCAGAGGCATCTACTTTAGCAATTTCTTCCATGGCTAATACATAAGAAACACTATCTAAACCGGCGCCACCGTATTTAGGATCTACCATCATTCCCATAAAACCAAGTTCCGCCATTTTTTTAACTTGCTCAGTCGGAAATTTAGAATGTTCATCTCTTTCAATAACACCAGGTAATAATTCTGTAACAGCAAAATCTTTAGCCGCTTGTTGAATCATTAATTGTTCTTCATTTAATTTAAAATCCATTATTTTACTATAAGTTAATTGAATATATCATAAAAATTTCGCTCAAATGTAGGTAAATAATATGAAATTTTCAATAAGAAATTGTATTTTTAACCCATGTTTAAGCACAACTATAACGTTATCGGCGTAATGTCAGGTACTTCATTAGATGGAGTGGATTTGGCACATATTAATTTTGAAATAAATGATGGAAAATGGTCCTATCAAATATTTGAATGTGACACTATTTCGTATTCTAATGAAATGATTTTAAAACTAAAAAATGGAATTCATTTAAGTAGCATTGAGCTTTCAGAGTTAAATATTGAATACACGAATTTATTAGGAAATATTATTTCTGAATTCATAGCCAAAAACAACATTTCAAATCTTGATGCGGTTTGTTCACACGGACATACTATTTTACATCAACCACAAAATGGCTTCACGCTTCAAATTGGTAATTTACCAGAAATCGCAAAAATTACAAATCAAAAAGTAGTTTGTAATTTTAGAGTTCAAGATGTGCTTTTTGGTGGACAAGGTGCTCCTTTAGTCCCAATTGGCGATAAAATTTTATTTTCTGAATTCGATTATTGTTTAAATTTAGGTGGCTTTTCAAATATTTCTTTTGAAGAAAATAACGAACGAATTGCTTTTGACATTTCACCTGTAAATACCGTTTTAAATTTTTATGCGAATACGTTCGGATTAGAATATGACGATAAAGGTAAAATTTCAGAATCTGGGAATATAAGTGCCGCATTATTTGATGAATTGAATACGTTAGAATTTTATCAAAAACCATATCCGAAATCATTAGGTTTTGAATTTGTACAAGAAATTGTTTTACCTATTTTAGAAAATTATCCCATTTCAACTGAAGACAAAATGCGAACATTTACTGAACATATTGCCTTTCAAATTGGTAAGATATTACAGACAAAAACTGGAAAACTATTAATTTCTGGCGGAGGAGTTTATAACGATTTTCTAATCGACAGAATCAAAAATCACGTGCCAAAAACTGAAATCATAATTCCTGATGAAAAAACCATAAAATTTAAAGAAGCTTTAATTTTTGCTTTACTTGGTGTTTTAAAATTACGAAATGAAGTTAATGTTTTAGCAAGTGTAACAGGTGCTAAACAAAATCATAGCTCAGGAGAAGTATTTTAACTAATAATTTTCCGCAATCATTTTTTACAATTATATTTGCAAAATAAATCAAACCCTAAAATCAAAAAATGAAAGATTTACTACATAAATTCGAAAACAAAGAACCTGAAATAGTATTTAACTGGAAAGATCCTGAAACGGAAGCAGAAGGTTGGACAGTAATAAATTCATTACGTGGTGGTGCCGCAGGTGGTGGAACGCGAATGAGAAAAGGATTAGATCAAAACGAAGTACTTTCTTTAGCAAAAACGATGGAAGTAAAATTTTCAGTTTCTGGTCCTGCCATTGGTGGTGCTAAATCTGGAATTAATTTCGATCCAGCAGATCCTCGGAAAAAAGGCGTTTTAGAACGTTGGTATAAAGCGGTTTCTCCTTTGTTAAAAAATTATTACGGAACAGGTGGCGATTTAAATGTAGATGAAATTCACGAAGTAATACCAATGACAGAAGAATGTGGTGTTTGGCATCCGCAAGAAGGTGTTTTCAACGGACATTTCAAACCAAGTGAAGCAGACAAAATCAATAGAATCGGACAATTGCGTCAAGGTGTAATCAAAGTAATTGAAAATGGAGAATTTACTCCAGATTTATCTAAAAAATATACTGTAGCCGATATGATTACAGGTTACGGAGTAGCAGAAGCTGTAAAGCATTTTTATGGAATTTATGGCGGAAGCGTTGTTGGCAAAAAAGCCATTGTACAAGGTTTTGGAAATGTAGGTTCTGCCGCCGCTTTTTATTTAGCCAAAATGGGTGCAAAAGTCGTTGGGATTATTGACAGAGATGGCGGTGTTATTAACGAAAACGGATTTACATTTGAAGAAATCACAGAATTATTCAGAAATAAAGATGGCAACAAATTAGTTTCTGACCAAATGATTCATTTTGCTGAAATCAATGATAAAATTTGGAAAATTGGTGCACAAATTTTTGCTCCGTGTGCCGCTTCAAGAATTGTTTCTAAAGACAATGTAGAAAATATGATAACAAATGGTTTAGAAGTGATTTCTTGTGGTGCAAATGTTCCTTTTGCCGATAAAGAAATATTCTACGGACCAATTATGGAAGAAACTGACAATAAAGTAAGTTTAATTCCAGATTTCATTTCAAACTGTGGAATGGCAAGAGTTTTCGCTTACTTTATGGAGAAAAAAGTACAAATGACAGATGAAGCTATTTTTAATGATGCTTCTGAAATTATTGGAAAAGCTATTCAAAAAACATTTGATGTAAATTCTAGCAAAACAAATATTAGCGCTAGAGCTTATGAAATTGCTCTAAAACAATTGGTATAAAATTAAAAATACTTTAACTATTAAAACTAGGTTTAAACTATTTTGAACCTAGTTTTTTTGTTTCAACAATTTTTATTACTTTTAATCGTTATTACAAAAAACCAAAAATGAGATCAATTATAAATTTATTTAAAACACTATACGAGCACGGCTATTTTACCTTGCTTTTACTTGTTTTATTAATTGGTTCAATTTGGTTGTTAATTCATTTTCTAAAGAAATCAACTCTTTCTGATTCAAATAAATCCATTGTAATTACTACACATTCAGTAGTCTGCATTGTACTTTTATTATTATTTGTACGATTTTGGCCTCCATATGGAAAAACCGAAATGTTAATCGCACAAGGTGGCGGTGGCGGTGGCGTTACTCTAAATTATGGCAATACCGATTTTGGAAAAGGTGATGATTATTTAAATGAAACCTTAGAAGTGAATATGAAAGACGTGGATTCAGAACCTGAAGAATCTACTCCTGAAGATATATTAACCCAAGATAATACAGGTGCCGATGTACCTACTCCACCAAAATCTAAAATCAAACCTAAAGATAAAAAACCTACCGAAACAAAACCAGTAGAAACTCCAAAAGCGCCTGTAAAAAAACCTAATAGCGCTTTGAGCAATATGATTAAAGGCAAAAACAAAGGTGGTGATGGAAATAGTAGTACAAGTGGAAATCAAGGCTCGGCTAATGGGAATTCCAATTCGAACGGATATTATGGAAGTGGCGGTTCAGGGGGTGGAACAGGCGGCGGAAATGGAACAGGAAACGGCACGGGAACTGGAGCAGGAAATGGCTCAGGGTCTGGCGGCGGAAATGGAAGTGGTGGCGCAGGTGGTGCCAATTATAGTTTAGCTGGAAGAAGAAATATTAATAAACCTGCAGTTGATAACGAATGTAATTCTTTCGGAAAAGTAGTAATTGAGGTTACAGTAGATAAAGCTGGTAATACTATTGGAGTATCAAATGGTAGAGGTACAACAGGAGATGCTTGCTTAATTGCATTAGCTAAAAACTTTGCTCGAAAAACAAAATGGTCAGCAAGTGATTCAGCTGCTGAGAAACAAGTGGGAACAATTACTTATAATTTTACAAATTAATATTTAGCTATAGAATTTCTATACGAATTCTCAAATAAACCTTCTAAACTTTTAAACTTTTAAACATAAACATTTATATTTGCATCACTATAAAAACATAACAGATGCAACATATAATCGATCGTTTTATAGGATACGTTACTATAGATACAGAATCGGATCCAGAATCAAACACTACACCAAGTACAGCTAAACAATGGGATTTAGCCAATAAATTAGTTGAAGAGTTAAAACAAATAGGTTTGTCGGATGTTTCAATTGACGACAAATCCTATGTAATGGCAACTTTACCAAGTAATTTAGATTACGAAGTGCCTACAATTGGGTTTGTTTCGCATTTTGACACTACTCCAGATTTTACTGGAAAAGATGTAAAACCACAAATTATTAAAAATTATGATGGTGGCGATATTGTTTTAAATGCCGAAAAAAACATCATTTTATCGCCTTCTTACTTTAAAGATTTATTACAATATAAAGGTCAAACTTTAATTACTACTGACGGTACTACGCTACTTGGTGCAGATGACAAAGCAGGAATTACAGAAATTATGACTGCAATGGAATATTTAGTGCAACATCCAGAAATTAAACACGGAGCATTAAAAGTATGTTTTACACCAGATGAAGAAATTGGACGTGGCGCAGACCACTTTGATGTAGAAAAATTTGGTGCAGATTGGGCATATACGATGGACGGAAGTCAAATTGGCGAATTAGAGTATGAAAATTTTAATGCAGCTGGAGTAAAAATAACTTTTAAAGGAAAAAGCGTACATCCAGGTTATGCGAAAGGAAAAATGATCAATTCGATGCTTTTAGCAAATAAATTTATTTCAAAATTGCCGAAAGATGAGACTCCTGAGACGACTAAAAATTACGAAGGGTTTTATCACGTTACAAATATTCAAGGGAGTATAGAAGATACTTTAGTGCAATTGATTATAAGAGATCATAATCGTAAGAAATTTGAAAAACGAAAGGTTTATGTTGAAGAAGTAGTTGCTAAAATTAATAAAAAATACCAAAAACAATTTGGCGAAGACATTGCTGTTTTAGAAATAAAAGACCAATATTATAATATGCGTGAAAAAGTAGAACCCGTAATGCATATTGTAAAACTTGCCGAACAAGCTATGAAAGAACTAAACATCAAACCTTTAATAAAGCCAATACGAGGCGGAACTGATGGTTCGCGTTTATCATTTATGGGATTACCTTGTCCGAATATTTTTGCTGGCGGTCACAATTTTCACGGTAAATACGAATATGTTCCTGTAGAAAGTATGCAAAAAGCTGTTGAAGTAATTGTGAAAATTGCAGAATTAAACGCGATTCAGAATAAGAAATAACAGAAAAGAAAAGATTCTGAAACAAGTTCAGAATGACAAAATACACTTTATACAAAAATTCCAAATTCCACTGTTTTTTCAGTTTAGAATTTGGAATTTAATTTTTTGGAATTCAAAATATTATTTCTTCTCGTTTAATTTTAAACTCATTTCAGCAGAAATTGAACTTTTTTCAATTTTTAATTTCCCCGACATGGTTTCCATAACAATTGTAGTTTCAGCAATTTCAGAAACTTTACCATGAATTCCGGCAATTGTAATAATTTTATCGCCTGTTTTTAAATCGGTTAAAAATTGTTTTTCTAATTTAATTTTTTTGTTTTTCGGCATAATGATTAAGAAGTAAAATACTCCTATCATTAATACCAACTGTGCAATTAACATTGGATTCATATCGTTTTTATTTAGTTTTAATACTTGCTTTTATATTAATAGTTTCAACAATTTTTGCTGTATTACACGTAATCAATACTGATTTTGTAACTTCGCCAGACTTTCCGTTAGAATCGAATTTTACATCAATTGGAGCTGATTCTCCAGGTTCTATAGCTTCTTTTGTAACTTCAGGAACGGTACAGCCACAAGAACCGTGTGCCTCTATAACATACAAATCATTGTCTCCTATATTCTTAATAGTAAATGTAGTAGACACAACTTCACCTTGTTTAATTTCACCAAAATCGTGAACCATTTTATCAAATGTTACTTTCGTTTTTGGCGCATCAGCATTCTTTTGTAAACTAAGCATCAAATTTTCTTCTGGAGTCAACTCTTTTTTACAAGACCAAGTAATTAGCAATGAAGCTATTACAAAAATTCTAATTGTTTTTTTCATAATAATTAATTTATAATAATCCTCTACCTGTTTTTTTAATTTTATCTTCGGCTTGAAAATCTTTTACTAAATTATCTAAAATTCCGTTGATAAATATACTGCTTTTTGGTGTAGAATATTCTTTAGCAATTTCTAAATATTCATTTAAAGTAACTTTTACAGGAATTGATGGAAATTTTAACAATTCGCAAATAGCCATTTTAAGTATAATAGTATCCAATTCTGCAATACGTTCCTTATCCCAATTTGGCGTTTTATTTTCAAATGTGGCTGCAAATTCCAATTCATTTAAAACTGTTTTTCTAAATAAATTTCTTACAAATTCTTTGTCATCTAAATCTTTAAAAACAACTGGCAACTCTAAAGAATCATCGAAACTTTTTATCGACTTAATTTGCTTAGAAAGTAAGGTGTTAATTACAGGAATATCATCAACCCATGTAATTTTATAATCTTCTAAATAATCGTAAAGTTTTTCGTTTGGTGCAATAATCTCATTAAAAACATCATATATAAAGAAAACATCTTTCTTAAATTCTGAGGTTTCAACTGCCATATATCGTTTGTATACATCCGAAGTTTTAATTGCTTCTAAAAGGAAAATAATACAATCGTCATTACGTTTCCAATTGTCAATTTTTCTTTCTTCTAATTTATCATAAAAGGCAGTGTGATTTTCTAAAATTTTAAAAAAGCTATTATTTACAAACTTAAAGTTAGGATTTTGTTCTTCTTTTGTAGCCAAATGTTTTTTAGAAGCTAATTCTAAATATGCTTTTTCTTTGAGTTGTAATTCATTGAAAATAGAAAGCATAACTAAATATAAATCTTGAGAATTTTCAATACTTTGTAATAAAAATTTTTCCTCTTTATCTAATGAATCCGATTCGTGACGATGCATTGCATAGATGGTTTGCATCACTTTTACTCTAAAATGTCTTCTGTTAAGCATGGCTAAGAACTTTAAAAAAATTATCCCGAAATAATTATTGTTTTATTTCGGGACAAATTTACAATTTTTTATTTTAAAGAATTATTTGTTTTGTAATTCTTTTTTTCTGTCATCAATTCTTTTTTGAGCAATATTTAATGCCGCTTGATGTGTTGTAATATTTTGAACATCTGATAAGGTAAAGATATCCATTGCAGTGTTATAAATATTTTCTGTTTTTTCCATAACTTGAGCAGATGTTAAATTTGCCAACTCAGAATACACATTAATTACACCACCTGCATTTATTAAGAAATCAGGAGCATATAAAATTCCTTTTTCTTTCAATAATTTTCCATGAATCAATTCATTAGCAAGTTGATTATTAGCCGCCCCAGCAATTACTTTTGCTTGAATTTTGCTAATGGTTTCATCGTTAATAGTTGCACCTAAAGCACATGGTGCATAAATATCAACATCTAAACTGTATAAATCGTTTCCACTAAAAATTTTAGCGCCGTATTTTGAACCCACTTCGTGTAATCTATTTTCATTAATGTCAGAAATAGTTACAATAGCACCTTCATTCGTTAAATGTTGTACTAAAACTTCTCCAACATGTCCAATTCCTTGTACTAAAACGCTCTTTCCAGCTAAAGTATCTACGCCAAATTTGTGTTTAGCTGCCGCTTTCATTCCCATAAAAACTCCATATGCTGTGATTGGAGAAGGATTTCCAGAGCCGCCTTTACTTTCAGAAATTCCAGTAACATAAGGCGTTACTTCTCTTACCGTATCCATATCTTTAGTTTCCATTCCAACATCTTCAGCTGTAATATATTTTCCTGATAAAGAATTTACATATTCTCCGAATTTTCTCATCAATTCAGGTGTTTTTTCAGTTTTGGCATCCCCAATAATAACTGCTTTTCCACCACCTAAATTCAATCCAGAAATAGAAGATTTAAAAGACATACCGCGAGATAATCGCAACACATCATTTAAAGCTTCCCACTCGTTTGCATATTTCCACATTCTGGTACCTCCAAGTGCAGGTCCAAGAACGGTATTATGAATTCCTATTATTGCTTTTAATCCTGTATCTTTGTCATTACAAAAAACAACTTGTTCGTGTCCGTCAAAAGAAATTTGACCAAAAACAGGATCTACTTTATGTAGTTCGTTTGAATTTATAATATCTGTTGTCATGAGTATATTTGATTATTTGTCAATAATAAGTCGCAAAAATAGGTATAAATTATATAAAATTCTCGTATTTTATTTTATTTTTACGAATACAATAATTACGGGCTTTAAACATAAAATAGAAAAAACCATAAATTAACTAACAAAATTAAAATTACTTTTAATTACATTACTTTAAATGAAAGAATTACAATATTTAAATAAATATTTCATAAAATACAAATTCCGCTTTTTATTTGGAATTGTCATTACTATTGTAGCGCAAATATTTGCATTATACACTCCGGAATTAGTTGGAAAATCAATTTCCTTAATTGAAGCCTTTCTGAAATCGGAAAACAAAGACACTGTTATATTAAAAAACGAACTCTTTAAAAATATTGCACTAATCATATTCTGCACTTTAATTGCTGGATTTTTGACCTTTTTAATGCGTCAAACCCTAATTGTAATGTCTCGATTTGTAGAATTTGATTTGAAAAATGAAATATTCAATCATTACCAAAACCTTTCTCAAAATTTTTACAAAAAAAACAGAACAGGCGATTTAATGAATCGTATTAGTGAAGATGTTGGTAAAGTAAGAATGTATGTAGGTCCAGCGGTGATGTATACCATAAATACAATAATTCGATTTGCTGCAATCATAATTAGTATGTCGGCAGTAAACGTAAAACTTACCATTTACTGCTTGCTTCCGCTACCGATTTTATCCTATAGTATTTTTGTTTTAAGCAAACGAATCAATAAAAAAAGTACCGAATATCAAGAAAATCTATCTACGCTTTCTTCGTTTACACAAGAATTTTTTTCAGGTATTAGAGTAATAAAAGCATATGCTTTAGAAAATGATAGAAATAATGAATTCATAAAATTATCTAAAATTAGTAAAGAAAAAAACTTAGCGTTAGCCAAAACAAACGCTTTATTTGGACCTCTAATGATTTTATTAATTGGATTAAGTTATTTAATCGTAATTTTTGTAGGCGGGCAAATGTATGTTAATGGAGAAATTAAAGACATTGGAGTGATTGCAAAGTTTTTATTATATATAGGAATGTTAGTTTGGCCAGTTGCCTCATTTGGCTGGGTATCTTCATTAGTTCAAGAAGCAGAAGCATCACAAAAACGAATCAATGAATTTTTGACAGAAACACCTGAAATTCAAAATATAGGAACAATTACCACTCCAATTGAAGGAAAAATTACTTTTGAAAATGTAAGTTATTCCTATGACGACACGAACATAAAAGCACTAACTGATGTTAGCTTTACAATAAACAAAGGAGAAACTATTGCGATTTTAGGGAAAACAGGATCAGGAAAATCTACCATATTATCTTTATTAACTCGAATTCACGACGTATCTGGAATTTCTAAAATTAAAATTGATGGTAAAGATTTAGCAGATTACGATTTATATCATTTGAGAAAAAGTATGAGTATTGTTACGCAAGATCCATTCTTGTTTTCCGATTCAATTAAAAACAATATAAAATTTGGAAAAGAAGATGCCACTGACGATGAAATTGTTGAAGCAGCAAAAATGGCCGTAGTGGATGATAATATTCAATTGTTTACTAATAAATATGACACTATTTTAGGAGAACGAGGTATTACATTATCAGGTGGACAAAAACAAAGAGTTTCAATTGCAAGAGCGATAATTAAAGAAGCACCAATATTAATTTTAGATGATTGTTTAAGCGCCGTTGATACAGAAACTGAAGAAAAAATAATCAATAATTTTAAATTAATTTTCAAAGACAAAACAACAATTATCGTAACACATAGAGCATCTGCAGCTAAAAATGCAAATAAAATAATAATTTTAGATGAAGGAAAAATTGTTCAGCAAGGCACACACAATGAACTTGTATCTGAAGAAGGCTTTTATAAAGATTTATTCATAAAACAACTTTCTGAAAAAGAAAATGCTTAAAAAAATTGTTTAATAAAGTTTTTTTTTAGATTTTTGAAACACGAAAACAACTAATAATTGAACGAAGGATTATGAATGACAAAGAATTAGTAGAAAAAGACATTTTTTCTAAGGTATTAAGAGCAGGAAGAAGAACGTACTTCTTTGATGTAAGAGCAACAAAAGCAGACGATTATTACATTACCATTACTGAAAGTAAAAAATTTACTGAAGAAGACGGTTCGTATCATTTTAAAAAACATAAAATTTATTTATATAAAGAAGATTTTGCTTCTTTTAATGAAATTTTAAGCGAAATGACCGAATATGTAATTAACCATAAGGGCGAAGAAGTAATTTCAGAAAGACATCAAAAAGATTTTAAAAAAGAATCTGATGGTGCAGAATACTCTAATTCTGAAGCGCCTACTTCAACTTCTTCAAAAAGTTACACAGATATAGATTTTGACGATATTTAAAACCAAAAATGCTTTCTTAGGAAAGCATTTTTTTTATAACCTATTTTGGTTTTTTAAACTTCAATAAATACAAATAAAAAAAGGCAATCTTTCGATTGCCTTTTTTTTGAGCCAGTGGAGGGACTCGAACCCACGACCTGCTGATTACAAATCAGCTGCTCTAGCCAGCTGAGCTACACCGGCGACTCATTTTGCAGTGCAAATATAGTCTTGATAATTTAATTTGCAAAAAAAATAATCTTTTTTTTTGCGATTTTTTTTAGTTTAATTCGTTCACTTTTGCAACAAATTGATTTGCAGCAACTTCGAATTCAGCTTTTACTAATTTGTAATGTGCTTTTTTATTTTCAACATTTTTTTGGTTTACTTTTACCATTAATGCATCAAATGTATCGTAAATATCTCCTACTAAAGCCTCTGATGATTCAGTTGGTTTTCCTGTAGAAGTCATTTCCCAAATATATACTATGTTTAAGATATCTCCTAAAACGTAGTTAATTTCTTTTTTCAAGTTTTTAACGCTTGCCATTTTCTTATTTTTAAAAATTATGATGCAAAAGTAAACAATATATCAATACGCTGCTAATTAAATTGTAATTTCCAAAAGAGACGCTTCGCCAATTATATCAAAACTATCTATTATAGCTGGAATTAATATAGTATCTCCTTTTTTAAATTCAGCTTTAAAACGTAGCATATTAATAGTGAAACTTCCTTCTGTACACATCAAAACCGTAAACGATTCTTTCGTTTTTTTCCAATTGTATTTTTCTGAAATTTGTAAAATATTGGTGTTAAAAAACGGACATTCTACTAAATTAACTGACTTGTTTTTAGCAGCATCGTAGTTTAATTTAGTATTTGTAGGTTCAAAGTTTATTGCATCAAGAGCTAAATCTGTATGTAATTCTCTACCAACTCCATTTGCATCTACCCTATCCCAATCATATAATCGATAGGTAATATCGCTTGTTTGTTGAATTTCTGCAAGTAAAACACCAGCACCAATGGCGTGAACAGTTCCTGTTTCCAGAAAAAAAGCATCGCCAACTTTTACAGGAGCTTCATTTAAAACTGCAACTAATGTTTTATTTTCTAAATGTTCTTGATACTCTTTTTTATTTGTTTTGTCTTTAAATCCAACAACCAATCTTGCATTATCATCGGCTTGCATTACAAACCACATTTCTGTTTTACCAAAAGAGTTGTGCCGCTCTTTTGCCAATGCATCATTAGGATGAACTTGAATAGACAAATCTTCTTTGGCATCAATAAATTTAAAAAGTAAAGGAAAATTATTTCCGAAATATTGGATGGTCTTTATGCCTAAAACTTCTGTTGGATATTTTTCAATTAATTGATTTAAATTCAATCCTTCAAATGCTCCATTGGCTACAACACTAATATCATTTTCTACGGTTGATAATTCCCAGCTTTCGCCAATTTGGCTGCCATCAAAAGATTTATTTAATATTTCTTTTAGTTTGGTACCACCCCATATTCGTTCTTTAAAAATGGGTTCGAAAAGTAAAGGATAAAACAACATTTATTCGCCTCTATAAGTTACAAAATTACGAGGCGTTTCATATAAAACCACTTCTAAATCTAAATTTAGATTAATGTGATTTCTTAATTTTTGCCAAATAATAATTGAAATGTTTTCGGCAGTTGGATTTAAATTTTCAAAATCGGGAACATCTAAATTCAAATTTTTATGATCAAACGCATTTTCAATATGTTCTTTTATTAAATCTGATAAAATTTTTACATCAATTACAAAACCTGTTTCTTGATCAATTTCACCTTTAACACTTACAATTAATTCGTAGTTGTGCCCATGATAACTTGGATTGTTGCATTTACCAAAAATGGCATCGTTTTGTTCCATAGACCAATCTTTTCGATATAACCTATGTGCGGCATTAAAATGCGCTTTTCTGCTTACTGTTACTTTCATTTTTTTATTTATTGTCATCAAAATGATGATAAAATTCCTCAAATATTATTTTAAACCAAACCGTATAAAGATTCGGATTTACAATCATGTCATTTTTTACTTCTTCAATCTTCATCCATTTCCAACTTTCTACCTCATCTTTATTAATATCGGGCATTTCGTTATAATAACCAAGCATAACATGATCTAATTCGTGTTCGGTTAACCCGTTATCAAATGGTGCTTTATAGATAAAATGGAACATTTCTTTTAGTTCTGTTTCAAAACCCATTTCCTCTCGAAGTCGTCTGGTGCCAGCTTGAATATTTGTTTCATTTTCTCGTTGATGACTACAACAAGTATTGGTCCACAATAAAGGAGAATGGTATTTATGATGCGCACGTTGTTGCAACATCAACTCATTTTTATCATTTAAAATAAAAACAGAAAAGGCTCTGTGCAAAACCGCTTTTTCGTGTGCTTCTAGCTTATTCATCAATCCAATTGGATTGTCATTTGCATCAACTAAAATAACTTTTTCTTCTACCACTCTTAAATATTTAATTGTCAAATTTACAAAAAAAATAATTTTTACAGCAAAGATATACTGAAATAAAGACTTTAACGTATTGTTAATAAAATTGGGTTGGTTATACCATAAAAAATTGTATTTTTACGCTTCTAAAATTTTAAAAGAAAAAATGGGTAAAATCATTGCAATTGCCAATCAAAAGGGCGGGGTAGGAAAAACAACAACTTCGATAAATCTTGCCGCGGCATTAGGTGTTTTGGAAAAAAAGGTGCTTTTAATTGATGCCGATCCGCAAGCAAATGCGAGTTCTGGTTTAGGAATTGACGTGGAAGGTGTTGAAATAGGTACTTATCAAATAATAGAACACAGCAATACCGCAAAAGAAGGTGTGATTTCTACAAGCGCTCCAAATGTTTGGATTATACCCGCACATATTGACTTAGTTGCCATAGAAATTGAATTGGTTGACAAAGACAATAGAGAATATATGCTAAAACAAGCCTTACAAGAAATTAAGGAGGATTACGATTATATAATTATTGACTGCGCACCATCTTTAGGTTTATTAACGTTAAATGCGTTAACCGCTGCAGATAGCGTTGTAATTCCTATTCAATGTGAATATTTTGCATTAGAAGGTTTAGGAAAACTATTAAACACAATAAAAAGTGTACAAAAAATTCATAATCCAAGTTTAGATATTGAAGGATTACTTTTAACTATGTACGATACCCGTTTACGATTATCAAATCAGGTAGTTGAAGAAGTTCAAAAACATTTTAACAATATGGTGTTTTCGACTATTATTCAAAGAAATATTAAATTAAGTGAAGCACCAAGTTTTGGAGAAAGCATTATAAATTATGATGCAACAAGCAAAGGAGCTGCAAATTACTTAAATTTAGCAGAAGAAATTATCAAGAAAAACAGTAGTAACTAATGACAAAAGCAGTAAAAAAACCTGTGTTAGGAAGAGGACTTTCAGCACTTTTAAGCGATCCTTCAAACGACATTAAGTCTGTAGAAGATAAAAATGCAGATAAAGTTGTAGGAAGTATCATTGAACTTGATATTAATTTTATTGAAATAAATCCGTTTCAACCAAGAACTAATTTCAATGAAGATACGCTTCAAGAATTAGCTAAATCCATTAAAGAAGTTGGAGTTATTCAACCTATTACTGTTAGAAAATTAGAATTTAACAAATACCAACTAATTTCTGGAGAACGAAGATTACGTGCTTCAAAATTATTAGGCCTTTCTACTATTCCTGCCTATATCAGATTAGCAAATGATAACGAATCACTTGTTATGGCTTTAGTTGAGAACATTCAACGTCATGATTTGGACCCAATTGAAGTGGCCATTTCGTACCAAAGATTAATTGAAGAAGTAAATTTAACTCAGGAAGAAATGAGCGAGCGTGTGGGAAAAAAACGTTCAACCATTACTAATTATTTACGTTTGCTAAAATTAGATCCGATTATTCAAACAGGAATGAGAGATGGATTTATTTCGATGGGACATGGTAGAGCATTAATAAATATTGAAAACCAAGAAGCGCAAAGCGATATTTATCACACCGTTGTTACTCAAAACTTATCGGTTAGAGATACTGAAGCGTTAGTGAAAAAATATCAAGAAGGATTAAAACCAAAAACAAGTAAAACGGCTACTACAAAATCATTCGAAATTGCTACTGAACAAAAGAAAACTTTTGCCAACTTCTTTGGTGCAAAAGTAGATATCAGTGTTTCTGCAAATGGCAAAGGAAAAATAGCCATTCCTTTTCATTCTGAAGAAGATTTTAATCGAATTATGAAATTAATCAACGATTAGTGAAGCGGTTTCTTTACATATTTATTTTACTGTTTTTGGGCACAACATTTTCTGTGGCTCAAAAGAGAGAATTAAAAATTGAAACTAAAGACATCGTAAAATCCGACATCAATCCATTATCGCCAGCAAAAGCAGCTTTTTATTCTGCAATTTTGCCAGGATTAGGTCAGGCATACAATAAAAAATATTGGAAAATTCCTATAGTTTACGGTGCTATTGGTGCTGGGGTGTATTTTATCATGGACAATAATAAAAAACACAATCAATACCGTGACGAATACAAAAAACGATTAGCCAATGGCGGCGCAATAGACACATCAGATCCTACTTATGGAAAGTTAAGTACTGAAAGCGTCATTAGAGGACAAAAATTCTATCAAAAAAACAGAGACTTATCCGTACTTATTACTGCGGGTTTGTACATTCTAAATATTGTAGAAGCAAATGTAGACGCTCATTTATTGCAATTTAACGTAAATGACGATTTATCATTAAAACCAGATTTACACACCAATCCGTATACATTTAACCAAAATGTAGGGTTTACGTTGACGTATCAATTTTAACATTTTATTTCGTAACATTTTATTTAAAACAACAACTAATCAAAATGAAAATAGCATTATTAGGTTATGGTAAAATGGGAAAAGTAATTGAAAAAATTGCTTTAGAACGTGGTCATGAAATTGTTTTAAGAAAAAGTAGTTCAGATAATTTTGATGGTATTACAAATGCAGATGTTGCAATAGATTTTAGCGTTCCAAGTTCTGCTGTTAATCATATTTCAAAATGTTTAAACCAAAATATTCCAATAATATCTGGAACAACAGGTTGGTTAGAAAATTATGATGAAATGGTGCAATTGTGTCAAGCAAAAAACGGAAGTTTTATTTATGCTTCTAACTTTAGTTTAGGCGTAAATATATTTTTCGAACTAAATAATTATTTAGCGAAAATGATGAAAAACCTTAAAGACTACAATGTCTCAATGGAAGAAATTCATCACACACAAAAATTAGATGCACCAAGCGGAACAGCAATAAGTTTGGCAAATGGAATCATAGAAAACACAGATTATGTTAATTGGACATTAGAAAATCCAACTGCGAATCAAATTTATATTGACGCAAAAAGAATAGAAAACATTCCTGGAACTCATTCTGTTTTTTACGATAGCAAAGTGGATCAAATAGAAATTAAACATACCGCTCATAGCAGAGAAGGCTTTGCTTTAGGTTCGGTCATAGCTGCAGAATGGTTAATAGGTAAAAAAGGCGTTTTCACTATGAAAGACGTTTTAGGAATATAAGTATAATTTACGATTTACGATTTACGATTTACGATTTACAAAAAAACAAAATTATGGACATATCAACTTGGATTATTACAATATTAATAATTAGTACAATACACGCAATTTGTACTTGGAAATTATATCTAAAAGCAGGTAGAAAAGCTTGGGAAGCCTTCATTCCTGTTTATAACGGAATTGTATTAATGCAAATGATAAATCGACCAAAATGGTGGGTGCTTTTATTATTTTTACCGGTTATTAACTTGTTAATTTTACCTGTAATTTGGATTGAAACCTTACGTACTTTCGGTAAAAAAACTACTGCAGATATGTGGTTGGGCGTTATTACTTTAGGTTTATACATCGGATATGTAAATTACACACAACAAGTTTCATACGAAGCTGAACGCGATATCAAACCCGCAACAAAAGCTTTAGATACTTTAGGTTCAATTACTTTTGCTTTAATAGTAGCGACTTTTGTGCATACGTATTTTATTCAACCCTTTGTAATTCCTTCTTCATCATTAGAAAAATCATTATTAATTGGAGATTTTCTTTTTGTAAGTAAATTTCATTATGGCGCCAGAACACCAATGACTCCAGTTGCAGCACCAATGGTTCACGACTCTATTCCAATGGTAAAAAAACTTTCATATTTAAGCAAGCCTCAATTACCTTATTTTAGATTTCCTGCTTTAGAAAAAATTAAAAATAACGACATTGTTGTTTTCAATTGGCCAAGAGATACACTTGCAAATATGTATTTACCAGCAAAAGAAAGAATTGACAAACCTCGCGATAAGAAAACAAATTATGTAAAACGTTGTGTGGGTATTGCCGGCGACAGTTTGCAAATTAAAGACGGAATTGTTTTTGTAAATGGTAAAGAATTACTATTACCTGAAAGAGCGAAACCTCAATATTCTTATAAAATTAGTACCGACGGCAAAACACCAATTGATTTTGAAACGATTTTAAGAGAAATGAAAGTTACTGATCCAGCAGGAATGATAACTAACGACACGCTTTACGTTCAAGCATTAACTTTTGAAAATGCAGAAAAATTAAAATCAATTAGCGGTATCACTTCGGTAAAAAGAATGATAAACAAAAAAGCAGAAGACGGCGTATTCCCAGATTTTAAAGATGGAAAGCCATCCGAAACGAACAATTGGAATGGTGATAATTTCGGTCCAATTTACATTCCACAAGCTGGAAAAACAGTTGCTTTAAACAAAGAAACGTTACCCTTGTATAAATTAATCATCACAGAGTACGAAGGAAATACGTTAGAAGTAAAAGGAAATGAAATTAAAATAAACGGAAAAATAACTACTTCCTACACCTTTAAACAAGATTATTATTGGATGATGGGAGACAACAGACATAATTCGTTAGATGCGCGTTATTTTGGTTACACACCTGCAGATCATATTGTTGGTAAACCTATTTTTATTTGGATGAGTTTAGATTGGAATGCAAAAGGCTTACTAAATAAATTTAGAACCGAACGTTTCTTTACAACCGTTAGCGGAGAAGGTCAACCTGAATCGTATTTTAAATACTTCTTATTCCTTTTAGTAGGATATTTTGCTTGGGATTGGTATAGAGGTAAGAAAAAGAAAAAAGAAACAGATTTACTTTAAATAATTTAAGAGTTGTAATTTAGTTTGCAACTCTTTTTTCATTACAATAGAATTATGAACAATGAAATTTTAATTTATCCTACTTACTTTCCATCTATCAGTCATTATATTGCTATGATTGCTGCTGAATCGGTTACATTTGAAGTAGAAGATACCTTTCAAAAACAAACCAACAGAAACCGAATGTACATTTATAGTCCAAATGGAATTCAAATGTTAAACATATCAGTAAAGCATGACGATGCAAATAACAACTTTAAAGACATCAAAATAGACAACCAATACAATTGGCAAAAAAACCATTTTAAATCTTTAGAAGCTGCTTATAAGAATTCGCCTTTTTACGAATATTTCATAGATGATTTACAACCCATATTCGAAAAAAAACACGAGTTTATGTTAGATCTAAACTTTGAAATATTTGAAAGAATAAATGATGCTTTGGGAATTTCCATTCCTTTTGAGAAAACAACGGAATATTTTCATGAAGTTACTGATAAAACTGATTTTCGCAATTTAGTAAATGGTAAAAAAGACGCCACTCAAATTGAACCATACACACAAGTTTTTGATAACAAGCACGGTTTCATAAATAATTTATCCATTTTAGATTTACTTTTTAATGAAGGTAGATATGCAGTGGATTATTTAAAGCAACAACATTTATAATTTTTTCATATAACTTATAAAAAAAACGTCCCGATTTTCATCGGGACGTTTTACTTATATAATATCACAACGTTATACGTTGTGCTCTGCTTCAATTTGTTTTTTATCTGATGCTGACATCGTATCCACTAATACTGGTGTCGCAATAAATAACGAAGAATATGTTCCTACAATAATTCCGATTAACATCGCAAAGATAAATCCACGGATTGAATCACCACCAAATACAAACATAATTGCTAATACCATAATCATCGTTAAAGATGTGTTTAAGGTACGAGATAATGTCGTGTTTACAGAATCGTTTACAATTTTGTTAAAATTACCATGGTGCGATTTTCCACCTAAGAATTCACGAACTCTATCAAATACAATTACGGTATCATTCATTGAATATCCAATTACTGTTAGAATAGCAGCAATAAAGTGTTGGTCAATTTCCATATGGAATGGCATATATTTGTATAATAAAGAATAAATACCTAATACAAAAATAACGTCATGCGCTACTGCAGCAATTGCTCCTAATGAATATTGGTATTTTCTGAACGAAATTACTAAGTATAAACACACTAATAACATCGCTCCTAATACTGCCCAATAGGCGTTTGTTTTAATGTCATCTGCAATAGAAGGCCCAACTTTCATAGCTTGCAATACACCAAATTGTTTTCCTTCTTGTGTATTTGTAAACTCATCGTAAGAAATCTCTTTAGCATAGAATTTTTTCAAACCTGCATATAATTTTTCATTTACTTCTTTATCAACCTCAACACCTTGCTTGTCGATTTTATATTTTGTAGTAATTTTTAATTGATTATCGTTACCAAATGTTTTCGCTTCCGCTTTGTCAAAAAACGCAGCTGTAGAAAGCGCATTTGAAACTTCTTCTGGAGACACTTTTTGGTCAAATTGCACTTGGAAGGTTCTTCCTCCAACAAAGTCAATACCTTGATCAAAACCATTCGTAAAGAACGAAACAAAACTAACAATACAAACCACTAACGAGAATGCATATGTGAATTTCTTAATTTTTAAGAAATCGAAGTTGAAACCTGTAAACCAATTTTTAGTAATGTTGGTACAAAATTGCAAACTTCTTCCTTTAGCAATATCTGCATCAATAAAGAAACGCGCAATAAAGATTGAAGTAAATAATGAAGTTAAAATACCAATTAATAAAGTAATCGCAAAACCTCTAATCATTCCTTCTCCAAAAATATATAAAATTGTACCTGTTAATATATGTGTCACGTTGGCATCAATTATAGAACGCATAGCGCCTTTCCATCCGAAAGCAGTAGTAACTGCATTTTCTAATGATAAACCAGCTCTTAATTCTTCTTTTGCTCTCTCGTAGATAATAATATTCGCATCTACCGCAGTACCCATTGTTAAAACGATACCTGCAATACCTGGTAATGTTAAAACAAAACCAAAGTTAGCCATAGCGCCAAATAACAAAACTAAGTTTAATAATAAAGCTGCGTTAGCATACCAACCTGCTCTTCCGTAATAGAAAACCATCCAGAAAGAGACTAATAATAAACCAATGATAGAGGATAAAATACCATTATCAATAGCTTCTTGACCTAAAGAAGGTCCAACTACTGCTTTTTGAACGATATCTGCTTTAGCTGGTAATTTACCTGCTCTTAATACATTTTCTAAATCTGCAGTTTCTTCTAATGTGAAAGAACCTGAAATTTGTGTTTGTCCACCAGAAATAGCTGCTTTTGCAGTAGCTGCAGAATACACAACATTATCTAATACAATACAAACTTGATTTCCGTTTTTAGCAATGTCACCCGTTAATTGTTCCCATTTTCTTGAACCAACTGGATTCATTTGCATACTTACTGCTGGTTTTCCAAACTGGTCAAAATCAGCACTTGCATCTGTAATGGCACCACCTAATAATGGCGCAACTCCATCTGCAGTTCCTTTTAATATGTATAATTCTGTAACATCTTCAGCTTTAGAAGTTGTTTTTCCCCAAGCAAATTTTGCGTTTGAAGCCGTTGCAGGAAGTAAAGCTCTAATTTCTGCTCTTTTTAAATACGAGTTAATTTTAGCTGTATCCTTAACATTATATCCAATTAATCCTGACGGACTTGGAATTGCATTTTCAAATAAAGGTCCTAAATCTTTAGCTGCTTTTTTAGCGGCATCTTTTTTATCGCCTAATAATTCATTTACTTTAGATTTTGCATCTACCGCTTTCGTTGTATCAACAATTGCAACTTTTGCAGCTGGTTTTTTCTCAGTTGCTTTTAAAGCATCATTTGCAGCAGTAAAGAAATTACCTAATTCTTCTGGTTTTAAAGTTTCCCAAAATTCTAATTGTGCGGTTTGAGATAATAATTTTTCAACTCTATCTAAATCTTTAGCACCTGGTAATTCTACTAAAATTCTTCCTGTTTCACCAATTTTTTGAATGTTTGGTTGCGCTACTCCGAATTTATCTATACGTTTAGTTAATACTTTATAAGCACTTTCAATAGATTCAGCTACTTTCTTTTTCAAAATAACTTTCACTTGATCATCAGTCATACTTAACTGAATTTCTTCAAATGTTCTATTGTAGAATGCTTCAGCTGAAGCCATTTTTATAGTTCCGTTAGATTCTGCAGCAAAAGCGTCAAAAAAGGCATCTAAATAATCTTGATTTCCTTTTCTATCTTTTGTAGCTCTTTCTAAAGCTCTGTTGAAAGTTGGGTTTTTAGAATTGTTAGATAATGTTTTTAAAACGTCTTTAACAGAAACTTCTAACGTTACGTTAATTCCACCTTCTAAATCTAATCCTTTGTTAATTTGTTGTTTTTCAACATCTTCATAAGTAAAGCCTAAAAAAACGTCTTTTTTCTTTAGATCTTTTAAGTAGTTTAATTCTTTTTGAGAATCTCCTTTCGCAAATTCTTTCGCATCTTTTACAATTCCGTTAGCAACAAACGTAAAAGAAAGTTGATAGATACAAGCAATCGTAAATATGATTGCGAAGAATTTAATTAGTCCTTTGTTCTGCATTATAGTTAATTTAAGTTATTTTCTTTAAAAACGGACAAATATATCATTTCATAAAGGATAAAACAATTTTATTTGAGCCTAAAATTCATTTTTTATTAATATTTATTCAACATTACGAAAAAATCATCTTTTTTACACTTTTAAGTAACTAAAAATAAGATGAATAAAAAAAAGCGTTGAAACAATCAACGCTTTTTAATTTTTATAATTTGTTCAAATTATTTATCTGTAATTGTTGATTCTGCAATTTTTTTGTACGTTCCGTTTTCTAATTTCTCACGTATGGCTTCAAAAGCAGTTAACGTTTCATCAATATCTTCTAATGTATGCGTTGTGGTTGGAATCATTCGTAATAAAATCATACCTTTTGGAATTACTGGATACACAACTATAGACAAGAAAATTCCGTAGTTTTCTCTTAAATCGTTTACCATAATCATAGCTTCAGGTATAGAACCTTCCAAGTAAACTGGTGTAATACACGTGTTTGTATCGCCAATATTGAATCCTTTTTCTTTTAATCCGTTTTGTAACGCATTAACATTTACCCATAATTTATCTTTAATTTCAGATGAATTACGTAATAATTCTAAACGTTTCAGCGAACCAATTGTTTGAATCATCGGCAATGCTTTAGCAAACATTTGAGAACGTAAATTATATTTTAAATAATCAATAATATCTTTATCAGCTGCTACGAAAGCACCAATATTAGCCATTGATTTTGCAAAAGTTGAAAAATACACATCAATTCCGTCTTGACACCCTTGCTCCTCACCTGCTCCAGCACCTGTTTTACCAAGTGTACCAAAACCGTGCGCATCATCAACCAATAAACGGAAATTGTATTTTTTCTTCATTTCTACAATTTCTTTTAACTTACCTTGTTGTCCTCGCATTCCAAAAACACCCTCCGTAATAAACAAAATACCACCACCCGTTTCGGTAGCTAATTTTGTAGCACGTTGCAAGTTTTTTTCCATACTTTCGATGTCATTATGCTTATACGTAAAGCGTTTTCCACTATGCAAACGAACACCGTCAATAATACACGCGTGTGCATCTACATCATAAACAATAACATCATTTCTGGTAACCAAAGCGTCAATTGTAGATAAAATTCCTTGGTAACCAAAATTCAATAAATATGCCGATTCTTTCATTACAAAAGCTGCCAATTCTTGTTCTAATTGTTCGTGATACTTAGTGTGTCCACTCATCATACGAGCTCCCATTGGGTAAGCCGCACCATATTGTGCTGCTGCTTCAGTATCTGCTTTACGAACTTCTGGATGATTGGCTAACCCTAAATAGTCATTCAAACTCCAGTTTAATATATTTTTACCTTGAAATTGCATTCTTGGGCCCAATTCACCTTCCAACTTTGGAAACACGAAATAACCTTCTGCTTGTGAAGCCCATTTTCCTAACGGTCCTTTATTTTGTTGTATTCTTTCAAATAAATCTTTAACCATAATTTCTTACTTAATTTGTGGTGCAAAAGTATAAATAAAAAAACGTTTTTAATAATTTTTTTTATACTTCTAACGTTTAACTTGATTGCAATAAAAACATATTTGTAGAGAATAAAGTTTTACTTATCTTTGACATTCTTATGAAAGCAATAAAAATTATCGAATGTCCGCGCGATGCCATGCAAGGCATTAAAACGTTTATTCCCACCGAAAAAAAGGTTCAATATATTCAATCTTTATTACGAGTTGGATTTGACACGCTGGATTTTGGAAGTTTTGTTTCGCCAAAAGCGATTCCGCAAATGCAAGATACTGCTGACGTTTTAGCTCAGTTAGATCTTTCGCAAACAAAAAGCAAACTATTAGCAATTATTGCCAATACGCAAGGAGCAGAAGCTGCATCAAAACATAAAGCAATACAATATCTTGGTTTTCCGTTTTCTATTTCTGAAAATTTTCAAATGCGAAACACGCACAAAACCATTGCTGAAAGTTTGATAACATTGCAAGAAATATTAGAAATAGCTGACAAATCTAACAAAGAAGTTGTAACGTATATTTCTATGGGATTTGGAAATCCGTATGGCGATCCATACAATGTTGAAATTGTAGGTGACTGGACAGAAAAATTAGCTAAGATGGGCGTAAAAATTTTATCACTTTCCGATACGATTGGCTCTTCTACCCCCGAAGTTATCGATTATTTGTTTCGTAATTTAATAACAAAATATCCAAATATTGAATTTGGTGCGCATTTACATACCACGCCAGACAAATGGTTTGAAAAAATTGACGCCGCATATCAAGCTGGCTGCAGAAGATACGATGGCGCCATTCAAGGTTTTGGAGGCTGCCCAATGGCTAAAGACGATTTAACCGGAAATATGCCTACCGAAAAATTATTGTCCTATTTTACTACCAAAAAAGAAAACACCAACACCAGCCCAATGAGCTTTGAAAGTGCTTATAACGAAGCAACTAAATTGTTTGGCGCGTTTTATTAATGAATAAACTTAAAGCATTGATTTAGTTGATAAATTTAATTGTTTTGAATTAAATTATGATTTACTACTAACTTTTTCTTATATTTGCACGCAATTTAACTACAATTGCAGGATGAAAGCACACACTACAAAAATTATAGGAGAAGGACTAACGTATGACGATGTTCTTTTAATCCCAAATTACTCAGAAATTCTTCCAAGAGAAGTTTCTATTCAATCAAAATTTAGTAAAAACATTACCTTAAATACACCAATTGTTTCCGCTGCAATGGATACAGTTACAGAAAGCGCAATGGCAATTGCTATGGCGCAAGAAGGTGGTATTGGTGTGCTACATAAAAATATGACTATTGCACAACAAGCTGCAGAAGTTAGAAAAGTAAAACGTGCAGAAAGCGGAATGATTATAGATCCTGTAACATTGCCTTTAACCGCAAATGTAGGTGATGCCAAAAATGCGATGAGAGAATTTGGTATTGGTGGAATTCCAGTTGTAGATGAAAAAGGAATTTTAAAAGGAATTGTTACCAATAGAGATTTGCGTTTTGAAAAAGAAAACTCAAGAGCGATTACTGAAGTAATGACCTCTGAAAATTTAGTTACTGCAGGAAAAGGTACTACTTTAGCCGCTGCAGAAGAAATTCTTCAAGAAAGTAAAATTGAAAAATTACCTGTAGTTGATGCTGATTTTAAATTGATTGGATTAATTACATTTAGAGATATTACTAAACTTACACAAAAACCAAACGCAAATAAAGATAAATTTGGTCGTTTACGAGTGGCTGCTGCTTTGGGTGTTACATCAGATGTACTTGACCGAGCAGAAGCTTTAGTAAAAGCAGGTGTTGATGCCGTAATTATTGATACCGCACACGGACATACAAAAGGTGTGGTAGATGTCTTAAAACAAGTAAAAAACAAATTTCCAGAAATAGATGTAGTGGTTGGAAACATTGCTACGCCAGAAGCGGCTTTATATTTAGCTGAAAATGGTGCTGATGCTGTAAAAGTTGGAATCGGACCTGGTTCTATTTGTACGACTCGTATTGTAGCTGGTGTTGGTTTTCCTCAATTTTCTGCCGTTTTAGAAGTGGCTGCCGCATTAGAAGGAACAGGTATTCCAGTAATTGCTGATGGAGGTGTTCGATATACTGGAGATATACCAAAAGCGTTGGCTGCAGGAGCTTCTTGTGTGATGTTAGGTTCGATGTTAGCTGGAACGAAAGAATCTCCAGGAGAAACTATTATTTTTGAAGGAAGAAAATTCAAATCGTACCGAGGAATGGGTTCTGTTGAAGCTATGAAAGAAGGTTCGAAAGATAGATATTTCCAAGATGTGGAAGATGATGTGAAAAAATTAGTTCCAGAAGGAATTGTAGGTCGCGTACCTTACAAAGGCGAACTTAATGAAAGCATGCAGCAATTTATTGGCGGACTTCGTGCTGGAATGGGTTACTGTGGTGCCAAAAACATTGAAACCTTACAAGCCACAAGCCGATTTGTACGATTAACCTCAAGTGGAATTAGCGAAAGTCATCCACATAATGTTACCATAACTAAAGAAGCTCCGAATTATTCGAGATAGTAATTAATATATAGACCTGACAGGTTTTTGAAACCTGTCAGGTCTAAAAAGTAAAAAACCATTCCGATTTATTGGAATGGTTTTTTTTTGGTACCAGATTCTGAATGAAAAATTAAATTCCCAAATAATTACTTGGTGTAATCGCTTTTAATTCTGTTTTAATATCGTCAGAAACGTTCAACGATTCAATAAACGCGTAAATCGAATCTTTATTAATAACCGTATTGGTTCTTGTTAAATCTTTTAGTGCTTCGTAAGGATTTGGATAGCCTTCTCTTCGTAAAATAGTTTGAATCGCTTCTGCTACAACGGCCCAATTTTTTTCTAAATCTTCTGCGAATTTTGCTTCGTTTAATAACAACTTATTCAACCCTTTTAATGTAGATTCAAAAGCAATAAGTGTATGTCCAATTGGCACACCAATATTTCGTAAAACAGTACTATCTGTTAAATCACGTTGTAATCTTGACAATGGTAATTTTGCAGATAAATGTTCGAAAATCGCATTTGCAATTCCTAAATTTCCTTCCGAATTTTCAAAATCAATTGGATTCACTTTATGTGGCATAGCTGAAGAACCGATTTCTCCCGCTTTAATTTTTTGCTTGAAATAATCCATAGACACATACGTCCAAATGTCTCTATCTAAGTCAATAATGATGGTATTTATTCTTTTTAATGCATCAAAAAAAGCAGCAAAATGATCGTAATGTTCAATTTGTGTAGTTGGAAATGAATGACGCAGTCCTAACGTTTCTTCAACAAATTGCGATCCGAATGCTTTCCAATCGTGGTTTGGATAGGCTACTTTATGCGCGTTATAATTACCTGTTGCGCCACCAAATTTAGCGGCAAAAGGTACATTAAACAACAAACGCATTTGTTCTTCTATACGTTCTACAAAAACTAAAATTTCTTTTCCTAAACGGGTTGGCGAAGCCGGTTGTCCGTGCGTACGAGCTAATAAAGGAATATTTGCCCATTCTACCGAAAGTTCTTTTAATTTTTGAACAATCGCAATTAAACTTGGTAAATAAACATTTTCAAAAGCTTCTTTCGCAGAAAGTGGAATCGCAGTATTATTAATATCTTGAGATGTTAGTCCGAAGTGTATAAATTCTTTAAACGCTTCTAAACCAAATTCGTCAAACTTCTTTTTTATAAAATATTCAACCGCTTTTACATCGTGGTTAGTCGTTTTTTCGGTTTCTTTAATCCAAAGTGCATCTTCCGTTGAAAAATTTTCATAAATGCTTCTCAATTTTCCAAAGCTATTTTTATCTACACCTTGTAATTGAGGCACACCATATTCACACATTGAAATAAAATATTCTACCTCAACTAAAACTCTATATTTTATTAACGCTTCTTCCGAAAAATAAGCGGATAACGATTTGGTTTTACTTCTGTAGCGTCCGTCAATTGGCGATATGGCATTTAATTCCGTTAATTGCATAATGTTGTGTTGTTTTTTAAAGATGCAAATTTAGTAATTCGTGCGTAGTATTCCGAAATTAGTTAGGTGTTTTTTGAAAAATTAATTTTAAAATAATATACATTAAAAAATTAGAGCTATTAATTCGATCATTTTCTTTTATAGAATTTTTGTTACTTTGCGACAAATTAAACCGAAATGCAAAAAAACAAACTCGCTTTATTAGAATATTTAGAAAACTTTATGTCTGAAAACAGAAAAAACAGATTTATTGAAGTACTAAAAAACAGAACCAATCATTTTACTATTGCTATGGAAGATGTGTATCAGCTACATAATACAAGTGCTGTTATGAGGAGTTGTGAGGTTTTTGGCATTCAAAATTTACATATTGTAGAACAACGATACGGAAAAGCGATTGACAAACAAATTGCGATGGGTGCCGAAAAATGGGTAGACATTAACCAACATCAAGATATGAAAAGTTGTATCGCAAGTTTACGGGCAAAAGGGTATCAAATTATTGCGACCACACCACATAATGACTCCTGTATGTTAGACGAATTTGATGTTTCGAAAAAATCGGCAATCTTTTTTGGAACGGAGATTGATGGGCTTTCAGAAGAAGTAATAAAAGAGGCGGATGGGTATATTAAAATTCCAATGGTTGGATTTACAGAAAGTTTAAATATTTCTGTTTCAGCTGCATTGGTTATTCAAGATATTACAAACAGAATGCGACAATCAGATATTAACTGGCAGCTTACAGATGAAGAAGTGTTAGAAAAACGAATGGATTGGACGAGAAAAACAATTAAAGATATTGCGTATATTGAAAAACAGTTTGTGGGATAGTTTTCAGTAATCAGTTATGAGTTGGCAGTTGTAAATAGCTACTTGACACTTTGAAACTTTGCACTTTGACACTTTGCAACTCTTCACATAAACTACTTTCTTCTCAAAACTTTGTAATCATTATAGGAAGTTGCTAAGGCATCTAATACTTGCAAATCACTTGCTGTATTAATGAAATTTTTAGAATAATTGCATTTTTCTAAAATTTTATCAATTTCATTTTTATCCAATTGTAACAACATCACTAAAACTTCACGATTCGTATTATTACTTAAAATGGCAGAAAAATGCGTATCTTTTTTTAAATCGATTAATTTCTTAAAATCTTTTTCTTTTGTATTAAACAATGAATACACTAAATCTACTGGATTAGACAAAGCCTTTAATAAGTTTTCTGTAGCATTTTTAGCTTTCATTCCAGGTTCGTAACCTAAATTTAAACCCGCAATATTGTAGCGATAGTTTTCGTTTACTGGAATTAATTTTGTATCAATTTGTAAATACCCTGTTAAAGTATAATTTGTAACTAAAACCGTTTCAATTTCATTTTCTTTAAAACTTAAAAAAACCGTTTGGTTTCCAGCATACCATTTTTGGTTCACACCAACCTCAGCATAATTATAACCCAAATGAGAAAACAACAATTTGTCATTTGTTTTCGCAGAAATTTCAAAATCACCATTTTCAGATGCCAAAACCACCGAAGATGTATTTTTATTTAAAACCGTTACTCTGGCAATTGGCATATTAGTTTTAATATCTATAATTTTTCCTTTCACTTTTACTTGCAATGTGTCGGATTGAGAAAACCCAAACACGGCAGTTAAAATTAAAATAAGAAAAGCTATTTTTTTCATCTGAAAATTTATTTCTACAAAAATAAGATTTAATTTTAAATAGGTAATGTTGTTAACATAAGATTATAAAAAAGTTGAATTTTAAAGCATAAAAAATCCCGAAACGAATGCACGAATCGGGATTATTATATTTAAACTAAAAATTAGTCGTTTGATCTTCTTGGTGTTCTTCTTGCTCCTTCAAATCCAGAACTTCTTCTTTCAGTTGAACGACCTTCAGAAGCACGACCTTCTCCTCTTCTTCCGCTATCGCGAGAATCAGAACTTCTTCTATCGCTTCCTCCTGTTGATGAAGTTCTTGGTCTGAAACCACTTCCTCCTTCACGGTTGAAACCACCTTCACGATTTCCACCACCTGAATTTCCTCTGTAGCCTCCACCTTCACGGTTTCCTCCATCACGATTTCCTCTATAACCACCGCCAGAATTTACTCCTTCACGTCTTCCTGAGAAACCGCTTCCGCCAGATCTTCCGCCACCACTTCTTCCGTTATGGTCTCTGCGTCCTGAACTTCTTCCACCTTCGTTTTTAGAAATTTCAACGTTAATTTTTCTGCCGTTAATATTAACAGCATTTAAAACTTCCATTACTTTTTCTGCTAAATCAGCATTAGTATTAAAGAAAGAAAAACCTTCTTTACAATCTACTTTAAATACGTCGTCTTGACCTACTTGTAAAGTATCACGTAAATAATCTTTTAACGTCATCCAGTCATAATCATCTCTTATACCAATATTGATAAAATATCTTACCGTTCCATCCGATGGAATTTCAGCTCTACTTGATGAACCATCTTGAGAAGCTAAATCTTTAGATTTTTTGTAATAGTTTAAGAAACGATTAAATTCTACAGAAATTACTTTTTTAATTAACTCTTCTTTAGGAATGTCTTGTAACAACTCCATAATTGAAGGCAAATACGTATCAATTGAATGATCTGTTTCTGTATCTTTAATTTTGTTCGCTAAGTGTAATAACTGAATTTCGCAGATTTCCATTCCAGAAGGAATCGCTTTTTCTTCGAATTTCGTTTTAATAATTCGCTCAATTGAGTGAATTTTTCTGATTTCACTTTTCGTAATAATTACAAACGAAGTACCCGATTTTCCGGCACGACCTGTACGACCTGAACGGTGCGTATACGTTTCAATTTCGTCTGGTAATTGATAATTGATTACGTGAGTAATGTTGTCTACGTCAATTCCACGAGCCGCCACGTCAGTAGCCACAAGCATTTGAATTTGCCTTCCACGGAACGATTTCATTACGCCATCACGTTGTGCTTGCGATAAATCTCCGTGTAATGCAGCAGCATTATACCCGTCTTCAATTAATTTTTCTGCAACCGCTTGTGTATCTCTTTTCGTTCTACAAAAAATTACAGAGAAAATATCTGGATTCGCATCTGCCAATCTTTTTAAACCCTCATATCTATCACGTGCATTAACTAAATAATATTCGTGAGAAATGTTTGCTGAACTAGAGTTTTTATGACCTACCGTAATTTCTTGCGGGTTTCTCATAAATTCTTTAGCGATTCTGGCTACTTCTTGCGGCATTGTTGCCGAGAATAACCAAGTGTTTTTGTCTTTTGGCGTGTCTGATAAGATACTTGTAATATCTTCATAGAAACCCATGTTTAACATTTCGTCTGCCTCATCAAGAACACAGATGCTGATGTTTTTAATATTCACCATGCCTCTGTTAATCATATCTTGCATTCTACCCGGTGTCGCCACAATTACTTGTGCGCCTCGCTTAATATCACGCGCTTGATCATGAATACTCGCGCCACCGTATACTGCAACAGTATATAAACCGTCGATGTATTTTGAGTATAATTTAATCTCGTTTGTAATTTGCAAACACAATTCTCTTGTTGGAGAAAGTATTAATACCTGTGTTTGCTTGTTGAATGGGTCAATTTTTTGGATTAGCGGAAAACCAAAAGCTGCGGTTTTTCCTGTTCCTGTTTGGGCAAGAGCCACGATATCTGTATCATCTTCCAATAATAGTGGTATGGCCTTCTCCTGTACTTCCGACGGGGTCTCGAATCCTAAATCACGTATTGCTTTTAACAACGATTCGTTTAACCCTAATTGCTCAAATTTATTCATTATATATTTTTAAATTGGGTGCAAAGGTAGAATTAAAAAACGGATTAAACTAATTTGTTTTTAATTGATTTTCAGAAAGTTACGATAAAGTAATAGCTTTTTAACAATGAATTTACAGTTGCTCAGATAAATTAGATAAGAAATTTATCAATTTTTGAACTGCAATTCCTCTGTGACTAATTACAGTTTTTTGCTCCATAGTCATTTCTGCAAAAGTAGCGGAAAAACCTTCAGGTTGAAAAATTGGATCGTATCCAAAGCCTTGATTTCCTGACTTTTCCAAAGTAATTTCACCTTTTACTATACCTTCAAATAAATGTTGTTGGTTATTAATATTCAACGCGATAATGGTTTTGAATTGAGCTTTTCTATTGGTTTTAGATGCTAATTTCTGTAAGACCAAATCCATATTGTCTTCAGCATTCTTTTGTTCACCAGCATAACGAGCTGAATACACGCCAGGTTCGTTATTTAGACTTTCGATTTCCAAACCTGTATCGTCAGCAAAACACGGTAAACCAAAATTTTCAGTAACATAATTGGCTTTCAAAATAGCATTGCCTTCAATAGTTTCAGCCGTTTCCGGAATATCCACAAAGCAACCAATATCTTCTAATGAGACAATTTGAAATTGCGCACCGACTTGTTGCTGAATTTCAGCAATTTTGTTTTTATTGTTGGATGCGAAGACTAATTTCATATGTTGGGTACGCAGATTTAAATGGATTTAACCGATGTTTATTTAAACACAGATTGGAGAAATTATATAAATTTTTAAAATTTCTTTAATCTGTGTTGCAAAATATTATTGCAATTTCAATATTTTGTTATTAATATCTGTTATCAATTGCGGTCCTTCGTAAATGAAACCAGTATATAATTGCACTAAACTCGCTCCAGCGTTTAATTTTTCGATAGCATCATCGGCAGAATGAATACCTCCTACTCCGATAATTGGGAAGGATTTATTGCTTTTTTCTGATAAAAATCTAATTACTTCTGTAGAACGCTTCGTTAATGGTTTGCCAGATAATCCGCCCATTTCCTCTTTATTTTCAGAAGTTAATCCGTCACGAGAAATAGTGGTGTTGGTTGCTATTACACCTGCGATTTTAGTTTCGTTTACAATATCAATAATATCTTCTAATTGCTCGTTAGTTAAATCGGGTGCGATTTTTAAAAGAATTGGTTTCCCATTCGACAAGCTCAGGGTAACAGCTTTTTGATCATTCAAATCTTGCAACGTCTGTAATAATTTTGTCAATGGCTCTTTTTCTTGTAGCTCGCGAAGATTTGGTGTGTTTGGCGAACTTACGTTGACTACAAAATAATCTACATAATCATATAAAGTTTCAAAACAAATTTCGTAATCTTTTGTTGCGTCTTCGTTTGGAGTAATTTTATTTTTCCCAATATTTCCACCAATTAAAACACCATTATTTTTCTTTAGTCTTAAAATTGCTGCTTCTACTCCACCATTATTAAATCCCATTCGATTAATAATTGCTGAATCGGATTTTAAACGAAATAATCTTTTCTTAGGATTTCCGTCTTGTGGTTTTGGAGTTAGCGTTCCAATTTCAATAAAACCAAATCCAAAATCTGATAATTCATTGAATAGTTTCGCATCTTTATCAAATCCTGCAGCTAATCCGACAGGGTTTTTAAATTTCAATCCGAAAACTTCTCTTTCTAATCGTTTGTCTTCGACTACATAAATCGCTTTTATAATTGAAGTTACAAATGGAATTTTAGAGATGAATTTCACCAATGAAAAGGTTAAATAATGCACTTTTTCAGGATCGAAACAGAATAATATAGGACGTAAAAGTAATTTATACATAATGTGAATGTGTTGTTCTGCAAAAGTAATTTTTAAAGACAGATTACACAAATTTTCGCAAATTAAAATAGGAAACAAAAAAACCACTAAAATTATTAGTGGTTAGTTACTTAGTTATAAAAATTTATTTCGGATTAGTAGCAATCACAAACTTCAAATTGTTCTTCACGCCTATTTGAAGGACATCCACTAAATCTTGCACCTGTAAATTAAACGGAATTCGAACCACAACGGTTTGTTCTTTATCTGTACCAATTTTAGCTAACAATTCTTTTTCCAATTCTTCAAAACTAACAGGTTGTTTATCAATAAAAAACGCTTTGTCTTCCGTTACAGAAATACTTATAAATTGTTTATTTGTTTTTTCGTTTGTTTTCGATTTTGGCAACGTCATTTTAATTACATTTGGATTCGCCAATGTAGAGATGATTAGAAAAAACAACAGCAAGAAGAACATGATGTCACTCATTGATGACGCATGTACTTCTGCATGAAAACGTCTGTTTCTTTTAATTGCCATTTGGTCGCTGAATTATGTTTACAAATTCCAATACTTGCTTTTGAACATTTAACATAAAATGGTCAATTTTCCCATTCAATAAATGGTAACCTGCGTAAGCAATTAAGCCTACGATAAGTCCAGCTCCAGAAGAAATCATTTTTTCGTATAACCCTCCAGAAATATTTCCAATACTAATGTTTTCCGTTATAGAAATGCTATAGAAAATTTTAATTACACCCGAAATCGTTCCTACGAAACCTAAAGTAGGCGCCATACCAGCAATTAAACCTAATTGTCCCATTTTACGTTCCATCTCGCCTAATTCAATTTGAGCCATACGTTCCATATTCGATTCAATTTCAGAAATAGGTCTTCCAATGGTTAAAATCCCTTCTTTTACTACTCTAGCTGTAGCATTATTTACACGTTCTGCAGCACCTACAGCTAAATTTATATTGCCACCGATTAAATGTGTACGCACTTCTTTAAGAAGAAAATCGTCATTTTTTGTCGTTTTAGTGATATACAAATACCTTTCTACTATCAAATAAATGGTATAAATCATCAAAATAATAATTGGGATTAAGAAAAAACCACCTTTTAAAATGAATTCAAAAACCGATATTCCTTCGTTAACAGTTGGTGTGTTTGTATCTGCCACATTTGTTACAGCTTGTGCAACAGTATCTACAGAGGTTTGTAAAAAAAATCCGATCATAAGTAATACTATTCTTAATTAATTTTTTGAAATTTGCACTAAAGATACATTTTTCTATAAAGTATAAAACTAAAAAAAGAAGATTTTATTTTACAGAAGAAGAAATTTTTTACAACTAACTAAAAATGACCTATAAAGAATCCATAAATTGGCTATTTAACCAACTACCGATGTTTCAAAACATAGGTGCATCAGCTTATAAAGAAGACTTAACAAATATCTTAGTACTGACCAAATATTTACACAATCCCGAATTAGACTTCAAATCTATACACGTAGCAGGTACGAATGGAAAAGGTTCAACAAGTAGTATGATTGCCTCTGTATTTATGGAAGCCGGTTATAAAGTTGGCTTATACACGTCACCACATTTGAAGGATTTCAGAGAACGAATTACAATAAATGGAAAAAAAATATCTAAAAATTATGTACATAAATTTATTTTAAATCATAAGTTGTTTTTTGAGAAAACCGAATTAAGTTTTTTTGAAATGACAGTTGGATTAGCCTACCAATATTTTTCAGATAAAAAAGTAGACATAGCGATAATTGAAGTTGGAATGGGAGGCCGATTAGATGCTACAAATAGCATTACACCTTTACTTTCAGTAATTACAAATATCGGAAAAGATCACACACAATTTTTAGGTGATACTTTAGAAAAAATTGCCTTTGAAAAAGCGGGCATCATAAAACAGAATATTCCAGTTGTAATTGGAGAATATACTTCTGAGACTAAACCCGTATTTTTAAGTGTAGCAAAACAAAATCATTCAGAAATGCATTTTGCACAAGATGGAAATCATCCAAATTATCCTTGTGGCCTTTTGGGCGATTATCAAATAAAGAACAAAAAAACGGTTATCGAAGTATTTCGAAATTTGAAATCCAATTTCAATATTTCAGAAGAAAATATAAAAAACGGAATTGCAAATGTAGTACTCAATACCCATTTACAAGGAAGATGGCAAATTTTACAAGAAAATCCAAAAGTGATTTGCGATACGGCACACAACGCACACGGACTGGAATTGGTTATAAATCAATTAAAAAAAGAAACTTACAATCAATTGCACATAGTTTTAGGAGTCGTAAATGATAAAGATTTAGATGCCATTTTACCATTATTTCCAAAAAATGCCAATTATTATTTTTGTAAACCAAAAAACGAACGTGGTTTAAATGCAAAGACACTTCAAGATAAAGCAAAATCATTTCAACTTTTCGGAAACACATATACCTCTATTTCAAAAGCTTACAAAGCGGCATTAGAAAAATCATCTGATAAAGATTTGATTTTTATTGGTGGTAGCAACTTTGTAGTTTCAGAAATAATATAATTTTTTTGTTTTTTTATTTGCAAATACCGAAAACAGATGTATATTTGCACTCGCAATATGAAAGTAGCGCGTTTTATTGGGGCAATTAGCTCAGCTGGTTCAGAGCACCTCGTTTACACCGAGGGGGTCGGGGGTTCGAACCCCTCATTGCCCACTTATTAAATCCTACAGAAATGTAGGATTTTTTTTATGCTCTTTATTTACTTATTATTAATACAAAATTAACCTTCAAGAAACGTTATTTTAAAAAAAAATAACAAATTCCTCTATTTTTGTTAACAAAATATACTTTTATCAGAAATATACTTTTCAGAAAATGTTAATAACTATGTCGCTAAAAAATACATTTTTCTGAAAAATACTATATTTACAACGTTTTCGTAAATATTTGATTTTCAATATTGTTGAAAAAAAATGTTAATATAAATGTTAATAACCTCAAAAAAAAGTGTTATTATTCAAAAAAAACTTTTTATATTTGCCTCATAACTTTTAAAAATAAACAAATTATGAAAAAAGTATTACTAACTGCTGCGGCAGTATTATCATTAACTTTTGTTAATGCGCAAGATTTAAAATCTAAAAAAGGAGAAGCTTATTTACCAGTTGCTGGAGATTGGGCTGTTAGTTTTAATGCTGATGGAATTTTCGAATATGCAGGTAATGCATTTAATGGAAATACCAATAATTCAGCTCCTTCTGTAGATTTTGTAACAAACAATGCATTTGTAGGAAAAAAATTCATTACAGACAAAATGGCTTACAGAGTAGTAGCTAATTTAGGATTTGGTGCAAGTAATGACAAAATTCCAGCTGGTGCAAATATGACAGAGAACAAAAATTCAGGATTTGACTTAACGGCAGGTTTAGGAAAAGAATGGAGAAAAGGTTCTACTCGTCTTCAAGGATTTTATGGTGCAGATGCTTTAATTAACGTAAGCTCTAGAAGTACTGAATCTACAGTAACAACTTCAACTGGAACTTTCGTAAGTAGCACAGAAAACAAATCTGGATTAGGATTAGGATTAGGCGTTCAAGGTTTCTTAGGAGCTGAATATTTCATCTTCCCTAAATTTGCTATTGGTGCACAATACACTTACAGAGTAGGATTTGATGTACAAGGTAAATCTGAAACAACAACTAAATTAGGAACTGCAGCTGCTGTAACTACAGAAGGTGGTACAAGTTCAGATTTCGGATTTGGCAATGTTGGAATTACTTCAATCAACTTGACGTTACATTTCTAAGATTTTAATTAAAATACAAAAACCGACTTATTTAATTATAAGTCGGTTTTTTTATGTTTACTATTTTCTCCTAACTTAAAGTAGAAAGAATTCCTCCTAAAATAGCAAAGACAAAAATAAAGCCATACAAGGAAACTAAAATTAAAGTAAATATTCCTAAAAATTTATGGTGCGATTTTAAATTTTCTAAACCATCTGTTAATAATTGTTTGTTTTTTGAATGTAATGCTGCACTTGTTTTAGTAGCGTATTGATACAAATAATACACCGGGAAAAAATAAATAGCTGCAAAAAGCACATAAATTATCGAGAAAACCGACATTGAAAAAGGCAATTCAGGCATAGTAGAAGCGCCCATAGCACTAAAGCCAATAGCCATAAAAAGACTAACTAATACCATTAAACCAATGCCTATAAAACCAATAATAGCCATAAATTTTGACCATTTGGCACTTTCCTGTAAAAATCCAACTGCAGCAGTAGTCAGCTGATTTTCGAAATTTCCTGTTTGTTTTTCGTTTTCCATAATTAATTAATTTTCAAATTCTTTTAATGTATTCGTAATAATAGACACACAATCTAATAATTGTGTTTCTGTCATCACTAATGGTGGTGCAAAACGAATAATGTTACCGTGCGTTGGTTTCGCTAATAATCCGTTTTCAGCTAATTTCATACAAATATTCCAAGCTGTTTCACTTTCTTCGGTGTCATTAATAACAATAGCATTTAACAAACCTTTTCCACGAACTAATGTTGCAATAGATGAAGTTTGAATGTATTTGTTTAATTCTTCTCTAAATATTTTTCCTAATTTACGGGCATTTTGTGATAAATTTTCTTCTGAAACCACATCTAATGCTGCCATAGCCACAACAGCCGCCACTGGATTTCCACCAAAAGTAGAACCGTGTTGTCCAGGTTTAATCACATTCATAATTTCATTATTTGCTAAAACTGCCGAAACTGGATACGCACCTCCAGAAATTGCTTTTCCTAATATTAAAATATCAGGTTGCACATACGTGCTTTGTTTTTCACAAGCTTTTTCGCAAGTGCAGTTTCCACAAACAGCTAATAAAGAACCAGTTCTTGCAATACCTGTTTGTACTTCGTCTGCAATAAATAACACATTATATTTAGTACATAATGCTTTAGCTTTGGCTATATAATCTTCAGACGGCACATAAACGCCCGCCTCACCTTGAATTGGTTCGACTAAAAATCCAGCAATATTTGGCGAAGACGAAATTGCTTTTTCTAAAGCTTCAATGTCGTCATAAGGTATTTTTATAAATCCATCTGTAAAAGGTCCGAAATTTTTTCGTGCATTTTCATCATTTGAAAACGAAATTATAGTAGTGGTTCTTCCGTGAAAGTTATTTTCACACACAATAATTTGTGCTGCATTTTCGCTTATTCCCTTTTTTTCATATGCCCATTTTCTACAAATTTTTAAAGCCGTTTCTACTGCTTCAGCACCAGTATTCATTGGTAAAACCTTATCAAAACCAAAATAATTGGTTACATACTTTTCATACACACCAAGCTTATCATTATAAAACGCTCTCGATGTTAAGGTAAGTGTTTGTGCTTGTTCCATCATTGCTCCAACAATTTTTGGATGACAATGTCCTTGATTTACTGCTGAATAGGCTGATAAAAAATCGTAATATTTTTTTCCTTCTACATCCCAAACAAAAACCCCTTCTCCTTTATTTAATACTACAGGTAACGGGTGGTAATTGTGAGCACCGTGTTGGTCTTCCAAAGCAATAATTTCTGCTGGATTCATTTTTTCTAAAAGTGACATGATTAATTTTTATTGATTGTCAAATCGCAATTCCTACTTATTGGAGAGAAATCATCCTTAATTTACAAAAGTAACAAAAAACAAATTCCAAATTCCAAAAAGAGAAATTAAGTTTGGAATTTGAGTTTTGGGTTTTGGTATTTGAAATTTCTAACCGTTATACATCTCTAATAACTTTGTAACTGTATTCCAGTTTCTTATGGTAGCCACCACGTTTAATTTTTTTTCTATGTATTTCTGGTCTAAATTGGTTTTTCCAGCACCAATTGCATATTTAATATAAATTCTATTACCATCAATAGTCGCTTCATCTGGTTTAAAATTACTTATTTTCAAGTCGTTTATAGCTGCAGCTGTCAATTCTTTAGAAATAAAAGCCACATATAATTTTTTAACATCGCATTCTTTTTCTTTCAAATACGGATTATTCTTAAAACATAATTCTAAATCCGTTTTAGAAACCATAATAACAGGAACATCATAGCCAAATACTTTTGAAATTTCTTGTTTAATTTTAAAGCCTATACCTGCCGCATTCTCTTCTTCCGATTCCAAAAAAACATTACCCGATTGAATGTACGTTTCTACATTTTGAAATCCCATATTTTCGAGCATTTTTTTCAAGGCATCCATTTTTATCATGTTATGTCCCGATACGTTTATACCTCGTAAAAGCGCCAAATATTTTATCATTACTCTAAAATTTTGTTATAAAAGTAAAATAATTTATCTAATCCGCATAACAATTCTTATTTTTGCGTCATGGGAAAAAAGAGAACAGAAAGAATCGTATTCAAAAACGTACAAATCCTTGATGCAGGTGCAAAAGGTGTATCGGTAGCAAAAGCGCCAGATGGTAAAGTAATTTTTATTCCGAATGTGGTTCCAGGTGATGTGGCCGACATTCAAACTATGAAAAAACGAAAAGCATTTTATGAGGGTAAAGCCATAAAAATTCACGAATTTTCAGAACACCGAACAGAAGCAATTTGCGAACATTTTGGTGTTTGCGGCGGGTGTAAATGGCAAAATATGAAGTACAGCCAACAATTGCATTACAAACAAAACGAAGTATACAATAATTTGAAACGCATTGGGAAAATTGAAATGCCCGAATTTGAATCCATTTTAGGTTCGGAAAAGCAATTTTTCTACAGAAATAAAATGGAATTTGGTTTTTCATCAACAAGATGGATGACACCTGAAGAAGTGGCTTCAGGAGCCGAATTAGACAATAAAAACGCGGTAGGATTTCATATTCCGAGAATGTGGGATAAAATTTTAGACATCACGAAATGTCATTTACAAGAAGATCCGTCAAACGATATTAGAAATGAAATTCGACGATTTGCGAATGAAAACAACTTGTCATTTTATAACCCTCGAACCAACGAAGGTTTACTGAGAACATTAATGATTCGTACCGCTTCAACAGGTGAATTAATGATTTTAATTCAGTTTTTTGAAAATAATAAATCGGAAATTGAATTAATGATGCAGTTTTTAGCTGAACGTTTTCCAGAAACTACTTCATTACAATATGTTATCAATCAGAAAATGAACGATACCATTTATGATCAAGATATTATTACTTTTAAAGGTAGAAATTACATTTTAGAAGAAATGGAAGGACTACATTTTAGTATTAATGCCAAATCGTTCTACCAAACCAATTCACAACAAGCGTATGAATTATATGCCATTACACGAGATTTTGCAGGACTTACAGGAAACGAATTAGTGTATGATTTATATACAGGAACAGGAACAATTGCCCAATTTGTATCGAAAAAAGCTAAAAAAGTAATTGGTGTAGAAGCGGTTCCTGAAGCAATTGCTGATGCAAAAGAAAATGCCAACAGAAATAACATTACAAATTGCGAATTTTTTGTTGGTGATATGAAAAATGTGTTTAATGATGATTTCATCAACACACACGGACATCCAGATGTAGTAATTACCGATCCTCCACGAGATGGAATGCATAAAGACGTTGTCGCACAATTATTAAAAATTGGAGCCGAAAAAATAGTATATGTAAGTTGTAATTCGGCAACACAAGCTCGTGATTTGGCTTTGTTAGATGAAATGTACAAAGTTAAACGAGTGCGACCAGTAGATATGTTTCCGCAAACGCATCACGTTGAAAATGTTGTACTTTTAGAAAAAAGATAAGATATGAAACAACTATTTCTATTACTATTACTTAGCGTTTGCTTTTCGAGTTGCGAAAAAGACGATATTTGCGATGCTAATACCCCAACTACACCAAAAGTTGTGATAGAATTTTACGATGTTGCCAATCCAACAACGCTTAACAACGTAACTAATTTAGGTGTAATTGCTCCAGGATTTACAAATGGTTTTGGATTTACTGCCACAAGCAGAATAAAAGTGCCACTAAAAACGTTTCAAGATACTTCAATTTTACATTTCATTCAAAATGGAAGCATTGACCCAATAACAGACGATAATTTAGACGAAATTACTTTTAATTACAGTAGAAAAACAGTTTTTGTTTCTCGTGCCTGTGGTTATAAAACGTTGTTTACACTAAATACTACTAACCCAATAACAGTAACACCTGATTCAAACAATTGGATTCAAAACGTTATTGTTTCACAACCAAATATTGAAAACGAAGATGAAACACATATTAAAATATATTTTTAGTCTACTTTTTATGCTGCTGTTTTCAGAAAATGGATTAGCTCAAGAAAAAGATACTTTAAAAATTCCTCAACGTTATGGTTTACGATTGGGAATTGATGTACATCGATTGACAAAATCGTTATATAACGACAATTATAAAGGTTTAGAATTAGTAGGAGATTATAGAATTACTAAGAAATTTTATGCCGCAGGAGAAATAGGTAACGAAGAAAAAACTACAGCAGACGACAACCTAAATTATACAACAAAAGGAACCTATTTTAAAGTAGGTTTTGATTATAACGCCTATGAAAATTGGTTAGATATGGAAAATATGATTTTTATTGGAATGCGTTTTGGCGTAGGAAGTTTTAATCATAAATTAAACAGCTTTACTATTTATCAACCTGGAAATTATTACGGAGTAAACACAAATACATCTGGTCAAGAATTCAACGGACTTTCGGCAAGTTGGTTAGAAGTGGTAAGTGGTTTAAAAGCGGAAATTTTAAATAATTTATATGTCGGATTTTCCTTGCGATTAAATTATTTAATGTCTAATAATGAATCAGAAGGATTTGCTAATTTATATATTCCTGGTTTTAATAAAACTTATGAAAATAGTAAGTTTGGAGCAGGAATTAACTATTCTATAAGTTATTTTATTCCTTTTTATAAAAGCAAAGGAAATTCAAAAACTCCAAAACCCAAAAATTAAAAAATTCCAAATCCCAAACTTGTCGTAAATTTGGAATTTGGAATTTTTATTTTTGGAAATTGAATTATTTTATCTCTTTCACCCCTTTAATAAAAAGCCATTTCATAAATAACTTTTCACCTTCACTGGTTTTAACTACTTGAAATTTTGGGGCTAAAATAGTGGCTATTACAAACGCCGCTAACGGAATTTGCCAACTTGTAAAACCTGTATATGTAGCAACCATAAAACGGAATGCAATGAAAAGGATTAAAAATCCTAACATATTAAATACTAAAGATTTGGTTTGTTTTGACATACTATTATTATTTTTTTTATTATAAACTAATTATTCATTGACCTGAAATTTTGTTCGCTTGCTTCCTGCATACATTTCGTATTTTACGAAACGCGCTTCTAACTTTCCATTAAATAATTTTATTTTTCTACTTGGACGTAATCCTACAAATTTTAAGGCTTCCAAATTCGCAGTAATAAACCAAGCATTTGTTCCTGGATAATTTTGCTTCATCGTATCGCCAATTTCTCTATAAAATCGTTCCATTTCTATATTCAAACGTTCCCCATAAGGCGGATTGAAAACCATATGCAACGGTCCTTCTACTTCTTTCTCAGATTGAAAGAAATCGGCTTGTTTGATAGTTACGTAATCATCTAAATTGGAGTTTTTTATATTGTCTTTCGCTTTTTCAACAGCACTCGGTGCTTTATCGCATCCAACAATTGTATAATGAAATTCTCTTGTTTTTTTAAATAACGATTCTAAAACTTTATCAAATAATTCCGAATCCCAATCTGGCCATCTTTCAAAAGCAAACTCCTTTCTGTTGATGTTAGCAGGAATATTACACGCAATCATTGCAGCTTCTGCAACAATTGTTCCACTTCCACACATAGGATCTAAAAAATGGGCGTTTCCATCCCAACCAGATAAAATTAACATTCCAGCCGCTAAAACTTCATTAATTGGAGCAATATTAGTAGCAGTTTTATAACCTCGCTGATGTAACGAAACACCAGAAGTATCTAACGAAAGCGTACAAAAATCTCTATCAATATGGATATGAATTCGTAAATCAGGGAAATCTTTATCAATACTTGGACGTTCTCCTGTTTTGGATTTAAATTGATCTACAATCGCATCCTTAACTTTTTGCGCCACAAACTGACTGTGCGTAAATTGTTCTGAATACAAAGTCGTTTCCACAACAAATGATTGTTGCACTTTCAAATAGTCTGACCAATCCACTTTTTGGATGCCATCATACAGCGTTTGTTCATTATACGCCTTAAAAGTATGAATGGGTTTTAGAATTTTTAAAGCCGTACGTAAAGCCAAGTTTGCTTTATACATAAACCCTTTATCACCTTGAAAACTTACACTTCTTGTTCCTTTTATTACATTTTGTGCTCCTAATTGGAACAATTCTTTTTCTAGAATTTCTTCAAAACCAAAAAAAGTTTTGGCAACCATTTTAAAATTTTCCATAGACCTCTTTCCCTCAGAGAGAATTTATAAATTAAATAAATAATTAATAGTCAGAAATTAAACACAGATTTCACAGATTTTCACGAATCATTTTGTGTGAATTTGTGTAATCTGTGTAATCTGTGTTTATAATATTTGCTATTTGTTTGCAAAAATACATTAAATTTGTTGATTCATAATTTCGAAACAGATAAATGTCAAATTCTATAGCAAAAAATTCAGAAAATTGGTTCAGTACTTGGTTTGATTCGCCTTATTATCACATTTTGTATAAAAACAGAAATGAAGAAGAAGCACAAGTTTTTATGGACAATGTTACACACTATCTGAATATGCCAGAAAACGGAACTATATTAGACTTAGCTTGTGGAAAAGGCAGGCATTCCATCTATTTAAACAAATTAGGCTACAACGTAACTGGTGTTGATTTATCCGAAAATAGTATTGCTATTGCTAATGAATCTTCAAATGAATCGTTACGGTTTAAAACACACGATATGCGTGAACCAATGAACGAAACTTATGATGCTGTTTTTAATTTATTTACAAGTTTTGGGTATTTTGACACATATGAAGACAACATCAAAACATTAAAAGCTATAAAAGATAGCATTAACGAATATGGTTTTGGAGTGATTGATTTTTTTAATGTCGATTTTATTATAGAGAATTTAGTAGCGGAAGAAACCAAAGAAATTGATGGCATTACTTTTAACATCAAACGCTTTGTTGAAAATAAGAAAATCATTAAAGAAATTAGATTTGAAGACAAAGGTGAAACTTACAACTTTACCGAAAAAGTTTCAGCATTCACGTTATCAGATTTTGAATCTATGATGGAAGAAGCAGATATTTTCTTATTAGAAATTTTTGGAGATTACAAATTAAGAAAGTTTTACAAAACACAATCAGAACGTTTAATTATGATTTTTAAATAATGAACTACACAATTTACCTTTTTCCTTTACTTTCTGTTATTTTAGGATATATTTTTGCCATATTCTTCGCACCAAAAAGCAAAAATAATTTAAAATTATTATTAGCATTTAGCGGCGCATTTTTATTGTCATTGACCGTTATGCATTTACTTCCAGAAGTTTATCATAGCGAAGAAATAGTAACCGAACCTGGACACGAAGGTCATTTCCATTCAAAAATTGGAATTTTTATTATGATTGGAATTGTGTTTCAAATCATATTAGAATATTTTTCAAAAGGTGCAGAACACGGACATGTTCACGGACATAACAAAATGTCACATATTCCTTGGTTGTTGTTTTTTAGTTTGTGTTTACACGCACTTTTAGAAGGCTTACCCATTAACAAACATCCACATTTGGCCTACGGAATTGCCATTCATCACTTTCCAATTGCTATAATTTTAACCACGTTTTTCAAAAACGCACAATTGAATTCTAAAGCTATTTTATTTTTCATGATTACTTTTGCCTTTATGACACCAATTGGGACATTTTTAGCAGATAATTTGAGTGTTATTACGAATTATTCATCGCAATTATCCGGAATTGTAATTGGGATTTTATTTCATATTTCTTCAACCATCATTTTTGAAAGTAGCGAAGGTCATAAATTCAATTTAGCCAAATTAGTTGTAATTGCTTTAGGAATTTTGTTGGCGAGTTTTATGTAATTTGAAATGAATTAGTAATTTACTTATTCTTTTCTTCAATCCAACGACTCATATATTCTGTACTTCTTAACGTATGAAATTGTAACATTTGTCCAATAAAATTAGCATTTCTATGTAATTCTAAATTAGTTTGAAGTTCATTTAAGACATCCAAAAATTTAGACTTATAAATTGAAAACATAAACTTCTGTTGAATGATTTCATAACCATTTTGTACCGCCTGTTCCCAAATTTCTTGATTGGAGTACAATAAAACCGCTTTTGAAATAAAATCAGAATACTCGTTCACAACAAATCCGTTCCACGGTAGATTATCGCACATAGCTTCCGCTCCAATTGAAGTGGTTACAGATGGCGTTCCGTATTCCATACATTCCAATAATTTCCCTTTTATTCCAGAACCAAAACGGATAGGCGCTAATAAAACTCTTGCAGAACGAATAACTTCTTCAGCACTTTCAGCTCTACCGTGAATTAAAAATCCCTCTTTAGGATTATGTAATTGAAGAACTTTCTGAGTTGGATACGCTCCGTATATATTAAGTTTTGCATTTGGAAGTAATTTTTTTAGTAAAGGCCAAATCTCATTTTTCAAGACTAAAACGGAATCCCAATTTGGTTCGTGATAAAAATTCCCAATAAATACAAAATCTTTTTTAGTTTGAAAATCTGGTTGTTCTGCAATAAATTTTTCAATGCATATTGGCAAATAAAACAAAATAGATTTTGGAACTTGAAAAACAGTTTGCAACAAATGCATTTCATAATCCGAAACCATAAGTGATAAATCACATCTATAAATAGAAGCAATTTCACGTTTAGCTATATCAGAATTGAAATCTAAAGTGTCGAACGAAGTGTTATTCTTAATAGCTTCTTGCCTTGCTTTTCGCAAACAATGTAAATCTTCTGTATCTAATATTTTAATTGCATTTGGCAATACATTTGATACGCGCCAACCAAATTGTTCTTCAACCATAAATCGATCAAATAAAACCAAATTTGGATTAATTTCCTGTAAGTAACCATCAAAAGAACTATCATTAAGCTGAATAAATTGAGTTGTAATACCTAAATCGGCTAAATCAAAACTAAACTCACTAATTGTAGCCGTTGAAGCGTATTCGATACTATAATTTTGAGATAAAAAGAATCGAATTAATTGAAGCATCCTACTTCCCGCTGCAGAAGAATTAGGTTCTACCCAAACCGAACTTATTATTAGTAATTTATTCATACGCAAATATACAAACTTTTATCTAGTGCGTTCCCTTTCAGGTCGTGTGTTCCGTTATATCTTTTTTGGTGTTATTTTTTAAAAAAAAGGATGCCACTTCACCCACTAACGCTTTGGTTTTCATAAGATATATTTTGAGAACACGTCGTACATATAACAAAAAAACCTTCAAGTAAAACTTGAAGGCTTTAATAAA
>NZ_JBIKJY010000012.1:0-72204 GCF_044360715.1 Flavobacterium sp.
TAGTTGAAGAAAATAAATCCAAACTAATTGATGAGGTTACTTTCATAAAGGGAGAAATATATTACGCTAAAAAATCCAAATACCCTAAACTTGCCGTGCATTTTTATCAAGTTGTAGAAGATGATGGATTCCTTGTTGAAAATCCGAGCGAGTTAATTTATTATTTTGAAATTTTTTATGATAACCCAAAACAATTCACACCAAAAAGAATTGACGACCTTGAGAAGTTTGTGAATACTCAAGAACTTTTTCAAATCCCTTTTCTCCCGGTAGAATTAGTAAGGTTTGACAAGAATAACAATATAGCACCTTTTCAAAATCACGAATTAGCAAAAAGTGCTTCAGAACTACCATTTTAATAGGTTTTATTGAACCTAAATGAGAACAATTTGCTGGGATTCTCGCGTAGCAAACACTATACTTTTTGTCAAAAATGATGATATTACCTGTGTGGGGATTATCCCCATTATAATAAACAATCAAAATAATATGAAGAAGAGACAACTTAAGATAAAGTCATTCGTAAATAACCTTGAAAACTACAACCATTGGTATGTTATCTCAATTGTATTTGACACCCCCGTGTTTTTTAAGAGATTAAATAATATCAACGACTTTTATAAACGATTATCAAATTCAAAATCAAGTTTAACAGGGCATCCATCAAATAGATTGTGGTGGAAGCGAATAGTTCCGTCAGGAATTTACGAGCCTTTATTAACCGATGAAAACTTGATATTGAATTTTATTATGACAACCAATTCAAAATTGAATGAGTTGGAGTTAAAATGTCGTGCAAAGAAAATATGTCCTTATTCTTCTATTAAAATAAGTTATCAGGGTAAAGAGGAATTAAACAATTTATCATCAAGCACTTATTTCTCCTATCGTCAAAATATTCAATTGTTCGGAGATATAAAAAGATTAGATAGTGCCAAATAATGTTCCGGAGACAACAGGTCTTTTTACTTTAACGATAACTTTATTTACGCGTCTAAAATCAGAACCTTCAATCATCGGTAGTAAATAATTCAAACACTCCCTCAAATCTTTACTCAACTTGTCAAATTCAAACATCTTGATATTGTTTTTTATATTTATTGAAACAACCTCATTCACTATATAATAATCAGATATCAACTCTCTATTCATAATATATTGAACCGGATTAAGGTAAAAAACATAGTCATAATTGTATTCAACCTTCATTGTCCGGTTCAATAACTTATTTACAACTTTCCAATGTATATCTATGTTTCTCATTTCAACTCAAGTTTATGAGCAACTTTTTTAACTTTTTGAATAGTCCGAGTAGAACAATCTAATTGTTTGGCAATCTCCCGCAAAGTCCATTCTTTATTTAGATACTCTATTATTTTTTGAGATTTAGGTTTTTCTATAAAATCTCTATCTGATAGTGTGCTTCCAACCTTTCTCCCAAGAATACCTCCACGCTGAACATACATTTGTCTTCCTACTGAAGTCCTCTCTTTAATATTTTCAAGTTCCAATGTATATAAACTTGATATAACAGAGGTTAATACATTCCAAATTGGATTTTTCTTGCCGTTAGGTCTTGATTCAATGCCAAGATTCCTTACAATAACATTGATTCCTTTTCCATCCATCCATTCTAAAGTAGAGATACAATCCCCTGTATTCCTGCCAAGGCGACTCAGCTCCTCAATAACTAAAATATTGACTTTTCCATCTTCAATATAGTCAATCAATATTTTAGCTTGTGGTCTTTCCTTGAAAGGAACACTTCCCGATATTTTATCCATTAAGATTAAATCGTATTTATCAGTATCCGCATCAAACCGAAAACCTGACTGAATTGTAGTGGAGACGCGATTGTATTTTACCTTCATCTTGATTTTATTTAAGTGTGAGAGCTAAACTACCGCAGAAATACCGGTTTGCCTAATGCTTTATGCTAATTAAATGCTAACCTTTTTGTGGTTTTTTTTATTAAGATATTTTGGAAAACTAATAATCATTTATTTAAGAGTATGAAAAATTAAAATAAAATTAGTGGTTGAATAATTGAAAAAAAATAGAATAATGTTATTCCATTGCCTTTCTACATCTATCAGATAATGCTAACTATAGTATGTTGCACAAAATGTATACTATGGTTAGCTTTGTAAAATGAGCTCATCTGTTTTAATAAAATTCGGAGAAAAAATTAGACAATTAAGGAAAGAGAAAAACCTTTCTCAAGAAGAATTGGCTGATAGAGCAAAACTACACAGGACATATATAGGTATGATTGAAAGGGCTGAGAAAAACATTACTCTTACAAATATTCAAAAATTAGCAATAGCTCTTGATGTAGACATAAATCAATTATTTAATTAAAAAATTATGGCAAAAATTCAAGAGTTACTCCAAGGAAAAAATAATCAGATTGATTATAATGAAATTTTAGAAAAATATCCTTGGATTGCTAAGAGAAATCAAAAGTGTATATTAAGTCCTGATAGCGATGGACTATTATGTGGTTTATTTATGTCATTTTACCTTGATTGGGAAATAATTGGTTTTTATGATGGAAAAGTATGCGTCATTAAAGATGGTTATTCAGCATTTGATAATGATGTTTGTTTTTTAGATATTGAAATTTACAGAGAAGGTGTAAAAAGTATGGGGCATCATATGTTATCTGTATATAACAGCGAAATCAATGATGATTGGAACAACAGATTTAAGCAATGTATTCAACCAAATTTAATGCGTGGCTACGATAAAAATAATTTCAGATTAAAATATCCCCTTGCCACAATACATCTTTTAATAGGTATATTAGAAAGTAAAATCAATATTAAAGTTGATGAAACGGCAATTTTCCCCTTACTTTTTACCGATGGAACTTTTAATGTAATGTTCTCTTATCCAGAAAATGTTATGAATTGGTGGGGCTACTTAAGGGTAAAAGATAATTCAAAGTTATTAAAAAAAGTATTCTTGGGAGAAGATTACACAACTTATAAATTGATGCTTGAAATGGATTCTTTCTTTAGAGAAAGAGATGATATCTCAATTCCAAGGGAACGCGGTGATAGATTAAAAATTTCAAATAAGGATAGTAGTGCATACAATATTGAAACTGATGGTTCGCTTTATAAAATAAATGATGATGCTATGAATAGATGTGTATCTTTTCTAAAGATGCTTTCTAAACATACTAATTGGGAATACAAGTCAGAAAAATGGAATTTCAGTAAATTTAATAAAATGCAATTTACAAAATCCGACTTCACTGCGAGAAAGTGGAGTATAAACAAAAAAAATTACAAAGAATTTATGTCACTTAACCCATTGTCTTGGGCTATGACCTCTGGAATAAATGTTGAATTTACAATTGAAGCACCTGATAAATTAATCTAACTCTAATTTATGTTGATTTTTTTCAATTTTAATTCTTTCATTAGCTATTTCTATATACTCTGATGAAATATCATAACCTATATAATTCCTTCCCGTTTGTATCGCCGCCACCGCTGTAGAACCAGAGCCCATAAAAGGGTCTAATACTACACCTCCTGGAGGACAAAATACTCTAATAAAATCCAAAGGTATTTTATCCGGAAACACAGCAGGATGCTTCCTCTTTAATGGGTTTTTATCTCCAGCCATTAAATATTCCCATACAGTTCCTGGACATTTAGTATCATTTATTGGTCTAGTTACTGTATCAGTTGTTTCACCATTAGATTTTCTATTACCACTACCTGTCATTACTTTCCCCCCGTGCTTTGATTTAATCTTAACTGGTTCTTTATCAAAATATTGAGGTTTTTTTCCTTTCAAAAAAACAGGCATATATTCGTGGTCAACTCTAAATCTTTTTACCCACCAAGCTCCTTCTGTTCCGTGCTTTCTATATATCAATGTTTCAAATAACTTAAAACCAATATTATCACACCAATCAATAACAACTTTGAATGATGTTAAGGACTTTGCAAAATCTTTAGTTTGGTCTTGAATTACTACTACTGCAATCCCACCCTCTTTTAACACCCTAAATATTTCTTTACCCGTTTCGTGTAAATCAAATGAATACCCATTGTATTCTCTCAAATTATCATAAGGAGGTGAAGTGACAATTAAATCTACTGAATTGTCCGGTAACTTCTTCATACCTTCAACGCAATCTGAATGATAAATTACATTAAACTCTATATCTTTTTCTTTTTTTGTATTGCTAATCATAGTGTTCAAAATTACTGCATTATTACGAACTACACAAGTTAATTTTCTTTAATTTTTCATTGTATTCAGGATTTATATTATTTGGTGGAAAACTTATAATTTGATAACAAAGGTCAAAATATTTTATTATGTGTAGTAATTACATAAAAAAATCTAACTCCGGTTATTTTTTTTTTGAGGTAAGGTTTGATTTTTCATTATCATTTAACTATTTATTGATAAATACTATATATCAGGAAGTCAATTAAAATGATAAAATGTGTATTTCATAATAGACACTTGTTTCAACATCATTATTGTAAAATTGACTTTGAGATATGAAAGAATTATAATTTAACTCAAAATAAACGATAAAAGTGACATCAGACATACTATGCTTAATAGAGAAGGATATGAAAAAGAATGGTATAACAAAATAGATATATTAAACCTATTCCCCATCAAAGAAACAACATATAAGTTAAGGATTAAAAACATCCCCACCGATAAAACAAGATTCGTAAAATCAATAAAAGGAAAAGAAACAAGAGAAATACATTATTCTGTTTTAGATGAACTTTTTAACAAGCGTAGAAAGTTAAGTTCTAATGAGAAATCAAAATTGGGTCATACAATAAAATGGGTTAATAACCACAAATGGAATTACTTCTGTAACATCAAACCGGTAAAGGCAACCATTGAAGAAAATGTTGCCAAGATGAAATTATTGTTTGAAAAATTATCAATTATAAAAAAGGACATAACCTTCTTCTATTCCATTGAAAAGAACTCCACTAACGATTATTACCATTCCCACTTTTTAATTGACTGCAGAAAAGATATGGTGTCCGAAGAGGAGATTGCAATTATCCTTGAGTATTTGGTTGAACCAAACACCAAAAGAGAGACCAAAAATTATGTTGTCCCGTATGATATTACATTTGGTAAAAAGGGGGCAATATATTCAACTAAAACAAAAATTTATGCTTTTGATGTTTTATATCATAATAGATATAAACAACAGAATAACAACGAGTTAAAAAAGACCAATTGAACCTTTATATTTTTTTTGCTAAATTGCGATGATTAAAAAAACATATCTATGGGACTATTAGTAACACTTAACGAAGAAGGTTATCAAACATTAAAAAAAGACCGGGAAGTTATTATAAACAAAATTAAAGAACTTGAGTTGGTTCTAAATGAACTTGACCCGGCATATAAAATACTTCAACCATTTTACGAACCGAAGATTGATATTTCATTAAGTGACTTACAGGGGGAAAATGTTTATGTGGGAAGTGTGTTTGTTGTTCCCGGTGACAAAGCAGTGAAAAGACGAATAAAATTCGTCATAAACTCTGTTAGTCAATACAAAGACATAAATGACGAAAGATTATTGGAGGATGCCAAAAAAATCGCAAGAGATGAACTAATTAAATTCTTCCCAACCTATTTTGAATAGATTATGAGATTAGAAATAAAACAAATTTCAGAAGTTCGCCCAAATCCATTCATAGAGGAGTTTTACGGAAAATTTTCGTTGCAAAAGTTTGAAGACATTCAATTATATAAAAACATTGAAGAAAGAGGTATTGACCAACCAATAAAAATAACAACTTCAGGTCTTATTATATCCGGTAACAGAAGATATTATTGTGCTAAATTTTCCACTCGTTTTGACACCATTCCTGTCTTAATAGAAGATATTGAGGATTATGAGGTGACCGAGTATATGATTGTTTCACTACAACTTCAAAGAACAAAAACAGAGATTCAGGTAGCGAAAGAGTATATGATAATCGGGGAGTATTATAATATTAGTAGAGGTAAAGGAGATAAAGAAGGAAAACAAAAAAGAGATGAGTTATTAGCTAACACCAATTGTAAAGGTAGCACAATAAAAAGAGTATTGACATCCTTTAAGTTAGTAAAGGAATTGGACAACAAAACAGATGATGATTCTGCTTGGGAAAAATTAGAAAATTTATACAAGTCCAAATCCGTAGATGGTGCTCTTAATTATCTTAAAAATATTGTTGGTGAAAAACAAAATGAAAAAGAGGTAAAAAAAATTGAGATAAACACTGATGAATCTTTCAAAATTTACACAAGAAGTTGTGAGGACTTATCAGACATTGTTGATGACGGAAAAATAAGTTGCGTATGTTCATCCCCGCCATATTATTCAGGTATAAGAAAATACTCTGAAGATGGAAAAGAAATAAAAAAAGGAATAAAAGACAAAAACTTAATTCAACTTGGTCACGAAAAAACTCCTGAAGAATATGTTGAAAAAATGGTTAAATATGTCCGAGAATGTATTAGGACATTAAAACACTCCGGTAGTATATGGATTAACATTATGGATGTTAGAAAGGAGGGGAATTATTTTAATACCCCTGAAAAATTATTATTAGCACTTGAGAAGGAAGGTCTTATCACCGCTCAGAAATGTATTTGGTTTAAGGGTAACCCTCCATACGATAATAACGATATATTTCAACCCTCAATGGAGCATATATATCATTTTGTTCTTGATGCAAAAAAATACAAGTGGAGAGACAATTGGTTTGATGAAGCCGACGAATTTTTAGGTAAGATTACTTACGGAGATAAAGATAAAAAAAGAAAATTCAGGAATGTTTTCTTCTACCCAACTAATAAAGATGAAAGAAATGAAAATGATGGTGCCGGAATGGTTAATAGTATGCTTGAAACTAATGTAATCAACAATTCTTACCTTAAGAAATTATTGGAGAGTAAAGGTTTTTATCTTCAACATAATGCATTATTTGATTTTGAAATTCCTATGGTTTGTATTCTATCTACCACCGAAAAAGGGGACTCGGTAATGGATATTTTCAGCGGTCAGGCAACAACAGGATTGATTGCATATGCTAATGAATGTAATTATATTGGAATAGAACAATCAGGTGTGTATTCTGCACAATCATATATAAGGTTTGAGGACTTTTTAGAAAAGAATCCCCAAATTCAAAGAATTGAGAATATTGAGTAGTTACTGACCACACCCGCAATCTTTAATCTTTATCTTTAAGTTTTTCTTTAATGATAAATTTATTTCATTGGCATCCTTCATATCAGACAGAAACTTATAATCGTCATTAAGTTCTAACGAAGTGGTTATTGCTTTAATTAGGTAGTTAATGATATCCTCGTTGTTATTGTAATCTTTTATGTTTATCGTAAAAGATAGGTTGGAGTTTTTTTGTTTTTTCATTTTGGTTTTATTTATAAATATTACATAACAAAAAACTACACATAAATAAGTCAAAAATATTTTCATCATTCATTTAGATACCGGAGTAAGGAAATAGAGTAAGGAAAAGTGATAAAAACGAACAATATCCAATAATGTGTGCCGTAATTATTGAGGATTTCAAAGGTTTAATTATTTTCATAACCCTGAGGTCACGGGTTAAACTCCCGTTTTCGCTACAATAAAAACCCTAACTTCTTAATAATTAGATGTTAGGGTTTTTTATTTACTTCTATTAAAATAATAAAGATGAATCATTCATCTGATTTCCAAGAAACATATATTTTAGTTGTTATTTTTTCTCAAATTTTTGTTATTGAATCCTATTTTTTTTGCACTTTTGCATAGCAAAAATTATAGCTATGCCAAAAATTTCAAACAAAGGGATTCAAATGCCTGAATCGCCAATTAGAAAATTAGTTCCTTATGCAGAAGGCGCTAAAAAACATGGAACAAAAGTGTACCATTTAAACATTGGTCAGCCCGACATTAAAACACCTGAAGTAGCGTTACAAGCTGTAAAAAACTTCGATATAAAAGTATTAGAATACAGTCATAGTGCTGGATTTGAAAGCTATAGAACCAAACTTTCAGCTTATTATAAAAATCAAGGTTTACCCGTAGATACAAAAGATATTATCATTACCACAGGTGGCTCTGAAGCACTTATGTTTGCATTAGGTTCTACTTTAGACAATGGTGATGAAGTAATTATCCCTGAGCCATTTTATGCTAATTATAACGGTTTTGCAACAGCAAGTGGTGTAAAAGTGGTTCCTGTTATTTCAGGAATTGAAACTGGTTTCGCATTGCCTCCAATGGAAGCATTTGAAAAATTAATTACGCCAAAAACAAAAGCTATAATGATTTGTAATCCTGGAAATCCAACAGGATATTTATACTCTGAAGCGGAAATTAACAAATTGGCTGAAATTGTAAAAAAACACGATTTGTTTTTAATTGCAGATGAAGTATATAGAGAATTTACCTATGATGGATTAAAACATTATTCGGTATTAAACGTTCCTGGTTTAGAGCAACACGCGATTATGATTGATTCAGTTTCGAAAAGATTTAGTATGTGTGGTGCAAGAATTGGTTGTGTGGTTTCTAAAAATGCTGAATTTATGGCAACTGCTATGAAATTCGCACAAGCACGTTTGAGTCCACCTACCTATGCACAAGTAGCCAGTGAAGCTGCATTAGATACCCCACAAAGTTATTTTGATGAAGTAATTACTGAATATGTTGACAGAAGAAATACGTTAGTGGAAGAAATGGAAAAAATTGAAGGCGTTACTATTGCTAAACCAAAAGGTGCTTTTTACTGTATTGCTAAATTACCTGTTAAAAACGCGGATAATTTTGCACAATGGCTTTTAGAAGAATATGATTTTAATGGAGAAACCGTTATGGTAGCTCCAGCAGCAGGCTTCTACTCTACTCCAGGTGTTGGATTAGATGAAATAAGAATGGCTTATGTTTTGAAAAAAGAAGATTTAATTAAATCGGCACAAATATTAAAAGAAGCATTAAAGGTTTATAAAGATTAAATTTCTATTTATATAAAATAAAAAATCCCGCTAATTGTGGGATTTTTTTATGCTTCTTTGTTTTAAAACAAATCACTATGGGTACCTGTATTGGTGAATAAAAGAGTTAGTTCTTGATCATTTTGCATCCAAATTAAAAGCCAATCTCCTTTAATATGACATTCCCAACAATTTTCATAGTTCCCAGATAATTTGTGAGGCTTATACTTTTCAGGTAATTTTCCTGTATTTGAAAGAATAGAAATTACTTTTTGTATAAGTTCCATATTATATCCTCGTTTTTTGCAAAGTTTTAATTCTTTTTCAAAACGATTTGTAGTAATAATAGTGTACATTAACTAAAAACCTTTTCAAAAAGGTCATTTGCATCTTTATATTTTTTAACACGACCTTTTTTAACATCTTCCAAAGACATTTCTATAGCCGATTTTTTTGAAACCGTTTTAAAAACACCAATAGATAAAATATAATCAATTGTTTTTTTTGCAATTGGATTTTTAGCGTCGAATTTTAATGTTATTTCTGCCATAATTTTAATTTTATCATACAAATATACAAAAAATTGAATATGCTATAAAATAGCAAATTATTATTTAGTTGAGAATGCTATGCTTCTTTTCTAATTATGTAGGTGTAAAACCAAGTAATTGTAAACGTTGGTATGATGTCTGTAAACGGAATTAACTCTTCAATAGTACCAAACAAACCCGCAATTTTCCCAACGGTACCTTTGTACATTAAAACCAATAGTAATCCTGAAATAGGTGCCCAAATAACATCAAGTGATTCTGCAAATACAGGCACTATATAAGATAACATTCCAATACCATCAAAAATAAGACTTAATATCAGCTTTGTTTTTTTATCGCTTTTATTTGCAATCGTTGGTTGTGGTTCTTGATTCATATAGTTGTGATTTTTAATTATAAGAAATACTAATATACAAATTTAATACCAATTTTAAATTGTATTTGAACACAGATTTTACAGATTCATAAAATTTCTAAAATCTGTGTTGAAAAAATAAAGTCAAACGCAATGTCTATTTTCTATAATCTATTCTCTAAAACACTACTTCAGCTTACTCTTGTAATACTTTCTTAACTTATCTAATTTCGGTGCGATAACATACTGACAATAGCCTTGCTCTTTGTTTTGATTGTAATAATTTTGATGATAGTCTTCCGCTAAATAAAAAACACCCGCTTCTTCAATTTGTGTAACAATTGGATTTGCGTATAACTTTTCCTTTTCAATTAATTGAATGTAAGCTGTTGCTTTTGTTTTCTGTTCTTGAGAATGATAAAAAATGGCACTTCTGTACTGAGTTCCCACATCTGCGCCTTGTTTATTTAACGTAGTTGGATCGTGTGTAGCAAAAAATATTTCTAATAAATCTTCATACGCCACTTCTTTAGGATTAAATGTAATTTGAATGCCTTCCGCGTGTCCTGTAGTTTCGTTACACACTTCGCGATAAGCTGGATTTTTAATAAAACCACCTGTAAAACCAGAAACAATTTTTTCTACTCCTTTTACTTCTAAAAAAACGGCTTCTGTACACCAAAAGCAGCCTCCGGCAAACGTTGCCACTTGTACACTATCATTCATAATTTCTTTTTTAACCTCCGTTTTTTTATCTGTTAGTTGTGTTTTATTTCCACACGAAAAAAAACTCAAAACAGTACTTACTAATACAATATAATTCATCTTTTTTTATCAAATTTAGACAATAATACTTTACAATGAACCAATTTAACGTTACTTTTAGATTTGTACAGCAAAGATTTTAATATTCACAAATTCTTTGTTTCTTTGTACAAATTGATATGATGATTAAAGCGAACAATATTAATAAACATTATGGAGATTTACACGTTTTAAAAAATGTAAGTCTGCAAATCCAAAAAGGCGAAATTGTTTCTATCGTAGGACCTTCAGGTGCTGGAAAAACAACCTTGTTACAAATTTTAGGAACTTTAGATGTATTAGATAAGAAAGACAATACGTCCAGTTCTTTATTAATTAATGAAACTTCAATTATCGATTTAAAAGATGCTGAATTATCTAAATTTAGAAATTTAAACTTAGGTTTTATTTTTCAATTTCATCAATTGTTACCAGAATTTACAGCGTTAGAAAATGTTTGTATTCCGGCTTTTATTGCAAATAAATCGAAAAATGAAGTAGAAACTGAAGCCAAAAAACTATTGGATTATTTGGGTTTATCGCATCGTATACATCACAAACCTAATGAGCTTTCGGGTGGAGAACAACAGCGTGTGGCAGTAGCAAGAGCTTTAATAAATAAACCAGCCGTTATTTTTGCAGATGAACCTTCAGGAAATTTAGATCATATTTCGGCAGAAAATTTACATCAACTGTTTTTTAAATTGCGAGACGAGTTTGGTCAAACATTCGTAATTGTTACCCATAATGAAGATTTGGCAAATATGGCCGATAGAAAATTAGTAATGGTTGACGGCGTGTTACAAAGCTAAGATGACTAGTGAAGAATTAAAAAGTTTTTTAGACGAAAAAGTACTCTTGTACAACAATAAAAATTTTATTGAATCGGATCCTGTACAAATTCCGCATTTGTATGCTCAAAAAGAAGATATTGAAATTGCTGGGTTTTTAGCCGCAACAATTGCTTGGGGAAATAGAAAAATGATTATTTCGAATTCGCATAAACTTATGCAAATTATGGGAAATTCACCTTATGATTTTGTAATGAATCATAAAGAAATCCATTTAGAAAAATTATCAAACTTTGTACATCGTACCTTTAATGCTACTGATGCTGTTACTTTTATAAAAGCGTTACAACATATTTACAAGAACAATCTCGATTTAGAAAGTGTATTTTCCAAACATATTGAAAACAACTCGACTCAAAAAAGCATATCTGAATTTAAGAAAACCTTTTTTGAAATTCCACATTTGCAAAGAACGCAAAAACACATTTCAGATCCCTTAAATGGTTCAGCCGCCAAAAGAATTAATATGTTTTTACGTTGGATGGTACGAAATGATGCGAATGGTGTTGATTTAGGGATTTGGAAAACCATTCCTACAGCTGCTTTATCTTGTCCGTTAGATGTACATTCGGGTAATGTTGCAAGGAAATTATTGCTTTTAACAAGAAAACAAAATGATGCAAAAGCGTTATTTGAATTGGATACTAATTTAAGACGTTTAGACGCTAATGACCCTGTAAAATACGATTTTGCCTTATTTGGGTTAGGTGTTTTTGAAGGGTTTTAAAATTATAGTGGAGAATACCGGATTCGAACCGGTCGCCTCTACGCTGCCAGCGTAGCGCTCTAGCCAAATGAGCTAATCCCCCTTTACTTTTCAAATATAAAAAAAATCCCGACCTAAGTCGGGATAAATATATAAAATAAAAATAATTTTATTAAGATAATGCTGCTTTTACTTGATCAGCCGCTTCTTGAAACTGAACTGCTGATAAAATTGGCATACCTGAATTGTCAATTAATTCTTTTGCAATTTCTGCATTTGTACCTTGTAAACGAACAATAATTGGCACTTTAATTGCATCACCCATATTTTTATAGGCATCAACTACACCTTGTGCTACTCTATCGCAACGTACAATTCCACCAAAAATATTAATTAAAATAGCTTTTACATTCGCATCTTTTAAAATAATACGGAATGCGGTTTCAACACGTTTTGCATCTGCAGTTCCTCCTACATCTAAGAAGTTTGCAGGTTCAAAACCAGCATATTTAATTAAATCCATAGTAGCCATTGCTAAACCAGCTCCGTTTACCATACATCCAACCGTTCCATCTAAATCTACATAATTTAAACCAACCTCTTTCGCTTCAACTTCAATAGGATTTTCTTCACGAACATCACGCATTTCAGCTAAATCTTTATGACGGAATAAAGCATTATCATCTAAATCAACTTTAGCATCAACTGCAATAATTTTATTATCTGATGTTTTTAAAACTGGATTAATTTCAAACATAGTAGCGTCTGAACCAATGTACGCTTTGTATAAAGCATCTACAAATTTTACCATTTCTTTAAACGCTTCACCTGATAAACCTAAATTAAAAGCAATTTGTCTTGCTTGAAATCCTTGTAAACCAACTGAAGGATCGATTTCTTCAGTAAAAATTAAATGCGGTGTATGTTCAGCCACTTCTTCAATATCCATTCCACCTTCTGTAGAATACATAATCATATTACGACCTTTACCTCTATTTAATAAAACAGACATATAAAATTCTTTCGTTTCAGATTCACCTGGATAATATACATCTTCAGCAATTAAAACTTTATGAACTCTTTTTCCTGTTGGAGGTGTTTGAGGCGTAATTAAATCCATACCAATAATTTGACCCGCAATTTCTTTAACTTGGTCTAAATTTTTAGCTAATTTAACTCCACCACCTTTTCCACGACCACCTGCGTGAATTTGAGCTTTTATTACATGCCAACCTGTACCGGTTTCAGCAGTTAATTGTATTGCTTTTTCTACAGCTTCTTCTGCATTATTGGCCACATGACCACGTTGTATGCGCACGCCATAGCTTGCTAATATTTCTTTACCTTGATATTCGTGTACGTTCATAATTATGTATGAGTTAATCTTGTTTAAAGTGCGACAAAAATAATAAAGTAATTGGTAATTGACTAATTTTATTCTGATTTTTAAAATTAAATTTGATAATTTAGTATAGCTATTGTTATATGTGTAACATTTTGTTATTTAAATATTTTATTTGTGTAATAATTTTAGTTTGGAAATTATCTAAACTACTTTTACAAAAAAAATAAAAATGCAAAATTCAGAATTAGTACAAGTAGCACAAGAATTTGGATGTCCATTATATGTGTACAATGCCGAAAAAATTATATCCCAATATAATCGATTAACAAAAGCTTTTCATAAGATAGAAAATTTTAAAATTCATTATGCAGTAAAAGCACTTTCAAATGTTTCTGTATTAAAATTATTAAAAAATGAAGGCTGTGGATTAGATACGGTTTCTATTGAAGAAGTATTACTAGGATTACATGCCGGTTTTCAACCTAACGAAATTATGTATACCCCAAATGGCGTTTCTTTTGAAGAAATTGAAAAAGTAGCCGAAATGGGTGTGCAAATAAACATTGATAATCTTTCCATATTAGAACATTTTGGCGCGAAACATCCAACTATTCCCGTCTGTATTCGAGTAAATCCGCATGTTATGGCTGGAGGAAACGCGAATATATCTGTTGGACATATTGATAGTAAATTTGGTATTTCGATTCATCAATTGCCACATATTGTTCGAATTGTAGAAAATACAAAAATGCATATCAATGGTATACATATGCATACAGGATCTGATATTTTAGATGTTGAAGTATTTTTATATGCTGCCGAAATTTTATTTGAAACTGCCAAACAATTTAAAAATCTTGATTTTATTGACTTTGGAAGCGGATTTAAAGTACCTTATAAAAAAGGCGATATTGAAACGGATATTGAAGAATTTGGTAGAAAATTAAGCAAACGCTTCCTTGCCTTCGAAAAAGAATATGGTAGAAATTTAACTTTAGTATTTGAACCTGGTAAATTTTTAGTTAGCGAAGCAGGTGTTTTTTTAGCTAAAGTAAATGTTGTAAAACAAACTACTTCAACAGTTTTTGCTGGTGTTGATACCGGTTTTAATCATTTAATTAGACCCATGCTTTATGGAGCAGAACATCACATAGAAAATATATCAAATGCAAAAGGAAAAGAACGTTATTATTCTGTGGTAGGCTATATTTGTGAAACCGATACTTTTGCTACAAATAGACGAATTTCTGAAATTCATGAAGGTGATTTTTTAAGTTTTAAAAATGCTGGTGCCTACTGTTTTTCAATGGCTTCTAATTACAATTCAAGAGTAAAACCCGCTGAAGTACTATGGAAAAAAGGCACAGCACATTTAATTAGGCAACGAGAAACTTTTGAAGATATTTTAAGAAACCAAGTTGAAATTGAAATGTAGAAAACATAAAAAAAGCACTGATATTTTCAGTGCTTTTTTTATTATTTATTTAAAACTTCTTCTAAAACTTCAGATTGTGTACCATTCGGCATAGTTATCTTTAACTTTTGTGCTAAAGTTGGCGCTATTTGTGTAATTGTTTTTTTATTGAACGATTCTCCTTTTTTGATTTTCCAACCATAAAACAGACAAGGCACGTGTGTATCATAAGAATATGGCGAACCGTGCGTAGTTCCAGTAGAAGAATATTCCATAAAACCAGGCTTAAATAATAAGACTAATTCGCCGTTTTGTTTTGGATCGTAACCATTTGAAATAATTTGTAACAACTGATTATTTGAACCCGAATTTTGAATTTCTTCTTCTGTAAAAACATTACTAATAAAGTTTTGCGAAAGTAAAAACGTTTTAATTTTTTGTTTAACATCATTTAAAACAAGCCCTTTTTGATTTACTTTTTCTTTATTAATAAAAATATTGAAATTTGAATAATCTAATAACATATTTTCGCCAAATGTTTTTTGAGAAAAATCGATAATACTTTGTTGTAGATTTTTACTATTTAAACTTTCAACTTCATATTTATTATCTTTTAAATACGTTGCGTTTTCAGCTCCGGCATGATCTGCTGTTAAGAAAACTAAATAGTTTCCTTTGCCTACTTTTTCGTCTAAATAAGTTAAAAAATCAGCAATTGTTTCATCTAAACGTAAATAAGTGTCTTGTAATTCTATGGAACGTGGGCCTAAAACATGACCAACATAATCAGTAGAGGAAAAACTTAGAGTTAAAAAATCAGTAATTTCATCTGCTCCCATTTTCTCATTTTCAATGGCTTTTTTAGCAAAATCTGCAATTAAATTATTTCCATAAGGCGTTGTTCTTAAAACTCCAGCATCATTATTTGTAAACATTTCTTTTGTATCATATGGAAAAAAAGGCGTTTTCTTAAATAATTTTCCTTCGTAGGGATTATTATCGTTTAAACTTTCATTATATGTTTCTTTTGGTTTTAATAAATCCCAACCTTTTTCAATATATTTTAAATAGTTTTTTTCTTCATTAAATTGAATCGTCCAATCTGGTAATTTATTACCGTAAAAAGAACTTGAAATAAAGTTTCCTGTTTTAGTATACCAAAACGCCCAATCTGCAAAATGCCCCGCTGGCAAAATAGCCCCTCTATCTTTAATACTGATTCCAATTACTTTACTTTTAAAGTTGGTAGCTAATTTTAATTCATCTGTAATGGTTGTGCTAAATAGGTTTTTTGGCGACATTTTTCCTTCCGATTCTGTACCCTCAACTAAAGTAGTAACTGAAGCATCATCAGTACAATACATTTCCTTGCCAGTAGCTTTATTAAACCAATCGTTACCTACAATTCCGTTTACATTTGGTAACGCACCAGTAAAAATCGCTGCGTGCCCAGGAGCTGTATATGTTGGCATATAATTGTAATGCATATTATGAAAAGTAAATCCTTTTGCCATTAATTTTTTAAAACCATTATTAGAAAAATCATTTGAAAAACGATACAGGTATTCCATTTTCATTTGATCTACCACAATTCCCACCACTAATTTTGGCTTATCTTGTGCGTTTAAAACAAAACTGAATAAAATTAAAAAGAAATATAAATATTTTTTCATAAAATAAAATTTTTACAAATATATGTAAAAAATGGGTAAAATATTTTTAGAAAACAAAAAATATGACTAAATTTGTCATGACAAAAAAAGATAAGTGATGAAAAATATATTAAGAACCGCCAGATTAAAAAATCAGTTACGGACAATTGATGTTGCAATAGCGCTTGATATTGATCAATCTTTAATCAGTAAATATGAAAATGGTTCAAGAAAACCAACCAAAGAACAACTACTAAAATTGTCAGAAATTTTACAATTAAATTACGAAGACTTATTAATTACGTGGCTTAAAGAACGAATTTATGACGAAATTGGTCAAGATGAATATGCTTTAAAAGCAATGATGATTGCTGAAGAAGAAATTAGATATTATGCATCATTTAAAAGACAGAAATTATCTGACGATTTAGAAAATATTCTTTTAAAAATAGATGAACTAAAAAAAGAATTAGATAGATACAGAAATAACGATAGTTTTAGAATTACTCAAGCATTAGAATTAGAATATACTTTTGAAAGCAATAAAATCGAGGGCAATACTTTAACCTTACAAGAAACAGATTTTATAATTAACGAAGGGCTTACTATTTCTGGAAAAAGTATGCGTGAGCATTTAGAAGTTTTAAATCATAATGAAGCTATTGATTATATTAAAGATTTAGTTCAAAATGAAATTTCAATTTCTGAAAGACAAGTATTATCTATTCATAATTTAATACTGAGAGGTATTTATCCGGAAGATGCTGGAAAATATAGAAAAGCACAAGTTATGATAAAAGGCAGTAAACATTTACCTCCACAACCTTTTTTGGTTCCAAAAGAAATGGAAGAACTCTATTTATGGTACTTTGAAAATAAAAAAAGGTTACACCCAGTAATTTTAGCTGCGGAAATGCATGAACGTTTGGTTTGTATTCACCCTTTTATTGATGGAAATGGAAGAACATCGCGCTTGTTAATGAATTTAATTTTACTTCAAAATGGTTATGTTATAGCTAATATTAAAGGAGAATTAACTTCCAGAATGAAATATTATAACGCTTTAGAAAGTTGTCATGCAGAAAAAAACAAAGAAAACTTTTTATTATTTATTGCACAAACAGAACTTGATTGTTTGGAACGCTATCTTTCTATCCTCAAACCTAATTAATCCCGATACTTCGGGATTAATTTTTATTTTCTAATAAAGGTACGAATTTAAAATCTCCATATTCGGTTTTTTCAAATTGCGTTTCGTTTTTTCGTATCAAAAGGGTCATAATTTGCTCTGTTTCTCCAACAGGAATCACTAACCTTCCGCCTATTTTTAATTGCGACATTAATGCTTGTGGAATTGATGGTGCACCAGCCGTTACAATAATACTATCAAAAGGTGCTTCTTTTTCTAAACCAATATAACCATCGCCAAAAACAAATAATTTTGGTCTAAAACCTAAAGTTGGTAATAATCTTGATGTTTTTTTAAATAGTTCGTTTTGTCTTTCAATCGAATAAACTTTTGCGCCTAAAGTTACTAAAACAGCTGTTTGATAGCCACTACCAGTACCGATTTCTAAAATTTTATGATCTTTTTCTATTTGTAGTAATTCACTCTGAAAAGCTACAGTATAAGGTTGAGAAATCGTTTGTCCTGCCCCTATCGGAAACGCTTTATCTTGATAAGCAAAATTTTCAAAACTGGAATCTAAAAATAAATGACGCGGTATTTTGCTGATAGCTGCCAAAACATTTTTATCTGTAATTCCTTTTTCTTCTAACTGTTTTACGAGTTGATTTCTAAGCCCTTGATGTTTGTTTGTATCTTTCAATTTTTGAAGTAAATTATTGATGTAAAATTAGATGGAATTTTCCCAAAAAACAAGAAAATTAAACACCAAAATCTAAAACCAAAATTAAAATCTGAAAATTAAATTGTTAAGAAAAAATTTAATTCTGAATATGTTGGAATTTGGAATTTTAAAATCTTGTAAATTCTTATTTTATTACTATTTTTGATAAAATTTATTTTTATGCTAAAAGTCGGAGTTTTAGGTGCTGGTCACTTAGGAAAAATACATTTACGATTATTAAATCAGTCAGAAAAATACGAACTAGTTGGTTTTTTTGATCCTTTTGAGGAAAATTCAAATAAAGTTTCTGCCGAGTTCGGTTATAAAAAATTTGATTCTATTGAAAGTTTAATTGCCGCAGTTGATGTAGTAGATATTGTTACTCCAACGATTCAACACTTCGAATGTGCCAAAATGGTAATTGAAGCTGGAAAACATATTTTTATAGAAAAACCAATCGCTACAACAGTTACAGAAGCAGAAGAAATTGTTGCTTTAGCTACTAAATTTAATATAAAAGGTCAAGTCGGACACGTGGAACGTTTCAATCCTGCATTTACTGCTGTTAAAGATATGATTGATAAACCTATGTTTATAGAAACGCATCGCTTGGCGGAATTTAATCCGCGTGGGACAGATGTTCCTGTGGTTTTAGATTTAATGATTCACGATATTGATGCGATTTTAAGCGTAGTAAAATCAAAAGTTAAAACGGTTAATGCCAGTAGCGTTGCCGTAATTTCTGATTCTCCAGACATTACCAATGCGCGTTTAGAGTTTGAAAACGGTTGTGTGGCAAACATTACAGCGAGTAGAATTTCGATGAAAAATATGCGTAAATCACGTTTCTTTCAAAAAGACGCTTACATTTCTGTAGATTATTTAGATAAAATTTGCGAAGTCGTTCGTATGCAAGATGCACCAGAAACACCAGGTGATTTTGATATGATATTGCAAAATGCAGAAGGTGTGAAAAAACAAATTTATTTCGATAATCCTAACGTTAACCCAAATAACGCCATTTTAGACGAATTGGAATCGTTTGCAGATGCAATAAATAATAACACTACACCTATTGTAACTTTAGAAGATGGAACAGAAGCGTTGCGTGTAGCGTACATGATTATAGAATCTATGGGAAAATAATTTTCTATAACTTGAAACCTTAAACTTGAAACAAAATACATAATGAAACAAATAGCCGTAATAGGATCAGGAACGATGGGCAACGGAATTGCTCATACATTTGCACAAGCAGGATTTACCGTAAAATTAATTGATATTTCTGAGAAATCATTAGAAAAAGGAATGGCAACTATTGCTGCTAACTTAGACAGAATGGTAACCAAAGGAAGCATCACCGAAGCTGACAAACACAAAACCATTTCAAACATCATAACTTATACGGATATTAAAGATGGCGTTGTGGGTTGCGATTTAGTTGTGGAAGCCGCTACTGAAAATGTATCGCTAAAAATGAATATCTTTAAGCAGTTAAGCGAAATTTGCGACCATAATGTGATTTTAGCGAGTAACACGTCTTCTATTTCTATTACACAAATTGCAGCACAAGTGGTTCATCCGGAACGAGTTATTGGAATGCATTTTATGAATCCAGTGCCAATTATGAAATTAGTTGAAATCATCCGTGGCTACTCTACTTCTGATGAAGTGACTAAAATTATTATGGATTTATCGATAAAATTAGGTAAAACTCCAACCGAGGTAAATGATTATCCAGGTTTCGTAGCCAACAGAATTTTAATGCCAATGATTAACGAATCTATTGAAACGTTATATAACGGTGTGGCAGGCGTATCTGAAATTGATACCGTGATGAAATTAGGAATGGCACATCCAATGGGACCTTTGCAATTAGCTGATTTTATTGGTCTTGACGTTTGTTTATCTATATTAAATGTAATGTACGACGGATTTAAAAACCCTAAATATGCGCCTTGCCCGTTATTAGTAAATATGGTAATGGCTGGGAAATTAGGTGTTAAATCTGGTGAAGGATTCTATGATTATTCTGAAAGTAAAAAAGCTGAGAAAGTTTCAAAACAATTTAAATAAAAGCTATTAGCTTTTAGCAGTTAGCCATTGCTGACAGCTTAGAGCTAAAGGCTAAATGCTAAAAATGAGCAAAATAATCCCCTTTAAAGCAGTTCGTCCATCGGCAGATAAAGTCGCATTGGTAACTTGCAGAACCTATGAAGAATATAGTTCTGCCGAACTTGCGGCTTGGCTAAGTTTCAATCCGTATTCGTTTTTGCACGTGATTCATCCTGCGTATGCGAATACTCAAAAGATTACTTTAGACAAGCGTTTTAAAGGTGTTTTGCATAAATATCAGGATTTTAAAAACGAATCTATTTTAATTTCCGAAGAACAACCTGTTTTTTATTTGTACGAAATTCAATCGAAAAACCAAACTTTTACTGGAATTATTGCAGGAACTTCTGTAGAAGAATATCAGAAAAATCAGATTAAAAAACACGAAGATACCTTACAATATCGCGTAGAATTGTTTAAAGATTATTTGCATCAAACGGGATTTAATACCGAACCTGTTTTGATTACGTATCCAGATTCTGTTGAAATAAATACGTTTATTGCTTTACGAAAAAAGAGTGAACCCATTTATGCCTTTGCCACTCCAAATAAGGAAAAGCACACGTTATGGAAGATTGATACACAATCAGAAATAGAATGGTTACAAGAACATTTTGAAAACATTCCAAATTTATATATAGCTGATGGGCATCATCGTTCGGCTTCAGCAGAATTATTGTTTGAACAAGACAAACATTTAGGCAATAAAAACCTAAATTATTTTATGAGTTTTCTAATTGCCGAAAGTAACGTGAAAATTTATGAATTTAATAGAATCATTCGCGATTTAAATGGTTTATCAAAAGATGATTTTATAACTAAATTATCGGATAATTTTATCATCAAACAAAAAGATCAAGAATTGTGGAAACCGCAAAATAAATTTGAATTTGGAATGTATTTAGATGGAAGTTTTTATGCTTTGTTTTATAAGCAAAATCAAAAGGTTACTTCTGTTTTAGAAAATTTAGATGCACAAATTTTATACGATACGGTTTTGCATCCCTTGTTAGGTATTGAAGATTTGCGAAACGACGAACGCATTGATTACATTCCAGGAAAACAAAGTGTTTCTGTTATTAAAGATTTAATAGATGAAGGCGAATACGAAGTGGGCTTTATGCTCTACCCTACAAATATGTCAGAAATTAAAACCATTGCCGACAATAATTTAATTATGCCTCCAAAATCAACCTACATTGAACCAAAGTTTAGAAGTGGATTGGTGGTTTATGAATTGTAAACTTAGATTTAGATAAAAAATATTAATAACACAGATTTAAAAAATTATTAAAATTTAAAAAATTTCTTAAATCTGTGTTTAAAAAAATAATAATGTCAATAGCTAAAAACCTTACCGAGATAAAATCCCAACTTCCAGCTCACGTGACTTTGGTTGCGGTTTCAAAAACCAAACCTGTTTCCGATTTAATGGAAGCCTACAATGCTGGTCAGCGCATTTTTGGAGAAAACAAAATCCAAGAAATGACTGATAAATGGGAACAAATGCCAAAAGATATCGAATGGCATATGATTGGCCACGTACAAACCAATAAAGTCAAATTTATGGCGGAATACGTGAGTTTAATTCACGGTGTAGATAGTTTAAAATTGTTGCAAGAAATAAATAAACAAGCCAAAAAACACAATAGAGTAATTGATTGTTTATTACAAATTCATATCGCGGAAGAAGAAACTAAATTTGGTTTAGATGAGCTTGAATTAGAAGAAATTCTGAAACAAGTTCAGAATGACAAAAGCGAATTCGAAAACATCAAAATTGTAGGATTAATGGGAATGGCAACCTTCACTGAAAATCAAAACCAAATTGAAAAAGAATTCAACCATTTGAAAGCGATATTTGATAAAATAAACAAATTATCAATTATCAATTATCAATTATCAATTCTTTCAATGGGTATGTCTGGCGATTATCAACTTGCCATTTCGTGCGGTAGTACAATGGTTCGAATAGGAAGTAGTATCTTTGGAGCGAGATAAAGTTTGTTTAACTTTGTTATTTCGACGTAAGGAGATATCCTACAATCAAAATATAATGAGATTTCTCCTTACGTCGAAATGACAAAAACACTTAAAAAAGAAAGCATATTTATACTATTATCGACATAGAAACCACGGGCGGACAATACAATGAAGAAGGTATTACGGAAATTGCCATTTATAAATTTGATGGTCACGAAGTGGTTGACCAGTTTATTAGTTTGGTGAATCCTGAAAAACCAATTCAGCCTTTTGTGGTAAAATTAACGGGTATAAACAGTGCTATGCTTCGAAGTGCGCCAAAGTTTTACGAAGTGGCAAAACGAATTATTGAAATTACTGAAGGTTCTATTGTTGTAGCGCATAACGCCAGTTTCGATTACCGAATTTTACAAATGGAATTTAGACGTTTGGGTTTTGATTTTAAAAAACCAACGCTATGTACTGTAGAATTAGCCAAAAAAATCATTCCCGATTTGCCTTCATATAGTTTAGGAAAATTAGTGCGTTCATTAGGAATTCCAATGGCAGACAGACATAGAGCAAGTGGAGATGCAATGGCTACAGTTAAATTATTCAAGATGCTTTTAGCAAAAGATTTGACTAAAGAAATTGTAAAAAGTTATATAAAAACCGAAATAAAAGCAGGTTTATCACCTAAATTACTTGATATATTAGAAAAATTGCCTTCAAAAACTGGTATATACTATATTCATAATGAAAACGGCGATTTAATTTATATTGGTAAAAGCAAAAATATAAAAAAACGTGTTAATCAGCATTTTACAGGAGCAAACGCAAAAAGTAAAAAAATACAACGCGATGTGTACACGGTTACTTACGAAGAAACAGGTAGTGAATTAATTGCTTTATTGAAAGAATCGGAAGAAATTAAAATCAACAAGCCAATATATAACAGAGCACAACGTAAAAGTATTTTTAATTTTGCTATGTATTCGCATATAAATAAGGAAGGCTATTTGGCAATAACTATTGAAAAAGCAGATGGACGAAAAAAAGAAATCACCTCATTTGTAAGTTTACAAGAAGGTAAAAACTTTCTTTTTAAAATTACTTCTAATGCCAAATTATGCCAGAAAATAAATGGTTTATATGATACGAAATTAGCCTGTTTTCAATATAAAATTAAAGAATGTAATGGCGCTTGCATACAGCTTGAAAGTCCTGAAATATATAACACTCGTGCTGAAGATTGTATTCATAACTTACAATTTGAAAACAACAATATGGTAGTTGTCGACAAAGGTCGAGGAATTGAAGAACGAAGTGCCGTTTTAATTGAAAATGGTGTTTATAAAGGATATTGTTTTTTCGATTTAAACTATCAAATTACGAATGTTGAGATATTAAAAAACATTATTATTCCGATGCAAAATAATAGAGACACTACAACCATCATAAAAAACCATATTAGAAAAAATAGAGTAATGCGAATTTTAAAATTTTAGTTTAATTAAAAATAATATGGACAACACCATTGATGCAAAGGAAGAAGATTATTTATACATTCATAAATCTCAAATTGAAAATTCTGGAAATGGATTATTTACAGCAATAAAAATTTATAAGGAAGAAATAATTTCCATTTTTAAAGGTAAAATAATAACAAACACCGAAGCCGAATCTATTGTTGAACATAATGAAGACAAGTATTTTATTAATTTACTTGATGGCACAATTTTAGACTCAAATACTGTAGATTGTTTTGCGAAATACGCAAATGATTCCAATGGTTTTATAAAATCTAAGTATAAAAATAATTCGAAAATCTCGTTAGACGAAGCCAACAACGTTTGTTTAATTGCTACAAAAAACATCAAATCTAATGAAGAAATTTTTTGCAGTTATGGTAAAAGATATTGGAAAAAACACGGCTAACCTAACCAACCTTCTCTAACTTACGCTCCGCAAAGTCTCCGACTTTGAGGTTGTATTTAAAGGTCTCCGACCTTCCTTACCAATTATAAATATTACTAATTGATTGTGGTTTTAAAACATCTATTACTGGATTATCAACTGTTATAATTCCATAATCATTTACATAATTAGATGCACTTGAATACAAATAATGAGAAGCTTTGACAACAATACCTGCTCGAACTGGATTCAAATGAATATAATCCAATTTAGACCAAAAAAACTTTTCTGAAAAAATTTCTTCGGGATGATTTCCATATTGCCAAAACTGATATTTTTCATTTCGACTATGACTTTTACAAGCAAATTCAAAACGTTTCAGCATCCAATCAGCTCTGCTTTCTGGTTCTGTTTCTATTTTATGCAAAATGGTCTTTGCAGTAAACTTCTTGAAATCCCGAATCAAATCGGATAATTTATTTTTATCTGATTGTATAATTAAATGAATGTGATTAGACATTATTACAAATCCATACAAAATCATTCCTTTATTTTTGATGCAAAAATCCAAACTTTCAATTATGCAATCACTATATGCTTTTCTTGAAAAAACATCAACCCAATCCACAACAGTTGCGGTAATAAAATGAGCCTTAGATTGGTCTCTAATTATGTATCCTTCTTTATCTTTCATATATTTTAGGTCAGTCAAAGACTGTAAAACATTACCTCAAAGTCGGAGACTTTTCGGAGCTACAATATTAATATATTAAAATTACTAAAACTTAAGCAAACTTCTATATGCTCCGCAAAGTCTCCGACTTTGAGGATGTGAAAAAAGGTCTCCGACCTTTATTTCTAATTTCATTACTATTTATTATTATATTTTGTAATATCAAAGTCAGTCAAAGACTGCAAAACACAACCTCAAAGTCGGAGACTTTGCGGAGCTTGCAAATTATCCCAACCAACCTTCTCTATCTAAACTTCTATACTGAATAGCTTCTGCAATATGATGTGAAAATACATTTTGTGAATTTTCTAAATCGGCAATAGTTCGGGAAACCTTTAAAATCCTATCATATGCTCGTGCCGACAAGTTCAATCGTTCCATAGCCGTTTTCAATAACTGTAAAGAAACATCATCTAAAGCACAATATTCACGAATTAACTTACTACTCATTTGTGCATTATAATGAATGTGATTGTAGTTTTCGAAACGTTGTGTTTGAATATTTCTTGCCTCTGTAACCCGTTTTCTAATTTCAACACTACTTTCTGCTTTGCGAGTTTCCGATAATTTTTCAAAAGGTACGGGTGTGACTTCAATATGAATGTCAATTCGATCTAAAAGAGGCCCTGAAATTTTACTTAAATAGCGTTGCATTTCCATTTGTGAAGCACCATTTGAATTTTTCGAATCGTTAAAAAAACCACTCGGACTTGGATTCATACTGGCTACTAACATAAATGAAGAAGGATAAGTAATAGTAAATTTTGCTCGAGCGATTGTTACTTCTCTATCTTCTAAAGGTTGGCGCATCACTTCCAAAACTTCACGTTTAAACTCAGGTAATTCATCTAAAAACAAAACGCCATTATGTGCTAAAGAAATTTCTCCTGGCTGTGGATAACTTCCTCCACCTACTAAACTGACAGAACTTGCCGTGTGATGTGGTGCTCGAAAAGGACGTTGCGTTAATAATCCTGCATCTTTTATTCTACCTGTAACCGAATGAATTTTAGTTGTTTCCAATGCTTCTTGCATACTCATAGGTGGTAGAATACTTGGTAAACGTTTGGCTAACATCGTTTTTCCAGCGCCTGGAGGTCCAATTAAAATAATATTATGACCGCCTGCAGCTGCAATTTCCATACATCTTTTAATTGACTCCTGACCTTTCACGTCGGCAAAATCGAATTCTGGAAATTCAAGGTTCTTAGAAAATTCTTCCTTCGTATCAATTATGGTAGGAATTAAAGTTTCTTTGCCTTCAAAAAAATTAATGACTTGTAATACATTATCGACACCATAAACATCTAAACCTTCTACAATTGCGGCTTCCTTTACATTTTGATTGGGAAGGATAATTCCTGTAAAACCTTCTTCTTTTGCTTTAATAGCTATAGATAATGCTCCACGAATTGGCTGTAAACCACCATCTAAAGACATTTCGCCCATAATGATGTATTTTCCAACATCGTCGGCGTTTATTTGACCAGAAGCGGCTAAAATTCCAATTGCTAAGGTTAAATCATAGGCAGAACCTTCTTTCCTTAAATCGGCAGGCGCCATATTTATGGTGATTTTTTTTCCAGGAAGATTATAATTATTATTTTTTAGAGCTGCAGCTATACGATAACTGCTTTCTTTAATAGCGGAATCAGGTAAACCTACTAAATGGTATCCGATTCCTTTATCGATATTTACTTCTACAGTAATGGTGGTGGCATCTACACCGAAAACGGCGCTTCCAAAGACTTTTACTAACATGGCGTGTACTTTAAAAATTGGCTTATATAAATACAAATGTAGAAAAGTTTTTGAAATAAAAAAACCTGAACAAAAAAATCATTCAGGTTTATATAGATTTTTTAATTTCTACTTTTTATTAACCAGGGCAATACCATTTTCTAACCATTTTTTATATTCTTCAATATTGGTATTAAATGCCATTGGTGTTACACCTTCTAAATCATTACCCTCATTATCAATAATAACATATAAAGGTTGCGAATTACTTTTATATCTTGAAATTTGTAAGTCTGTCCATTTGTTTCCAATAGTAATTACCTGTTTGCCGGTTGTTTTAGAAACGTATTGTTTTTCTTTAGGTAAATCAATTTTTCTATCACAATATAAAGAAACTAATACCACATCATTTTTTAGGATAGATAAAATATTTTTATCAGACCAAACATTGTCTTCCATTTTTCTGCAATTTGCGCAGGCATCACCTGTAAAATCTAACAAAACTGGTTTACCTACTTTTTTCGCGTATGCTAATCCGTATTCATAGTCTTCAAAAGCGATAATTCCGTGTGGTCCATTGTGCGCGTGTTCTGGTAATTCAGCTGTACTCGAATTTCCATTTCCAAATCCTGATACGCTTTCTGCATAAGTCATAGGAGGCGTTAATCCGCTTAATATTTTTAATGGCGCGCCCCATAATCCTGGAATCATATAGAAAGTAAAAGTACTAACGATAATAGCCATCATCAAACGCCCTACTCCTATTTTATCCGCTTTTTCATAATCGTGAGGTAACATATATTTGCCAAATAAATACAACGCCCAAGCAGCAAATACAGCAATCCATATCGCAATAAACAACTCTCTTTCTAACCAATGTTTTTGTAACACCAAATCGGCATTAGATAAAAACTTAAAGGCAAAAGCCAATTCTAAAAATCCTAATGAAACTTTAACCGTATTTAACCAACCACCCGATTTTGGCATTGAATTTAACCAACCTGGAAACATAGCAAATAACATAAATGGTAAAGCAATAGCGATAGAGAAACCTAACATTCCAATAATTGGCGCTAAACCACCTTTTGATGCCGATTCTACAAGTAAAGTACCAACAATTGGACCTGTACAAGAAAAAGAAACTACTGCTAATGCCAATGCCATAAAAAAGATACCAACTATACCGCCTTTATCTGCTTTTGAATCAATTTTTGTAGCCCAAGAACTTGGTAAAACTATTTCGAATGCACCTAAAAACGAAAGTGCAAAAATTACTAATAAGGCAAAGAAAATTAAATTAAACGTAACGCTTGTTGATAATTCATTCAGTGCTTCTGCGCCAAAAATCCCTGTAATTAATGACCCTAACAACACATAAATAGCAATGATGGCTAAGCCGTATATGATGGCATTTCTAATACCTTCTGCTTTGGTTTTACTTTGTTTCGTAAAAAAGCTAACTGTCATTGGAATCATTGGGAAAATACAAGGCATCAAAAGCGCTGCAAAACCACCTAAAAAGGCTAAAAAGAAAATAGTCCATAAACTTTTTTCTTCTTTATTTGGTGTAGCGTTATTTGAATTTTTTACTGGTGCAACAGTTTGCTTTGTGGTGTCCGTTTCAGTTTTAGCAACCGAATCAGTTGGTTTTGAAACTGAATCCAAAGCAAGATCTGAATTGGCTTCAGTTGCCTTTATTTCTGGTAAATTAAAAACTAAATTCCCTTCAGTTTGCACACATTTTCCATCAATACACGCTTGACCATCTGCCAAAAGAGAAATTGTTTTTAATTTGGAATTTAATATTTTAATACGTTGTGTAAATTTTGCTGAAGTTTGAAAGTAATATTCTTCAATTTCAAATATTTCATTAAACGCTTTTTTATATTTACCTTCTTTAGTTTTTCCTATTAATTGGTAATTTCCTTTTTGATTTTTAAACGTAAAAACCAAAGGTAAGGCACCACCTTCAGGTGTGAATTGCGAATACAAATGCCAATTGTTTTCAATACTTGCTGAGATAATTAAATCTACTTCAGTATCAGAAACTTTCACAACACTTGAACTCCATTTTACTGGTTCTACAATTTGTGCTGTACCCATAAAGGCAAGAAACAGGGCGAATAAACTAACTATTTTTTTCATTGTTATATGTAATTTGTATTATATTTTGATTGGTGTTATCTGGTTTAAATCGTTCGTCAGCTCTGTGTCCAATTATCCAAACAATTTGATTATTACTTTCTAATATCCAAGTAGCTTCTTTTTGAAATTGTGAAAATTTTTCATCTTTAAAATACTTGCTTACTTTCTTTTTGCCTTGCATTCCTGCTGGATAAAAGAAATCGCCTTCATTCCATTTTCTTATGATTAACGGAAATTGTAACTTCGATTCTTCCACAAATATAATGTTCTTGTTTTGATTTGAAATGTTACTTATGTTACAAAAACTGAAATTTAACGGAAAATTAGTACTTTCAGTTACAGAATTAATAACAATAGTTTCAAAATTCATCATTCTTTTTTGAGAAAGAAGTAAATAATCTCTGTCTTTTAATAAAATATAATTTTCAGATTCGATGCGTTTTCCTGTTTGCGATTGTACTAAATCATAGACATCATTCCAAGCTGTAAAACCATATTTATGAAGCCATTGGTATAAATACGCTTTATAATTTTTATACTGAAGCAAGGCAGCAATATTAATTTTAATTTGTTCTTTTTCTTCTGTAACTACTTTTTCATACACCAACAAAACCGCATCATCTACTAAAGATTGTTGCTGATTAAGATGTTCTAACGTATTTTGAAACGAAGATAAAAAAGAATCGTTTATTTCTTTTAAAACGGGTACAATATGATGTCTGATTTTATTTCTTACATATTTATCCGAGGCATTACTGCTATCTTCTCGCCATTGTAATTGGTTTTCAGATGCGTAATTTTCAATTTCTTTACGTGAAAAAGGCAACATTGGTCGGATAATATTTCCGTTTTGCGATGGAATTCCTGTTAAACCTTCTAAACCTGTACCGCGAGAAATATGAATCAAAAATGTTTCCACATCGTCATCAGCGTGATGCGCAGTAATAATATAATCGAATTTTTCTTGGATTAAAATCTCGTTAAACCAATCATACCTTAGATTTCTGGCAGCAACTTGCGTTGATAATTTATATGTTTCAGAATATTTTTTAGTATCAAATTTTGTAGTAAAAAAAGGAATATTATGCTGCTTGGCGTAATTAGTAACAAATTTTTGATCTTCATCACTTTCCAAATTTCTTAATTGAAAATTGCAGTGCGCTAAAGCAAAATTGAAATTTAATTTTTGAAATAAATGTACTAAAACCATACTATCCAAGCCACCACTGGTAGCCACAAGTAATTTTTTATCTTGTAAGAAAGAAAAATTTTGTTGAATATGATTTTTTAGTTTTTGAAGCATTTACAAATGTAATTAATTTACTTGAAGAACCTCAAACATAGCTTTGGCTTTCAATAAACATTCTTCATATTCATTTTCTGGAATGGCTTCAGAAGTTATGGCACTTCCAACAGAAAAACTTAAATATTTATTTTCAGAATTATACAAAATACTTCGAATAACCACATTAAAATCAAAATTTCCTGAAGGCGTAAAATAGCCTACAGCTCCGCTATACAATCCTCGTTTTGTTTCTTCCAAATCTTCAATAATTTTCATAGCTGAAATTTTCGGTGCGCCAGTCATACTTCCCATTGGGAAAGTGGTTCGTAAAATTTCAATTGGTGAAGTGGTATGTGCAACATTTGAAGTTATAGTTGAAATCATTTGATGTACTTGCTTGAATGAATAAACGTTACAAAGTTCTTCAACTTCAACTGAACTCTTTATTGCGGTTTGTGACAAGTCATTTCGAACCAAGTCAACTATCATTATATTTTCTGAACGCTCTTTGGCATTGTTTTGAAGCGCTATTTTATTCTGCTTATCTAATTCTGAATTTGAATTGCGTTTCGCAGTACCTTTTATTGGCTGAGAAATCACTTTTTCGTTTTCTTTTTTTAAATACCGTTCAGGTGAAGCTGAAAGTAAATACTGTTGATTTTTCTTGAAATAAACTGAAAATGGTGCGTCTGAAATTTCATTTAATTTTTTATAAACTTCATATGGTGCAATTACTGCTTCTTCTGCATAAAATTCCATACAAAAATTAGCTTCATAAATATCACCTCGAAGAATATGAGCAAGCATTTTATTAACTTTTTTAAGGTAATTTTCTTTAGAAATTCTTTGTTGGATAGTAACTTTTGATTCTTGACTTTCGCCTTTTTCTTGATTTAAAATGTCTTCAAAATCAGAATCAATTTCATCATCGCACATATTTAGATATTGAATTTCTAAAGTAGTATCTTTTAATAAAAAGATTTTCTTTGGCTGAAAAAAGTACAAATCAGGGAAACCTAATCCGTCAAAATTTTGAGATTGTAAATGTTCAACATCGTTTTTTAAATCGTAAGCTAAATATCCGAAAAGCCAATCGTTTGATTTGGATTGATATTGATATACATCTTCAAATGCTTTCTCAAAATCGGTTTGAATAGAAGTAAAAGCGTCTACTGCAACTACGAAATCATATGTTTTATATAATTGATTTTCATTACTTTGAGAATTACTATCTAAAATAGTTACTTCTCTAAATTGCTGACTCCAAAGTGAAATTTTCTCTTTAAAAAGAGATGGATCTGATATTTGTTTTATACTATTAGTTCGCAAGAGATATTATTTTTCGCCTAAATAAATTAAATCATATTCAATTATCATATCATCATTTGCTATGTAAATTTGCTTACTGCTTCCTGCATTTTTAGGAGAGACAATTGTTATAACTGTATCTATACCTAAATTATCTACACAAAAATATTTATTAGACGTTCCTGATTCATTTTCAACTTTGTCTTCATATTTTAAAATACTATACAATTGAATAATCTCAGAATACACTACAAAGCGATGTTTGTCTCTATCTAAATTAATTAATAGTTCGGTTGGTAACGTTTTAGACCATTTAGACCATTCGCCTTTTGCATTTTTTTGAGAAACAGAATAATTAACTGTTTTAAATTGATATGTTTGAGAAAATCCCATTTGTGAACATAAACCTAAAAACAATACAATAACTATTTTTTTCATTTTATATAAATTAAAATTGAATTTCGTTTACACTGCCTTTTGCTAAATTAAATTCGGTAATCACATTATTTACAATCGTTTCAACTGGAAGAATATCGTGAATTAATCCTGCAATTTGACCAATTTCTAATTCACCATCTACTAAATCACCTTCAAACATACCTTTTTTAGCTCTTGCTCTGCCTAATAACGTTTTTAAATCTTCTACAGAAGCACAATTGGCATAAGCTTCTTGAATATCATTAAAAAATTTGTTTTTAATTAATCTAACCGGCGCTAATTCTTTTAAAGTAACCAGTGTTTCACCTTCTTGTGTTTCTAATATTGTTTTCTTAAAGTCAATATGTGCACTTGATTCTATCGAAGCGGCAAATCGACTTCCCATCTGAACGCCATCAGCTCCTAAAACCATAGCAGCTAACATACCTTTACCCGTGGCAATTCCGCCAGCTGCGATTAATGGAATAGAAATATTTTCTTTTACCATTGGAATTAAAGTAAGTGTTGTCGTTTCTTCTCTACCGTTGTGTCCTCCAGCTTCAAAACCTTCAGCTACAACAGCATCTACACCAGCCTCTTGAGCTTTTAAAGCAAATTTAGAACTGCTTACCACGTGAACCACAATAATTCCATTTTCTTTAAGAAAATTGGTCCAAGTTTTAGGATTTCCAGCAGAAGTAAAAACAATTTTCACACCTTCTTCTACTATAATTTGCATAATTTCTTCGATGTTTGGATATAACATCGGAACATTTACACCAAAAGGTTTAGATGTAGCTTTTTTACATTTTTGAATGTGTTCACGCAAAACTTCTGGATACATAGAACCGGCACCAATAAGACCTAAACCTCCTGCGTTACTTACCGCGCTTGCAAGTTTGTAACCACTGTTCCAAATCATTCCACCTTGAATAATCGGATAAGAAATTCCAAATAATTGTGTGATTTTATTCATTTAATTGATCTGCTTATTTTTTAATAATTTTACCAATATGCTCTTTTGTAGATAAATACCTGTAATAATAAATACCTTTTGGTAAATCTTCTAAATTAATAAAAGCGTTATAAGAACCTTCAAATTCTTTATTAGCAACTTTTTGACCCAAGGTATTAATGATTTCAATTGTTCCTTTTTCTGAAGCATCTTCAAGACGTAAAAACATAAGATTTTCTGTTGGGTTTGGATATACTGTAAAATATTTTGGATTGTTGTCTACAATTGTTTCCATATTTAAAGCAGCCGTTAATGCCAATTGAAAATCGGGAATTCCGTATCCTTTCTGTATGGTTGGATTGCTGTAATTATCTGATGATTGTTTAATGAATTGAACCACTTGCTGTGCCGATAAATTAGGTACAGCCGACCAAAAGGTAGCGACCATTCCAGCAATAACAGGACTTGAAAAAGAGGTTCCGTTTGAAGCATATATAGCTCCAGTTGGAGAACAAACGGTTGTTCCTAAACCCTTAGCGCAAACATCTGGTTTAACGCGTCCGTCAAATGAAGGCCCAATTGAACTAAATGTAGCGTATTGTTCTAAACTATTAACAGCACCTATGGTTAATGCACCAATAGCATCAGCTGGTGTACCAATGTGTGGCTCGTTTGAGGCACCTGAGTTACCAGCACTAATTACAACTACAATTCCTTTATTGAATGCCATATTGGCACCACGGGAAGAAAACGTTTTGTTTCCAATCATATCATTATAATCGTGAGAATAATTAGGATTGTCATATCCAAAATATCCTAAAGAAGAATTAATTACATCCACACCATAATAATCTGCTAATTCAGCACCTTCCACCCAATAGGATTCTTCGACAGGGTTTTCGGAATTGATATCTTCTGTAATAAATAAATAATATTTTGCATTTGGAGCTGTACCAACTAATTGTCCTTCTGCAAATCCGCCCATAGTAGATAAAACATTTGAACCGTGATTGTGTCTGAAAAAATAATTAGTGTTTTGATCAGGAAAATTATAACCTCCTAATATTTGATTGTTTGCAATTAAATTTTGAAATGGAAGTGCTGTATCAACTCCTAAAAATCCAGAATCTAAAACGGCAATAACTTTTCCTTGCCCTGTATAATTTTGTTGATGCAATAAATGCCCATTAAGCATTTCAATTTGGTTTTGAGAATTACCGTAGTTGTAAATTACTTGAGTATCTAATTGTTTGTTTACTGCTGAAATTTTATTGCTTTGAGAAACTCTTCCACCTGGATTTAATGAATGGTTGGCAAAAGTGATGTGATTCACAAAACTTAAATTTGTTAAAGCTTGAACATTGGTTTGAGTACCACGAATATGCAACGCATTCATCCATCTTGATTTTGCCATAACTGTAATTCCAGTTGATGCCGCAATTTGAGTAATATAACTTTGCTCCACAGGAACATCCGTAATATCTAAAGAAATATTTTGAGCCATTCTTCTATCCAAAGCACGTTGTGTCAACATGGTTAAAGGATTAGCTAAAAAAGTTGCTGCACTTGGCTTGTTATTAAAATACACCCAAGCATCTTCAATTTGAGCAAAACTCAAGTTGATAATTCCTAAAAATAATAAAAGATATATTTTTTTCATATTAAAAATTAGTATTCAAATATAGCAAATTTATTTTATGAAATTACTCCACTACCTTGCAATTCATCATCCATATACCAAGCTACAAATTGTCCTTCGGTAATTGCAGATTGCGGATTTTCAAATTGCACATACATACAACTTTCAAATTGATGTAAAGTTGCTTTTTGCAAAGGTTGTCGGTATCTAATTCGTGCCATTACATTTTTAGTTTCTCCTACATTCAATTTTAAATCTTGACGAATCCAATGTACTTCGTTTGCTTTTATGAACAACGTATTTTTGAATAAACCAGGATGATTGGCGCCTTCTCCAACATAAATAATATTATTTACAACATCCGTTTGAATGACAAATAAGCCTTCTTTTGTACCACCAACATTTAACCCACGACGTTGTCCGTTTGTAAAATAATGAGCCCCTTGATGCTTTCCTTTGACGATTCCATTTGCATTAGAATAGTCTTTATTTTTAGCATAAAAAGCTAATGATTCTTCGGTATTTACAAAATTTGGAAGTATAGAATTATAAATTTCATTAGTAGAAGGAATTTCAATAATTAGACCTTCTTTTGGTTGTAACTTTTGTTGTAAAAATTCTGGTAAACGCACTTTTCCAATAAAACATAAGCCTTGAGAATCTTTTTTCTCAGCCGTAACCAATTCCATTTTAGTGGCGATTTCTCTAACTTCTGGTTTGGTTAACTCACCAATTGGAAATAATGCTTTTGCTAATTGTTCTTGTGATAATTGGCATAAAAAATACGATTGATCTTTGTTGTCATCTTTACCAGCTAATAATTGATGAACTTCGTTACCATTAACATCAATGGTGTTTTTTCTGCAATAATGTCCGGTTGCTACATAATCTGCACCCAAAGAAACAGCAATTTTCATAAAAACATCAAACTTTATTTCTCTGTTGCATAATACATCAGGATTTGGCGTTCGTCCGTTTTCGTATTCTGAAAACATATAATCAACAATTTTCTCTTGATATTGTTCAGATAAATCAACAGTTTGAAACGGAATTCCTAATTTTTCAGCAACTAATAAAGCATCATTACTATCTTCTAACCACGGGCATTCATTTGAAATAGTTACGGAATCATCGTGCCAATTTTTCATAAAAAGTCCAATAACGTCGTAACCTTGCTCTTTTAAAAGATAGGCTGCAACGCTTGAATCTACTCCACCTGAAAGTCCTACAACTACTCGTTTCATTTATATTTTATTATTATTCTTCAACTGGTTTTTCTACAGGAGTACTTTTAGCAAATTTCTTGGCTAATTTTTGTTCCACTTTTTTTAATTCCTTTGAAAATTTATCAGCTTTAACTTGTTTTACAACTTTGTCGTTCTCGTAAAATTTCCACATTCCAACCTTTACATTATTTTTATAGGTACCTTCATACATTTTTTTTCCATTCCCATCAAAATAAATAGCAACACCTTCAAACAAATCATTAACGTATTGATGTTGGTCGATTTGCTTTCCGTTTTCAGCAAATGTTTTTCCAATACCATTTTTCTTACCTTCAGTATAATTTATTTCTTCCGCTAATTTATTAGCTTTATAAAACACTTTTCTAACTCCATTTAGCTTTCCGTTTTTATAATTTTCAAGCGTCATAATATCTTTAGATTCTTGATGGTAATATTTCCATTGCCCTTCAAAAAGTTTGTTTTTTACAACACCTTCACTAACTTTATTTCCTTTTTGATCGAAAAAAATAGTATAACAAGAACCATCCGCTTTTGAAAAATCGCGAGTTGCAATTAATGTACCTGCTTTAGTATCATCAAAATATTTAAAAGTACCAACTTCTTTTCCGTGTTCAAAAGTGCCTTCGTATCTTGGGCGTTTACTTTCTTCGTGAACGCCTTTCCAAAAACCATTACGCAAGCCTTGTTCGTCAAATTGATTTAATTTATCTTGTGCTGAAACCAAATTTGCAACTACTAAAAAAGCAATAAAAATTAGTTTTTTCATATATTATAAAATTTGTTAAATATGTTTTTTTATATCTAAAATAATAAAACGATTGTTTTACAAAAATAGTATAAAAAAACCTGTTCTCAACAAGAACAGGTTTTTAAAGAATTTATTTTTTCTTTTGATTTAATGCCTTTTGAGCTTCTTGTTGTTCCATTATCTCTCGCATTTTCTTTTGAAATTTCGATTCCGTTTTTGGTTTCGTTTTATTCACTTGAATTTGTGCGTGAATTTTTTCTTCGTTAACAACATATTTTTTAATGACTAACATAATTCCGATTGTAATTAAGTTTGATATAAAGTTATATAAACTCAATCCAGAACCATAATTATTGAAGAAAACCAACATCATAATCGGAGAAAGATAAATCATAATTTTCATAATTTTTCCCATATCTGGCATACCTTCTTGTTGAGGCGCTTGCATTGCTTGGTCGCCTGTTGTCATCTTCATATAGAAGAAAATTGCAATAGCTGCTAATATTGGAAACAAACTTACGTGATCACCATAAAAAGGTATATTAAATGGCAATTTATAAATGGAATCATATGAAGATAAATCGTCTGCCCAAAGGAAACTTTTTTGTCTTAAATCAAAAGCAGAAGGGAAAAACTGAAACGAGGCATACATAAACGGTAATTGAATTAATGCTGGAATACAACCCGCCATTGGATTTACACCCGCTTTAGAATACAATGCCATTGTTTCTTGTTGTTTTTTCATTGGGTTATTTTTGAATTTTTCACCCAATTCTGCAATTTCTGGTTTCAATACTTTCATTTTGGCTTGCGACAAGAATGATTTGTATGTGATAGGCGACATCGCAATTTTTATCAAAATCGTGAAGATGATAATAGCAAAACCATAAGGCATAAATCCAGATAACAAACCAAATAATGGAATAAAAATAAACATATTTATCCATCCAAATACACCCCAACCTAATGAAACCAATTCATCTAAGTTTTTATCATAAGCACTTAATGTTTTATAATCTGTAGGACCATAATACATATTCATATCATAATTTAAAGCACCATTTTTAAATTCTAACGGCATTTTAGCTGTAAAGTTTTTTGTAAAAACAGTATCTACTTTTTCATCATCTACTAAATTGTCAGATATTAAATCTACTTTTTTAAATGCTGTGTTTGTTAATAAAACCGAAGTATAGAAATGCTGCTTAAAAGCTACATAAGTTACTGCTTCTGCTGTATCTTCGGTGTCAGATGCGGCATTTAAATAATCGTCTTTTCCGTTATCAAATTCGTAAATTAATTCGGTATATCTATTTTCGTACGATACACTTTTTTCGTTACGATAGGTTTTTAAATTCCATTCTAAATTGGTTGGTTTTGAAGTATTTAATACATTTTCCAAACCTTGTGTACGAATAGAAAAATCCAACATGTGATCGTTTTCTTTCATTACATAACGGTATTCTAAAAACTGATTTTCACCTGTTTTTAATTGCATCGTTACTACCTGATTTTTTCCTTCTTTCGTATATTTTGGTTCGAAGTATAAATCCTTTGTATTGATAACTTTACCGTCTTTTGTTGTTAAAGTTAAATTGAAGTTTGCATTGTTATCCTTGATAATTTGAACCGCTTTTCCTGAACCTTTTTTAAATTGTTCTTCATTTAATATAGTCGCTTCAGAAATATACCCACCTTTGTTGGCTATTTTTAAACGCAATACATTATTTGCTAATAAAGTAGCGCTATCTTTAGCTGTAGGTAATGATTCTGCATAAGCGAAAGCACCTAATTTAGATAAAGCTTCTGGTGAAACCTTACCTGTAGAATCAGTTTTTTGAACCAATTGAGTTGTAGTTGGCGTTACACTTTTAGGTGTTTTTGCTTCTTTATCGGCTTGTTCTTTTTTGGCTGTTTCAGCTAATTCTTCTTTTGTTGGTTGGTTTGAATACATCATCCACATTAAAATCCCGAAGATTAATGTGAAACCAATAAACGACTTAATGTCAAACTTTTTTTCTTCCATAATATGAATGTGCAACTCAAACGGAGTTGAATTAAATTTATAATTTGTATGCGTTTAAATAAAATCGTTACAATATAGCAATTCTATTTGTTTTTAACAGCTGCAGCCACTAATCCCATAAATAAAGGATGTGGATTTAAAACTGTACTTTTATATTCTGGATGGTATTGCACCCCAATAAAGAATGGGTGATTTGGCAATTCAATTATCTCCACCAATCCTGTATCTGGATTTAAACCTGAAGCTACCAATCCAGCAGCTTCCATTTCTGCTAAATAGTCACCATTAAATTCAAAACGATGACGGTGACGCTCTAATATATTTGTTTTTCCGTAAATTTTGTGTGCTAAAGTATTTTCTTTGATTGAGCATTTCCAAGCACCTAAACGCATAGTTCCACCCTTTTCAGTTACTGTTTTTTGTTCTTCCATTAAACTGATAATCGGATAACTTGTGTTTTCATTCATTTCTGTTGAATTGGCATCTTTTTTACCAAGTATGTTTCTTGCAAATTCAATAGAAGCCATTTGCATTCCCAAACAAATTCCTAAAAAAGGAATATTATTTTCACGCACATATTTAATCGCTTCAATTTTACCTTCAATACCTCTTCCACCGAAACCAGGAGCTACTAAAACACCATCTAAACCTTTTAATTTATCAGCTACATTTGATTTATCTAAAAACTCAGAATGTATACTAACTACATTTACTTTTGTTTCTTGTGTAGCTCCGGCGTGAATAAACGCTTCTAAAATAGATTTGTATGAATCTTGTAATTCAACATATTTACCAACCAAACCTATGTTTACTTCGTGTTTTGGATTTTCTAATTTATATAAAAATTCGTTCCATTGTTTTAAATCTGGAGTCGCTTTTTCTGGTAAATTTAATTTTTTAAGTGCTACTTTATCCAAACCTTCTTCTTGCATTAAGTTAGGCACTTTGTATATAGTTGAAGCGTCAATAGATTGAATAACTGCTTCTTTTTTTACATTGCAAAACAAAGCTAATTTCTGACGTAAATCTTGAGATAATTCGTGTTCTGTTCTACACACTAAAATATCTGCTTTAATACCGCTTTCCATCAAAGTTTTCACTGAATGTTGCGTTGGCTTTGTTTTTAATTCACCCGCAGCCGCTAAATAAGGTACTAACGTTAAATGAATTACAATTCCGTTAGTATCACCTAATTCCCAAACCAATTGACGAACCGATTCTATGTAAGGTAACGATTCTATATCACCAACTGTTCCACCAATTTCAGTAATTACTATATCATAATCGCCAGAATTACCAAGCAATTGCATACGTTCTTTTATTTCATTGGTAATATGAGGCACAACTTGAACCGTTTTCCCCAAAAATTCGCCACGACGTTCTTTTTCAATAACAGATAAGTAAATTCTACCTGTAGTTACATTATTCGCTTGAGATGTCGGTACATTTAAAAAACGTTCGTAATGTCCTAAATCTAAATCTGTTTCTGCTCCATCATCTGTTACATAACATTCGCCGTGTTCGTATGGATTTAAAGTTCCTGGATCTACGTTAATATACGGGTCAAATTTTTGAATAGTAGTTCTGTAACCTCTGGCTTGTAATAATTTTGCTAAAGATGCTGCTATGATTCCTTTTCCTAATGAAGAAGTAACACCACCTGTAACGAAAATGTATTTTGTTTGATTCATATTGTTGTTTGTTGTGTTGTTTTGAGGAACATACAAAATGTTCGCTCTGATATTGAATTTAAAAACACGCAAAGATAATATTAATTAGCCAATTATCAATAAGTCAAATTGTCAATTATGTATTAAATTTAGGGTTTTGGATATTTTTTTTGAATATTATGAATTAATTCTTCTAATCCATTAAGTTTCAATTCGTACACCAATTTAAGTTGCTCGCCTAAAGTTCCAGTAGGAAATCCTTTATTTTTGTACCAAACAATATACTGCTCAGGTAAATTAATAAGATAACGCCCCTTAAATTTTCCATAAGGCATTATTGTGTATGCGAGTTTGATGAGCTGTTCTTGGTTGGTCATTTTTTGAGAATATAGAATATAGAAAATAGAAAATAAACGTTTACTTATTTTCTGACTTTAAATTACTTCCAATTAAAAACCACTTCCTTTTTAATATCTGGATGTAAACTATTCAGTACCGGACAAGTCATTGCTGTTTTTTCTAAGATGATTCTTTCTTTGTCTGTTACTTCAACATTCATCGAAAAAGTTACGTGAATTTCTGTAATTCGTCGCGGTTCGGTTCCCATAATTTTAGTTACTTCAGCCGTTGAATTAGAAAAATCTACGTTTAAATCTTGTGCTTTAATGCCCATTACCGTAAACATACAACTTGCTAATGCATTTGCTACTGTATCGGTTGGTGAAAAAGCTTCCCCTTTACCGTTATTATCAATTGGAGCATCCGAAATAATTTCTGAACCAGAAGCTAAATGTATCGATGATGTTCTTAAATCGCCTAAATAAGTTACTTTTGACGTTGCCATTATTGCGCTTGTTTTATGGTTAAATCTGAATTATAATACATCATATAAACGCCATTATTAGAATTGTTTATATAATTAAACTGACTTTCAATTTGCTCTGAGATTTGACTTTCAACAGATTTAAAAAACCCTTCTTCCTGACACATTCTTAAAATGGCATCAAAAGTAACATCAAAACCTCGAGTTGCGTATTGATTTGGTTGTACTTTATTATCTTTTTTATACGCTTTTGCAAAATTTAATGCTTCTGATGATTCATTCTCACGAATAGCGGAAGGATACAACATTTGTAAAGCCGCCAAGTTTTTGGATGGAATTTCTTCAAAATCCAAAGCATCATTTCTTTCTATTACCACCAGTTGAATATCAAATTCTTTTTTAAGTTTTAATACATTATTGACTACAGAAAGTACTTGAATAATTTTATCTGAATCTAAAATCACAAAGTTCTTTTTCCCTTTTTGTAAATTAGATTTTAAAATCGCATAATCAAAAATACCTTTTTCATTAAAATAAAATGATTTCACTTCTGGATAATTTGAAGAAAAATAAGCACTTAATTTTGATTTTGTAGTAGAATGAATAGCAAAAATAGCGTCCGATTTTAATTTCAAATACGCCATTAATTTCTCCTTTTGAATGGTTTCATTAGGCATTGCATAAAAAACGTTAGCGCCTCCAACCCCAACATCATTCGTTAACGGAGAAATAACTGCTGTTTTTTTATCAACTAATTGTCCAGCAAGTTCAACGAAAGAATTGGTAAAAGGGCCAATTACAACATCTACATTAGAAAAATTATTGTTTTTAATTAATGCAGCTACGTTTGAAGAATATTTTGAAGATTCCGCATCATACACTTTTGCATTAATTGGCAATCCCAATACTTTAGCTGAATCAATAGCTTTAAGTGCTCCAGCATAAAAATCTAACGTTATATTTAAAAATTTATCAGTTTTTAAATATTCGATTTTTGTTTTAGAAGAATCTTTTTCAATTCTATTGATATTAAAAGGCATCAATAAAACTAAATTTCTTTCTTTGGTTTTATTAACGGTTTCTACTAAATTTACTTTTTCTTTCTTTAAAATTATAGAATCTTTTTTTAAAATTAGGTTACTCCTTTTTGGCAGAACCAATAACGTACCTTCAATTAAACCATCTTTTGCTGATGGGTTTTTCGCAATTATTTCTTCTATAGAAACATTAAATTTTTTCGAAATACTATACAGCGTTTCTTTAGCTTCAACTTCGTAAGAAATAACGTTTTCTGACGATATAATATTTTTTACCGATTTTGGCAATGACAAAACAACTCCTTTTTTTAGTCGAATTTCCGATCCTATTTCAAACTCAGTTCCTATTTCTGGATTTAGTTTTTCTAATTCTTCAATTGAAATTCCATATTTTTTGGATACCGAATATTTTGTATCTTTAGGTTGAATAATATGCTTATTTGGCGTAGATAAATCTATTACTGCAGCTTTTGGAATGGTAAGAATACTATTTTCTTGAACGCCGTTTTTAACTTCTGGATTGGCTTTTAGAATGTCTTCAGTAGAAACATTATATTTTTTTGAAATACTATATAAAGTTTCACCTTTTATAACGGTGTGTTTGGTTTGAGCATAATTTAGTATACTTACCAAAAATAATATCAATATATAATATGCTTTTTTCATAGAGGTTGGTTTATATTTTATTTGGGTGCAATTTTAATGCCAAGTTCAATAATGATAAAAATCAGATTCAATATCACTTTTCAAAAATAAGCATTATAAATTCAATTACAACATTTCAAAATAAAAAAAGCAATGTCAAATTTTAGTAAAATATTGACATTGCCATTGTATTTGATATTGTTATTTCTTTTTTATTCCCATTCAATAGTTGCTGGTGGTTTCGAACTAATATCGTATACTACACGATTCACACCACGAACATTATTGATAATTTCATTTGATATTTTCATTAAAAACTCATAAGGTAAATGTACCCAATCTGCCGTCATTCCGTCCGTAGATTCTACAGCTCTTAATGCTACTACTTTTTCATACGTACGCTCATCGCCCATTACGCCAACACTATTAACTGGTAATAATATAGCACCTGCTTGCCAAACTTTATCGTATAAACCGTGTTCTTTTAACCCATTAATAAATACAGCATCTACTTCTTGTAAAATCGCCACTTTTTCAGGTGTAATGTCACCTAAAATACGAATCGCTAAACCTGGTCCTGGGAAAGGATGACGGCCTAATAATTCAGGATCAATTCCTAATGTTGCACCTACTCTGCGTACTTCATCTTTAAATAACATTCGTAAAGGTTCTACAATTTGCAATTTCATAAAATCAGGTAAACCACCTACATTATGATGCGATTTTATAGTCGCTGAAGGTCCGCCAGTTGCCGAAACCGATTCAATTACATCGGGATAAATTGTACCTTGACCTAAAAATTTTACATCTTTTAACTGATTCGCCTCATCATCAAAAACCTCAATAAAAGCATTTCCAATAGCTTTACGTTTCGCTTCAGGATCATCAAGTCCAGCTAAAGCGTCATAAAAACGCTGAGAAGCATCAACGCCTTTAACGTTTAATCCCATTCCTTTGTACTGGTCTAAAACACTTTGGAATTCGTTTTTACGTAATAATCCGTTATTTACAAAAATGCAATATAAATTACTTCCAATCGCTTTATTTAAAATTACCGCAGCAACAGTAGAATCAACTCCACCAGATAATCCTAACACTACTTTATCGTCACCAATTTTGGCTTTCATATCTGCAATTACTTCTTCAACGAAAGCATTTGGAGTAAAGGTTTGTTCCACTTTTGCAATTTTAACTAAGAAGTTTTCTAACATCTGTTTTCCATCTGTAGAATGATAAACTTCTGGATGAAATTGAATGGCGTAAGTAGTCTCACCTTCAATTTTATACGCCGCATTTTCAACGTCTTTTGTACTGGCTATTTTAACACCATTTGTTGGTAATTTTTTGATGGAATCTGAATGACTCATCCAAACTTGGCTATTATCAGAAACACCTTCTAAAAACACTTCGTTTTCTTTGATGTAAGATAAATTTGCTCTTCCGTATTCTCTTGTATTAGAAGCAGCTACTTCTCCACCAGAAAAATGCGCTAAATATTGTGCACCATAACAAACGGCTAATAACGGTTTTTTACCTCTAATTTCAGATAAATCAGGATGAAGTGCTTCTTCTGAACGCACCGAACAAGGACTTCCACCTAAAATTACAGCTTTATATGATGATAAATCGGCAGGAATTTTATCGAAAGGGAAAATTTCACAGAAAATATTTAATTCTCTAACTCTTCGAGCGATTAGTTGTGTATATTGTGATCCGAAATCTAAAATTAAAACATTATTCATTTTTGTTTTGTTGTTGTGTGTTATTATAATTATTAATGAAATCAAACAACACAGATGAAAAAAATTATATAAATTAATAAAATTTCTTTAATCTGTGTTGAAATACTTCTAATATTCAAACGTTCCGTATTCTGAAACTATAGTTAACTTTTTATTATCTGATTGCTCTACTCTACCTACAATTTGTGCATCGATATTAAATGATTTTGAAATTTCAATAATGTCTTGTGCAATTTCAGCAGGTACATAAATTTCCATTCTATGTCCGCAATTGAATACCTGATACATTTCTTTCCAATCGGTTTTAGAATTTTCTTGAATCAGTTGAAATAATGGTGGTACTGGAAACAAATTATCTTTAATCACGTGAACGTTGTCTACAAAGTGAAGCACCTTAGTTTGGGCACCTCCACTGCAATGCACCATTCCGTGAATTTGATTTGAATTGTATTTAGATAGTATTTTTTTAATAACTGGTGCATACGTTCTGGTTGGAGAAAGCACTAACTTACCTGCATCAATAGGGCTATTTTCAACTGCATCCGTTAACTTTGTTTGACCCGAATATACCAATTCGTTTGGAACTGCTGCATCAAAACTTTCAGGATATTTTTCAGCTAAATACTTGGCAAAAACATCGTGACGCGCAGAGGTCAAACCATTACTTCCCATTCCACCATTGTATTCCGTTTCATAAGAAGCTTGACCAAATGAAGCTAAACCTACAATTACATCTCCTGCTTGAATATTTGCGTTATTAATTACTTTACTTCTTTCCATTCGAGCTGTTACCGTAGAATCTACAATAATCGTACGAACCAAATCGCCTACATCTGCAGTTTCGCCTCCTGTTGAATGGATAGTAACGCCGTGTTTCTTTAATTCTGTAATTAATTCTTCTGTTCCATTAATAATAGCCGAAATAACTTCAGCTGGAATTAGATTTTTATTTCTTCCGATAGTAGAAGACAATAAAATATTATCTGTTGCACCTACACACAATAAATCATCAATATTCATAATTAAGGCATCTTGCGCAATGCCTTTCCAAACAGAAACATCACCCGTTTCTTTCCAGTACATATAAGCTAAAGCTGATTTAGTACCAGCGCCATCAGCGTGCATAATAATGCAATACTTCTCATCGTTAGTTAAATAATCGGGTATGATTTTACAAAATGCTTGAGGAAATAATCCTTTATCAATATTTTTAATCGCATTATGTACATCTTCTTTAGAAGCAGAAACTCCTCTTAAATTGTAGCGTTGGCTCGTTTCAGAACTCATTATTATGTGTTGTTTGTTGTGTGGAGCAAAGATATAAATAATTAGGTAATGTGCCAATAAGATACTGAGACAATTTGCCAATTCAGAATAAAACTAATTAGAATTAAACAGTATCACAGAAAATTTTACAACCTTTGCAGCTAAGTTGTATACCAAACAATTAAAAAATAGAATTGGAAAAGTTAGAAAATTCATTTGCGAGTTGGTCAGTTTGTCAAATTTGTAAAGGACAAGGAAAAAAAAATCGGAGACAACCCAAAAAGTCGCTTATTCAACAAGAAAAAGTCGCAACTAAAAACGAACAAATAGCTTGTAAAATTTGTTTGGGTTCTGGTATACTTCCTTCTGTGAATTTTCCTCAAGTTGATAATGAAAATTATCCTCACGTGGCAATAATCGGTGCTGGAATTGGCGGTGTTGCTTTAGCAGTAGCGTGTTTACACCGTGGAATCCCATTTACACTTTATGAAAGAGATAAAAGCTTTACAGACAGATCACAAGGATACGGACTCACGTTACAACAAGCAAGCAAAGCAATAAAAGGCTTCGGATTATTTTCTTTGAAAGAAGCAGTAGTTTCTACAAAACATATCGTTTATACTTCAGAAGGAAAAGTTATTGGCGAATGGGGACTCAGAAAATGGTTACCATCCGATACAAAAAAACAAGCAAAACATTCTAACTTACACATTTCAAGGCAAGCTTTACGTAGCGCTTTATTAGACCAATTGAACGTAAAAAACAGTGTGCAATGGGGACATCAACTTGTTGATTATAAAGAATCTGAAAATAAAATTGATTTGAGTTTTCAAGTAAACGGTGAAATTAAGAAAGTTCAAACTGACATTTTAGTTGGTGCAGATGGCATTCGTAGTTCAATAAGAAATTTTTTGTTAGGTGAAGAAATTACACCTTTACGATATTTAGATTGTATGGTTATTTTGGGAATTTGTAAATTAAACGCCTTAGAAAATACAAAAAGTCCTTTACTCGATGGCGCTACGGTATTTCAAACTGCCAATGGAAAAGAACGCATGTATATGATGCCTTATTCAAAAGAGGCTATAATGTGGCAACTTAGTTTTCCCATTTCGGAAGCAGCAGCAAAAGAAATAAGTAAAAAAGGCAAAAATTCGCTTAAAGAGGAAGCAATACAAAGAACTAATTGGCACACGCCGATTCCAGAAATTATAAAAGCTACTTTAGAATCCGAAATTTCAGGTTATCCTGTTTACGATAGAGAAATACTATCTACTACATTATTAGAGAAAACAGAAAAAAACATAACTTTAATTGGTGATGCCGCACACCCAATGAGTCCGTTTAAAGGTCAAGGTGCCAATCAAGCATTATTAGATGCTTTATCTTTAGCCCGAGAAATTACAAAAAAATGTACGAAATCATCAAACTGGAAAGAAATTGGAATTCGAAAAAGCGTACTAAACGATTTTGAAACCGAAATGCTATCACGTAGTGCAAGTAAAGTGAAAGATTCTGCAGAAGCAGCGAAATTTTTACATTCAGAAATAGTATTACAAGAAGGTAACGAACCAAGAGGAAGTGTAGCGAAAAAATTAGATAATTGGACAATTAGATAATTAGATAATTAGATTTTTAGATTGTTAGATAATTGGCACATTGAGTAATTGACTAATTATCTAATTGACTTACATTTCTAAAATCATAATTTCTACTCTTCTATTGGCAGCTGCTTGTTCTTCTGTTGCTTCTGGAATGGCAAATTTTGGTTTCGAAACACCGAATCCTTTTACTTTTATACGTCGTTCTAAAATGTAATTTGATTGCAAAATACGTTTAACTTGTCTGGCTCTATCTAAAGATAAATTTCTAATGTCTTTATCCACACAACAAATATGCCCTTGAATTTCAATGTATAATTTTGGATTCATTGTCATAATACGAATCAATTCAAAAATTTCTCTTTGTGAGGAAGGCATAATACCAAAGGAATTTTTATAAAACTGAATTTCAGGCAAAACAATTAAAGTTCCAGGTCTAGACAATTGAATTTTTTCTTCTAAAGTAGCGCCTTCAGGGAAATTCATATCCTTTTCCTCAATTGGAGTTAATCCGTTTGTTGGATTATCTTTTGGAACTTCCAACTCTACTTTAGGTTGAATTAAAAGGGCTTCTTTAGCTAAATCTTTTTCTTGTAAAAAAACGATAATGGCTTTTCTGTTTTCTGCTTTACTATTCGATTTTGCACCTTTTTCGCCTAAAGAAATCGATTTGAAATCTTCCCTAATTTTTACAGAAAGTTTTACTTTATTAAAAATATAATCTACTCGTTTTTGTGATAATGTATCGTTGTAACCAGAAGAACCAACTTCATCCGTAGAACCCGTAATAGAAAGAATTTTAGAATTTTTATTTGCTGTAATCCACTTATTTAATTTAGTCAATTCCACTTGATTTAATGCAGATTTGTTGTTTTCGAAATAAAACGAAACACTTTCTTGACCAAAAAAGGTAAAAGGCAAAAGGTAAAAGGCAAAAGCGAATAGAAATTTCATTATTTAGAATGTTTTATGATTTTGATAGCCACAAATATAGACTAAAAACTATGCCATTTATTTATCAACGATTAAAATTTCTATACGACGATTGGCTTTTCGTTCCTCTTCATTTTTTTCTGGAATGGGAAAAATAGGTTGCGCTGCATCGAAGCTTTTATAACTTAATCTCGATTTATCAATTCCGTTTACCACTAAATATTCAATGGTTCCCACACAACGTTTTAAAGCAATTTCTTCTTTATCTTTTCCGGGCGTACAACAAATATGACCGTGAATTTCTATCTTTAATTTCGGATTATCTTTCAATGCTTTTAATAATTCTTCCCGTGGTTTGTAGGATTCTGGATATAAAATATCCGTTCTGTCGTAAAAAAATAAATTTTTAAGTACTAATTTATCGCCTTTTTTAGATTTAGAAATACGTGTCCCTAAACTTTCTTCTGGAACAACTTTTGGTGGCGCTATTTTTTCAATTTTAAAATGAATTTCTACTTTTCTGTTTAAATCTAAATCTTTCAATTGATTAAAGTTTTCTCCTTTAGATTTCACTTCAAACACAGAATTAAAAGAAGACAATCGAATTAAACTTGAAACAAAATTAGCTCTTGCTAATGCTAATGAATCGTTATATTTATTAGAAGAACGCAAATCGCAAAAACCAATAACTTTCTGAATTTTTAAATCTTTTGTTTTCATAAATTCATTGAATTTAACCATTTCTTTTTGGCTAAGCTCACTCGAATTGGTATCAAAATAAAGTGTCATCTTTTTTTGTGAAAAAGAAGATAGGCAAAAAATAGAAAATAAACTTATAATTAATGATTTCATAAAATCGTACTTTTTAATATAACTTAAAACTACCAAAATTATTGTAAAAAAAATGCTTGTTATTTCTAACAAGCATTTTCAAATCTAAACAAATATTATTTAATAAAAAATAATTCTCTATATTTTGTTAATGGCCAAATTCCATTATCAACTAAAAGCTCTAATTTATCGCAGTGTTCACGAATTACTTCAAAATATGGTTTTACTTTATTACAATAAGCAGCTGCCATTTTTTCAGTAGAATCTAAATTATTTGCTTTTTTGCGTTCTTCAATCATTTCGTCAATATTACGGTTGATGCCTTCAATATGTGCTGAAATTTCTTTGATTAACTCAATTTGCTCCTTTGCAATTTTTGTAAAATCTTTTTCAAAAATATCTTTTAAACCTTTTACGTTTTCAATTAACGTGTTTTGATATTTAATAGCTGTTGGAATAACGTGATTACGAGCTATATCACCTAAAACTCTTCCTTCAATTTGAATTTTCTTTGTGTATTCTTCTAATTCAATTTCGTAACGTGATTCTACTTCTATATGATTCATTACGCCTAATTCGGCAAATAAGTCAAATGCTTTTTTAGAAACTTTAGCTTTTAAGGCTTCTGGAGTAGTTTTATGATTACTTAATCCGCGTTTTTTAGCTTCTTTTTCCCAAGCATCGCTATATCCGTCACCTTCAAACAAAATGGCTTTTGTTCCTTTGATGTATTCTCTTAACGTATTGAAAATTGCTTCGTCTTTCTTTAAATCTTTCGTTTCAATTAAAACATCAACTTCTTTTTTGAAGTCGATTAATTGTTTCGCAACAATTGAATTTAAAGTAGTCATTGAAACCGCACAGTTAGCTGTTGAACCCACCGCTCTGAATTCAAATTTATTTCCTGTAAACGCAAATGGTGACGTTCTGTTTCTATCTGTATTATCTAATAAAACATCTGGCAATTTACCAACCACGTTTAATTTTAAATCTGTTTTTTCTTCTGGAGATAATTTTCCTTTCGTAACACCTTCTAATTCAGCTAATACTTTTGTTAATTGTTGACCAATAAACACAGAAATAATTGCAGGTGGCGCTTCGTTTGCTCCTAAACGGTGGTCGTTACTTGCAGATGCAATTGACGCTCTTAATAATTCTTCGTAATCGTGAACCGCTTTAATTGTATTGATAAAAAACGTTAAGAACATTAAATTACTCATTGGCGTTTTTCCTGGAGCTAATAAATTAATTCCAGTATCTGTTGCTAAAGACCAGTTGTTATGTTTACCCGAACCATTTACACCTTTAAAAGGTTTTTCGTGAAACAATACTTTAAAATCGTGTCTTTCTGCTACTTTTTCCATCACATCCATTAATAAGGAGTTATGGTCTACAGCTAAATTGGTTTCTTCAAAAATTGGAGCCAATTCAAATTGTCCTGGCGCTACTTCATTATGACGCGTTTTAACTGGAATACCCAATAACATACATTCGTATTCTAATTCTCTCATATATTGTAAAACACGAGTTGGAATAGAACCAAAATAATGGTCGTCTAATTGTTGTCCTTTTGAAGACGTGTGTCCTAATAAAGTTCTACCAGTAGCAATAATATCAGGTCTTGTAGCTGCTAAAGCAGAATCAATTAAGAAATATTCTTGTTCCCAACCTAAAGTTGGTGTAATTTTTTTAACGTTTTTATCGAAATATTTAGCTACTTCTGTAGCAGCAGTATCAATCGCACTTAATGCTCTTAATAAAGGTGTTTTATTATCTAAAGCTTCCCCTGTATACGATACGAAAACAGTAGGAATACATAAAGTACTTCCAAAAATAAACGCAGGAGATGTTGGATCCCAAGCTGTATAACCACGAGCTTCAAATGTATTTCTAATTCCACCATTAGGAAATGATGAAGCATCTGGTTCTTGTTGAACCAATTGAGTTCCACCAAATTTTTCTACTGGATCTGAACCGTCCATTGATGTTTCGAAAAAAGCATCGTGTTTTTCAGCCGTTGTTCCAGTTAATGGTTGGAACCAGTGTGTATAATGTGTTACGCCTTTTGATAAAGCCCACTCTTTCATTCCCATTGCTACATAATCCGCAATTTTACGATCGATTTTTGTTCCTAATTCAATAGCGCTTTTAACTGCTTTATAAGCATCTGGTGTTAAAAATTGACGCATAGATTTGTCATTGAATACATTAGAAGCAAAAATTTCTGATTTTCTTGCTGTTTCTTCAAAAGAAACTGGTTTTCTACTTGTAGCTTTATCTAAAGCTTGGAAACGAAGTGTAGCCATAAAGTTAGGTTTTAAAATTAATTTCTAAATTTTACACTGCAAAAGTATAAAATATTTACAAATAAAAAAACTTACCCCCTAAAATTTTAGGGGTAGATTAAAAATATTTTAATTTTCAATATATTTTAAAGAAAAAACCAGGGGTTAGACTAACAAAAACCTAAAATCATATTTTTAATCTGTGTGAAGCTAAAAATTTCTGAATTTTAATTTATATTTGCTAAAAATTAATAATTATGACAGTTTGGATTATTTTTCTTATTGCAATTTCTATATTTTTAGCACTTGATTTAGGTGTTTTTAATAAAAACCCGCATATAATTAGTAGTAAAGAAGCCTCTAAATGGACTATTTTGTGGGTAACATTATCGTTTATGTTTTCTGGTGTGGTCTATCTTTTATACAGCGGAGGTCACATTGAAAACCCAACTAATTTAAAACCAACAGACGCCTCATTAAAGTTCATTACAGGATATTTAATTGAGCTTTCCTTAAGTGCTGATAATATATTTGTAATAGCCATAATTTTTTCATCCTTTAAAATTCCACAAAAATACCAACACAGAGTTTTATTTTGGGGAATCATAGGCGCTATTGTTTTTAGAGGTTTAATGATTTTTTTAGGCGTGGCACTTATTAATCGATTTGATTGGATTATCTATGTATTTGGTGCTTTCTTAATTTTTACGGCTATGAAAATGCTTTTTAGTAAAGAGGAAGAAGAATTTGATCCAAAAGATTCTAAAATATATAAGTTAATTGGGAAAATATTTCCTGTTCATACCGAAATTGAAGGACAGAAATTTTTTATTAAAAAAGAGAACATCAACTATGTAACACCTTTATTTATTGCATTAATTGTGATTGAAGTTATGGACGTTATTTTTGCCTTAGACAGTGTTCCTGCAATTTTAGCTATTACATCAGATCCTTTTTTAGTATTCAGTTCTAATATTTTTGCAATTTTAGGATTGCGTTCGATGTATTTCTTCTTAGCGAATATGATTGAAAAATTCAGTTATATTGAATACAGTTTAATTGCGATTTTAACTTTCGTTGGTGTAAAAATGTTATTGATTCATCATTTTCCAGAATTTTTCCCAGAATGGTTATCATTAGCATTTATTGCATTATCAATTACAATTGGGGTTGTAGTTTCTTTACAAAAAAATAAAGAATAAAATTCGTAATTCGAAATACAACAATTTTTAAAAACACTTGAAACTCAAAAATGAAAATATATACTAAAACAGGTGACACCGGCACTACTGCCCTTTTCGGAGGAACAAGAGTACCAAAAGACCATATCCGAATTGAAAGTTACGGTACAGTTGACGAGTTAAATTCACATATCGGATTAATTCGTGATCAAGACTTCAACGCACATTATAAAGATATTTTAATTGAAATTCAAGACAGATTATTTACTGTCGGTGCTATATTAGCCACGCCACCTGAAAAAGAAGTATTAAAAAACGGGGAAAAACGTTTACAAAACTTAGGCATAATTGAAAGTGATATCGAATTGCTTGAAAATGAAATTGATGCTATGGAAGAAGCATTGCCTCCGATGACGCATTTTGTTTTACCTGGCGGACATACGACCGTGTCATATTGTCATATAGCGCGTTGTGTATGTAGAAGAGCCGAGCGTTTAGCCGTGCATTTAGACCATAACGAACCCGTTGCAGAGATTGCAATTAAATATTTAAACCGACTTTCTGACTATTTATTTGTATTGGCACGAAAGTTGTCTTATGATTTAAACGCTGAAGAAGTAAAGTGGATTCCTAGAAAATAAGTTTTAGAAATCCCAAAAATATAAATTCCAAATCCCAAAAAAAAGAACACGTTTTAAATAATTAAATATTTGAATTTTAACTATTTGGAATTTGTTTTTTATGTTTTGGAATTTAAGAAAATTAAGTTCTTAAAATTTATTAAAAAAATAACTCAAAAAAAACTTGTCTTTTTAACTAATAAATTTATTTTTGCATTAAACTAAAAAATCTAAATAAGATGTATTGGACGTTAGAATTGGCATCATATTTAAGTGATGCGCCATGGCCTGCTACAAAAGACGAATTAATTGACTACGCCATCAGAGCTGGAGCACCATTAGAAGTGGTAGAAAACTTACAGTCTATAGAGGATGAAGGTGAAATTTATGAGTCGATGGAAGAAATTTGGCCAGATTATCCTACAGATGAAGATTATCTTTGGAACGAGGATGAATATTAAAAAATAAATAGCCTATTAAAAAGTCTCTTCGGTGAGGCTTTTTTTTTGGTTATCTTTACAAATGAATACAACCGTAAGGTAAAACATATATAAAATAAAGATTATGAGTATTGTAAATTCGATATTAAAAATATTTGTAGGTGATAAATCTGCTAATGATATCAAAGCCATTCAACCTATCGTAAATAAGATTAATTCTTATCAAGAAGCTTTAAAATCAATTTCACACGATGAATTAAGAGCAAAAACGGTTTTATTTAAAGATAAAATCAATCAGACTCGTGCTGAAAAAGATGCTAAAATTGAAGCGTTAAAATCGGAAGCAGAAAACACAATTGATGTTGATGCAAGAGAAACTATTTATGCTGAAATTGATAAATTAGAAAATGAAGCGTACGATATTTCAGAAAAAACACTAAATGAAATCTTACCAGAAGCGTTTGCTGTTTTAAGAGAAACGGCTCGTCGATTTAAAGAAAATACTTCAATTACGGTTACTGCTACTGCAAAAGATAGAGAACTTTCTGCAACAAAACCTTATATTACCATTGTTGGAGAAGAAGTAAATTGGGCAAATTCTTGGGATGCTGCAGGAAAACCAATCACTTGGGATATGATACATTATGATGTGCAATTAATGGGTGGTATTGTTTTACATCAAGGTAAAATTGCCGAAATGCAAACCGGAGAAGGTAAAACATTAGTAGCAACACTTGCGCTTTACTTAAACGCACTTACAGGAAATGGAGTGCATTTAGTTACTGTAAATGACTATTTAGCGAAACGTGATAGTACTTGGAAAGCGCCTTTATTTGAATTCCACGGTTTAACTGTAGATTGTATTGACAATCACCAACCAAATACTGAAGCAAGAAGAAAAGCATATAATGCCGATATTACTTATGGTACGAATAACGAATTTGGTTTCGATTATTTACGTGATAATATGGCGAATTCACCAGAAGATTTAGTACAAAGAAAACACAACTACGCCATTGTAGATGAGGTCGATTCAGTATTAGTTGATGATGCAAGAACTCCTTTAATTATTTCTGGACCTGTTGAAGATGGAGACCGACACGAGTTTTTAGAATTAAAACCAAAAGTGGAAAATCTTTTCAATTTACAAAAGCGTATTGCAACAGATTGTTTAACCGAAGCAAAACGATTAATTAAAGAAGGAAATGTTAAAGATGGTGGTTTTCAATTATTAAGAACCTATCGTGCGTATCCTAAAAACAAAGCATTAATTAAGTTTTTATCGGAAGAAGGAATCAAACAAATTCTTCAAAAAACAGAAAATGCTCATATGCAAGACAATAATAGAGAAATGCCTAAAGTAGATGAGGCGCTTTACTTTGTTATTGAAGAAAAAAACAATCAAGTAGAATTAACTGATAATGGAATTAAATTTTTATCGCAAGATACCGATGAGAATTTCTTCGTATTACCGGATATTTCTACTGGAATTTCAGCTATCGAAAAACAAAATTTAGATAAAGATGCTGAAGCAGAATTAAAAGAAGATTTATACAGAGAATTTTCTGTAAAATCAGAAAGAATTCATACGTTAACGCAATTATTAAAAGCATATGCTGTTTTCGAAAAAGATACAGAATATGTAATAATGGACAACAAAGTAATGATTGTTGACGAATCGACAGGTCGTATTATGGATGGTCGTCGTTATTCTGATGGTTTACACCAAGCTATTGAAGCGAAAGAAAACGTAAAAATCGAAGCAGCCACTCAAACTTTTGCGACAGTTACTTTGCAAAATTACTTCCGTATGTACAGCAAATTAGCAGGTATGACGGGAACAGCCATTACAGAAGAAGGCGAATTTAATGAAATTTATAAATTAGATGTTGTTGAAATCCCAACAAACAAACCGATGTCTCGTATTGATAGAGAAGATTTAATTTATCGTTCGGTTCGTGAAAAATTCAATGCAGTTATTGAAGATGTAGTAGAACTTTCAAATGCTGGAAGACCCGTGTTAATTGGAACCACTTCAGTAGAAATTTCAGAATTATTAAGTAGAATGCTTAAAATGCGTGGTATCAATCATAATGTATTGAATGCGAAAATGCATAAAAGCGAGGCTGAAATTGTAGCTGAAGCTGGAAAACCAGGCGTGGTAACTATTGCAACAAATATGGCTGGTCGTGGAACGGATATTAAATTATCACCAGAAGTAAAAGCAGCTGGTGGTTTAGCCATTATAGGAACAGAACGTCATGATTCTCGTCGTGTAGACCGTCAGTTACGTGGACGTGCTGGTCGTCAAGGTGATGTAGGAAGTTCACAATTTTATGTTTCTTTGGAAGATAACTTAATGCGTTTATTCGGATCTGAAAGAGTCGCAAAAGTTATGGATAGAATGGGATTAAAAGAAGGTGAAGTGATTCAACATTCTATGATGACAAAATCTATCGAACGTGCACAGAAAAAAGTAGAAGAAAACAACTTTGGAACTCGTAAACGTTTATTAGAATATGATGATGTAATGAATTCACAACGTGAAGTGGTGTACAAACGTCGTCGTCATGCCTTACAAGGTGAGCGTTTAAAAGTAGATATCGTAAACATGATTTATGATACTTGTGAAGTCATTGTAGAAAACAACAAAATTGTAAATGATTTTAAAAACTTCGAATTTCAATTAATACGAACGTTTTCTATTACTGCTCCAGTAACAGAAGCTGAATTTGCAAAATTAAACGTACAACAAATTGTAGCAAAAACTTATAAAGCAGCGTATGCATATTACGATGAAAAAGTAGTTCGTGATGCCAAAGAAGCGTATCCAATAATTAAAGATGTTTACGAAAACAATAACGGACAATTTGAAAGAATTGTTGTGCCATTTTCGGATGGAATTAAAACCTTAAATGTAGTTACGAATTTAACAAAAGCTTACGAATCAGAAGGAAAATCGTTAATTACAGATTTCGAAAAAAACATCACATTAGCTATTGTAGACGAATCCTGGAAAAAACATTTACGTAAAATGGATGAAATGAAACAATCGGTTCAATTAGCGGTACACGAACAAAAAGACCCTTTATTAATTTATAAATTTGAAGCGTTTAAATTATTTAAAGCCATGATTGAGCAAGTGAATAAAGATGTGATTTCATTTTTATTTAAAGGAGAATTGCCTTCACAAAATGCCAATAACATTCAGGAAGCGAAACAAGTAACTAAAAAATCGAATTATACCGAATCAAAAGATACGTTAGATTCTGATGATTTAGCTCAAGCGAATAGAGAAGCTGGAAATCAAGCACAACAGCGCCCAACAGTAACTGAAACTATCGTTCGTGATCAACCAAAAATCAACAGAAACGACAACGTAACAATTAAAAATGTTATGAGTGGAAAAAGTGAAACTATGAAATACAAAAAAGCAGAAGCACTTTTAGCTTCTGGTGAGTATGTTTTAGTTTCTGAATAAACATCTAATTATAATTATAAAAAAATCCTTAATTTTTTATTAAGGATTTTTTTGTTTTAATACAGAAGAAATTACTTTAAAATAGCTTCAAAATTAGGTTTAAAATAATTTGGACCTTTCATTACCTTTCCGTCTTCACGATAAATAGGTTTTCCGTCTTCTCCTAATTTACTCATATTACTTCGCTGAATTTCATCAAAAACAGCTTCTATTTTATGCTGTAAACCATGTTCTAAAATTGTACCACATAAAATATATAACATATCGCCAAGTGCATCGGCAATTTCTACTATATCATTATTTTGTACAGCTTCTAAATATTCCTCGTTTTCTTCCTTCATTAATTCAAAACGAAGGTTGTTTTTCTGAGTTCCTAAATCGGCTTTCATTTCTTCACTTACACCTAATCCATAAGTAGTATGAAATAATTTTACTGCATTTAATTGTTTTTGCATAATATAAGTTTAAACATTAATTGAAATTTGATAATAATTTGTGGTAATCTTTTTTTTGATATTATTATGGTATAAAATTATATTTTAAAACTTGTAATCCTTAAATTTGAAAAAAAAATTATCAACATGTTTTCAAAAGGACAAACAGTATTTGCAATTTTATTTGCAATTTCTTTTATTACAATTATTGTTTTTATGTATTTAAAGGATAAAAAAATACATAAACAGCAATATAAAGGAGTGAAATGGATTGTTTTAGGTTTTTTACTTTTTATTTTATTCTTATTTTTAATTAAAGGTTACATAAAAGAATAATTTATTATATTTGATTTTAAATCCCCAAATAGATGAAAATATTAAAATATTTATCGCTTTTATTCCTATTATTCCTTTTGGCTTTTGTAGTTTTTGTTGCCACACAACCTGCTACTTATGAAATTACAAAACAAAAAGAAATAAATACACCAAGTAATTCTGTGTTTGAATATGTAAACGATTTTTCTAATTGGAATGATTGGCAACAATTCAATACAGAAGAAAATTTTAATTTTACCACTTCTCAAAATACTATTGGAAAAAAATCGTATGTAAAATGGGATTCTGAAAATGCTATTATTACCACTTTTGCTCAAAAAGATTCCATATCGCAACTCTTTATTCAAAACGATAACAAGCAAACATTGCATTGGAAATTCAAGAAATTGGGAAACAATACGTTAGCATCCGTAACTATTAAAGGCGATTTATCATTTACAGAAAAAATATATTCTGTATTGAATGGAGGAATTACTAGTTATGTAGGTCCTCAGATACAAGAAAGTTTAAATAAAATTAACAACTATTTTGTAAGTGAATTAGGTGAATATGATATTAAAGTAGACGGATTGGTGAACAGACCTGCAATTAATTATTTAGAACAAAAAGATTCTTGTTTAGTTAAAGATTTTCCGAAAAAATCTAAAGCATTGCTAAAAACAATGAAGAATTTTATCAAATCAAATGATATCGAAACTTTAGAAGTGCCATTTGTAATGTTTCAGAATAATGAAAACCAAAACAAAATAGTTTATGCCATGTGCGTTCCAGTAAAAGAAAAAGTATTCACAACGCCAGATAGTCAAATTCAAGGTAAAAACTACAGCTCATTTTTAGCTATAAAAACCACATTAAAAGGTGATTATTCTCATATGAAAAAAGCGTGGTCAAAAACAAGAAATTACATTACAACTAAAAAATTCAAAGAAGACAAAAAAGGATTTTATATTGGGATTTACAAAAAATCTGTTCCTGAAGTAAACGAACCTTCAAAATGGGTGACAGAAATTTATATTCCCATCATAAAGAAAGAAGCAGCTCCAAAAAAAGTAATTGTAAAAGATAGTACTGAAACAGTAATTGCTGAAAAATTAGAGTAATTACTTACTCATTTCAATAGTAATCATATTATTAGTCATTTTCGGACCAAAGCTTTTTACTTTTGTTGTACATAATACGTATAAATTAGTATTAAAAACAGGTACAGTTGTTGTTGCATAACGGTTTAAAGTATCGCTTATTTTTATAGAATACCCTTTTTCTTCTGGAATAAAATTTGCTTTCAATTGCAATAAATATTGGTCTTCACAAATATTGTAAAACCATCTTTCTTCTGCATTTGCTAATGTAACTCTGTAATTTTTGGCAAAAGTTAAGGTTTTATCTTTATGAATTAAACTAAACTCGTTATTAGTATTTACCACTTCATTTCCTTGGCTATCAATTAAAGTAATCTGCAAATTATTTATAATTTTTTTGGTAGCGCTATCTATTGGATTAGCTACCAAATAGGTAGTGAAATCAAAACCACAATGCGGCAAGCCATCTTGAGAAAAGCCAAGGGTTGAAAATAAGATAAATACTAAAAATTTCTTCATATAAAAACAAGTCGCAAATTACGAACCAAAATTAAAATTGTGGTGTAGTTAAATAAGCATATATTTTTTCGCGTTGCAAATCAGTAAGTTTGGTGTTTTTTTGCATACGAATAACTATCGGTTTCCATTGTTCGGCAGTAAAACTTTCTTTTTCATATAAGCTATGACAATCGGCACAACTTGTGGTGTATAAATTTTTACCTTCAGCAATAACTTCAGCTGTTATTTCTAACTTTTCAGCTGCAATTTCTTTAACAACCGGAACTTCCTCTGTTACAACAACTTTTTTTGGTGCACAGCCTACTACAACTGATAAAACCACTAATCCAATTAATACGCTTGATTTCATTATTTCATTTTTAGATTTTCAAATATAAAAAAAATCCGTAACGATTTGGTATCGAAACGGATTTTATATATTATTTTTTTACTTAATTCTTACTGATTACTAAAAACTGAATACTGCCTACTCTTATTTCACATCCATTAATTCAACGTCAAATACCAAAGTAGCATCTGGTGGAATTACGCCTCCAGCACCAGTACTTCCATATCCTAAATACGATGGAATTACAAAACGAGCTTTATCACCTACTTGTAACAAGGCAATACCTTCATCCCATCCTTCAATAACTTGTCCCACTCCTAATTGAAAATCAATAGGCTGTTTTCTTTTATATGATGAATCAAAAACTTGACCGTTTTCTAAAGCACCTTGATAGTGAACAGAAACTTTTTTACCTTTTTCTGCTTGTTTACCACTACCCTTTTGGATAATTTGATAACGTAAGCCGCTTTCTGTTTTTGAAAATCCAGCTGCTAATTTTTCCATCGCCGCTTCAGCAGCTTGTTTTTGTTCTAAAATTCTTTTTTCACGAGAACCTTCAAATGTTCTAAATACTTCAATAGCATTCCATTTTTCTGCTTCGGCTCCCACTCTAATAATTTCAATTGAATCTAAAGCGTCATTTCCAGCCACTGCATCAACAACATCTTGTCCTTCCACAACATGACCAAAAACAGTATGCTTACCATCTAACCAATTGGTTGGAACATGTGTAATAAAAAATTGTGAACCATTAGTTCCAGGTCCAGCATTCGCCATAGATAAAACTCCAGGCTTATCATGTTTTAATTCTGGATGAAATTCATCATCAAATTGGTAACCTGGTCCACCCGTTCCTTGACCTTGTGGGCAACCACCTTGAATCATAAAGTCTGGAATTACTCTATGAAATTTCAAGCCATTATAATATGGCGTCCCCATTGGTTTTGCTTTGTTTTCTAATTGCCCTTCAGCCAAACCAACAAAGTTTCCAACCGTTCCAGGCGTTTTATCGTGAGTTAACTTTACTAAAATTGAACCTTTTGCTGTATTAAATTTAGCGTAAATTCCGTCTTGCATTGCTTTTGATTTTAAATTAAAGTGCAAATTTACTACTTTTTTGAGTATATTTGATTGGTTTTTAAGCAAAATTATATCAACATGAAATCAATATTTAACCCAACAAACAATCAAGAAATTATTTTAAGAATCAATTCATTATCTTCAGATTCTAAAGCATTATGGGGAAAAATGAGTGTAGACCAAATGCTAAAACATTGTAATGATGCCGTTTTAGTAGCTTTTAATGAGAAAGAACTTAGGATTCCATTTATTTGGAAAATTTTAGCACCTATGATGAAAAACATGATTCTAAAAAAGCCACAATTTGACAAGAACAGTCCAACTGCCAAAGAATTTAAATACGATACTAATTTCGATTTTGAAACCATTAAGAATGAATTAATTACTAATTTTTCTCGTTTTCAAGCTGGTTTTGATGCTATAAGTTGTAAAAAACACCCTTTTTGGGGCTATATGACTGCAGATGAATGGAATAATTTACATTGGAAACATATTGATCATCATTTACGACAATTTGGGGTTTAAATTAATTGTTTCAAGTTTCAGGTTTCAGGTTTTTGTTGTTTATCTTTGCAACTTGAAACCTGAAACAAAGAAAACAAAATCATCATGCGCGTAGATATCATAACTGTTTTACCAGAATTAATTAGAAGTCCTTTTGAAGGTTCGATGATGAAAAGAGCCATTGATAAAGACTTGGTGGAAGTCCATTTTCATAATTTACGCGATTATAGTACGAACAAGCAAAAAAGCGTTGACGATTATCAATTCGGCGGTGGCGCTGGAATGGTGATGAATATTCAACCTATTGACGATTGCATTTCCAAACTAAAAAGCGAACGCGATTACGACGAAATCATTTATATGACACCAGACGGAGAAACGCTAAACCAAAAAATGGCGAATTCTATGTCGATGTTAGGAAATTTAATTATTTTATGTGGGCATTATAAAGGCGTTGACCAACGTGTTCGCGATATGCATATTACTAAAGAAATTTCAATAGGCGATTATGTTTTATCAGGTGGTGAATTAGGTGCAGTAATTTTATGCGATGCCTTATTTCGATTGATTCCTGGAGTTTTGAATGATGAAACCTCTGCCCTAACGGATAGTTTTCAAGATAATTTATTGTCACCACCAATTTACACTCGACCTGCAGAATATAAAGGGATGAAAATTCCAGATATTTTGTTAAGCGGTAACTTTCCAGAAATTGAAAAATGGCGCGAACAAAAAGCCTACGAACACACATTAGCCAGACGACCAGATTTATTGGAAGAATAATCTTATTTACGATTTTAGATATACAATATACGAAAAATTCCGAGCAAAACTCGGGATTTTTTATAAATAACAATTCGTAAATTTAAAATCGCAAATCGTAAATTACATATACATTTTAGTACGTAATTCTTTAATTTTATCGTCTTCTAAATATTCATCAAACGTCATGTAACGGTCTATAACACCATTTGGCGTAATTTCTAAAATTCTATTTCCAACAGTTTGAGCAAATTCATGGTCATGTGTTGTTAATAAAATAGACCCTTTAAAATTGTTTAACGAGTTATTGAATGCAGTAATAGATTCTAAGTCTAAGTGATTGGTAGGTTCATCTAACATTAATACATTGGCACGAATCATCATCATTCGAGACAACATACAACGTACTTTTTCGCCTCCAGAAAGTACATTACATTTTTTTAAGGCTTCTTCTCCTGAGAAAATCATTTTTCCTAAAAAACCACGAACATACACTTCATCGCGTTCTTCTTCTGTTTTTACCCATTGGCGTAACCAATCTACTAAATTTAAATCAACACCATCAAAAAAGCTATGATTTTCAACTGGTAAATAGGATTGCGTGGTCGTAATTCCCCAATCAAACGTTCCTGAATCTTGTTTTTTTAAACCATTTAAAATATCATAAAAAGCGGTTGTTGCACGGGAATCTTTAGAGAAAACCACAATTTTATCGCCTTTTGCCATATTCAAATGTACATCTTTAAATAAAACGTCTCCGTCTTGAGATGCTGCTAAATTTTGAATATTTAATATTTGGTCACCCGCTTCACGTTCGGTTTCAAAAATAATGGCTGGATATCTTCTACTTGATGGCTTAATTTCATCTAAGTTTAATTTTTCAATCATTTTTTTACGAGAAGTAGCTTGTTTAGATTTGGCTACATTGGCACTAAAACGACGAATGAACTCTTCTAATTCTGCTTTTTTCTCTTCTGCCTTTTTGTTTTGTTGTGCTTTCTGACGCGCCGCTAATTGACTACTTTCGTACCAAAAAGTATAATTTCCTGAATAATGTGTGATTTTCGCAAAATCAATATCAGAAATATGTGTACAAACCGCATCTAAAAAGTGACGGTCATGCGAAACTACTAATACCGTATTTTCATAATTTGCTAAGAAATTTTCTAACCAACCAATGGTTTCAAAATCCAAATCATTGGTAGGCTCATCCATAATCAACACATCAGGATTGCCAAATAAAGCTTGAGCTAACAACACACGAACTTTTAATTTTCCGTCCATTTCGCCCATCAAAGTATAATGATATTCTGCTTCAATTTCTAAATTTGATAATAAAGTAGCCGCGTCACTTTCTGCATTCCAACCATTCATTTCGTCAAATTGCAATTGCAACTCGCCTATTCTATCTGCATTTTTATCATCATAATCAGCATACAATGCATCCATTTCAGATTTTACGGCATGTAATGTTTTATTTCCAATCAATACCGTATCTAAAACCGTAAATTCATCAAACATGTTGTGATTTTGATTTAAAACCGACATACGTTTTCCTGGTTCTAAAATCACTCTTCCTGAAGTAGGATCCAATTCACCAGCTATGATTTTTAAGAAGGTTGATTTTCCAGCACCGTTAGCGCCAATAATCCCATAACAGTTTCCTTGTGTGAAAGAGGTATTAACTTCATCGAATAAAATTCTTTTACCAAATTGTACCGATAAATTTGAAATTGTAAGCATGTATTTTTATTTTAATTTGTTGCAAAATTAGCAAAAACCAACGAGTTTTCACAGTTTTATTTTAATATTCTATTTGGAATTTTTAACGCTACATTAACACCTAAACTATTTAAAAACAAATACATTTGTTATTATGTTTAAATAAAACTATGCAAAAAAAATACAATTTCATTAAATTTATTGTTTTCGTTATCCTTACTTCCACTTTTATATCTTGTAAAGATGGTTTTATGGGTGAAAATTATATTGCCTATTTTGGTGGAGAAATTGAAAATCCGAAAAATAATTTTGTGGTGTTTATGAAAAACAATAAAGTTGTGGATACTTTTTATTTAGATAAAAACAACCGGTTTTTTCATAAATTCGATTCGTTAACGCCAGGTTTATATAGTTTTAAACACGATCCAGAATATCAATATGTGTTTTTTGATAAAAACGATAGTTTGATGATTCGATTAAACAGTAATGATTTTGATACTACTTTAATGTTTTGCGGACGTGGCGATGAAAAAAATAATTTTATGATGGAATTGTTTTTAAAAGACATGAATTTAAAAAACAACTTGTTTGATGTATATGAAAAATCTGAAAAAATATTTTCAAAATATATAGATTCTTCCAATCAAAATATTACAAATTTATACCACAAAAGAAAATCATTTATCAAATGGTCTGAAGAATTTGATGAAGTAGCAAAAGCAAATATTCAATTGAATTACGCATACAAAAAAGAAGTTTTCCCAATTGTACACGAATTTAAAACAGGTGAAAACATCAAAAACAGTTTGCCAAAATCATACTATAATTACAGAAAAAAAATTGATGTAAATCAAGCAAATCTGTTATACTATTCGCCGTTTATTAATTATATGACTAGCATGTTAAACAATGTTGTATTAACAAATACTAAAGGTTATTTAGACGACATGAGTTTAGAAAACAATATTAAAAAACTTGAAATTGCTGATACTTTAATTAAAAACAAACATGTAAAAAACTTGGTTGTGAATAATATTGCCAACATGTATTTGCTTTCTGATCAATGTTCCGTTAATAATGGTAAATTTTTTACTTTATATTCGAAAATGGTTTCCGATCAAAAAATGAAAGTTAAAGTCATGGAAACGGCAAGTAACATTCAGAAATTAAGAAATAATAATGTGTTACCAGAAATTAGTGTGTTAGACACAAATAATAAAAAAGTTCAGCTTAGTGAATTAATTACTAAAAAAACAATTATTTATTTTTGGACGAAACAATCCGAATCACATTCTTTTTATTCTCACAAAAAAGTAGATGAACTTAAAGCAAAGTATCCAGACATTCAATTTATTGCCATAAATATTAATAACACTCAAGAAGATTGGTTAAAAGAAATTAAAGAAAAAAAATATTCCAATTCCATAGAATTAAGAGCCATAGATTTTGAAGAATTACAAAATAAATGGGTAATTAATAAAGTATACCGAACCCTAATTATAAATAAAAATGGTACTATAAACAATGCTTTTGTAAGCTTGTTTGATGCCAATTTCGAAAGTTATTTACAATAAAAATTAGTAAAAAAACTCCATAAAAAAGGCGTCCAGATAAATCTGGACGCCTTTTTTATATCTAAAATACTATTTATTTCCTTTTTCGAAATCAGCTACAAACTGAGCAATTCCTAAATCAGTAAGTGGGTGTTTTAATAATCCAGTAATTGAAGATAAAGGTCCTGTCATTACATCAGCACCAATTTTAGCACAATTAACAACATGCATAGTGTGACGAACAGAAGCCGCTAAAATTTGAGTTTCAAAGCTATAGTTGTCATAAATTTGACGAATTTCATCAATTAAATTTAAACCATCTGTTGAAATATCATCTAAGCGACCTAAAAATGGAGAACAATATGTTGCTCCAGCTTTAGCAGCCAATAAAGCTTGACCCGCTGAAAATATTAAAGTAACATTGGTTTTTATGCCTCTATCTGAAAAATATTTACACGCTTTAATTCCTTCTTTAGTCATTGGTAATTTTACTACGATTTGTTCGTGTAAATCAGCCAACTCTTCACCTTCTTTTATCATTCCTTCAAAATCTAAGGCATTTACTTCTGCACTTACATCGCCATCTACAAGATTACAAATGTCTACATAATGTTTTAAGATATTGTTTTTTCCTGTAATACCTTCTTTAGCCATTAATGACGGATTTGTAGTTACACCATCAAGAATGCCTAATGCTTGTGCTTCTGCAATGTCTTTTAAATTTGCTGTGTCAATAAAAAATTTCATGTTTTTTGAATTTAAATTTGTTGTGTGTTGTTTGTGCGTACAAAAGTAGGAAATTGAAATACAATATTCTATTTCTTTTTAGAGATTCTACTTTTTGATTTTATAATTTGTAATGATTCATTAAGATTTTTTCATACATTTTATCAGGTAAGATACGCTTTAAAACAATAGAAAATTTTTGCATAAAAGCGCCTACTTTATAATGAATACGAGGATTTTTAGTTTCAATAATTTTGTGTATTGCTACAGCCATTTCTAAAGGATTACTTCCACCAGAAACATGTTCATTCATCATATTAAGTTGGTTTTGATATACCGTTTCATAAGCAGAACCTTGTTGCACTGGAGCGTGAAATCTTCTGGAAGCAATTTCGGTAGCAAAATCTCCTGGAGCCACATTGGTAATATAAATTCCAAAGGATTTAGTTTCCATTCGTAACGATTCGGTAATTAATTCTAAAGCGCCTTTTGACGAGGAATAAACGCTTCTAAAAGGCAATCCCATATAACCCGCTATGGAAGTAATATTAATAATCAGACCACTTTTTTGAAGACGCATTTGGGGTAAAACGGCCTTCATGGTTTCGATAGGTCCAAAAACATTGGTTTCAAAGTTGTTCTTAATTTCTTCTAATGGAATTTCTTCAAGAGGACCCGTAATTCCTACCCCAGCATTATTAATTAACACATCTATTCTGCCTTCTAATTCTATAATTTTAGCAATACATGCTTTAATAGAATCCGAATTCCTAACATCTAAATCAATTAATTTTATTTTTGAATGACTTATTGAAGAAGCAGTTCTACTTGTACCATAAACAATATACTCTTTATCTAATAAGAATTCGCCTATTGCTTTTCCAATTCCTGAAGAACCACCAGTGATAAGTATTACTTTTTTCATTAAATTGTATAAAAGATGTAAAGAAAAAACAAAATAAAAGTAGAAACAAATATTAGTGTATTTAAAAAATAAATGACAAATAATTTCAATATACTTTTCATCCAACTTTCTTTATAAAAAAGGAAATATGCCTTTATGAAAATTACATTTAAAAATATAAATATAAATATTCCAAAATAGCCATGAATTTCATAACCAAACAAACCATAGATTTGATTTAATAACGCAGTTAGACTAGAAATCAACAAAAAAGAAGCGAAGTAATGAAACGTAAAAATACCATGATCAAAATACCACCATTTCTTCTTATTGTGCGTAAGCCAAAGCGTAAACGCAAAAAAGGGCATTATTAAAAACAACCATTTAGGTAAATTTTGTAAGCCTTTATGTAAAGCCTGAAACATAATTTGTGTAGGCGTATATTTTTCCTCTAATTTATTAAATTTTTCATCTAAATAATTTACATTAACTTCTTGTTTTTCAGAAATTTTTTTAATCTTTCTTGACTCTTTATTTTTGGTTTCAATTATTAATTCTGATTGTGTACCTTTTAAGTATTCATTTTCAATTTCTTTAAAAGTAAAAGAATTAAAAATAATAAACGAAATTATATTAATAAATATGAACAAGCGAACAGGAGCCATAAAGGCTAATCTTTTACCTGACAAATAAGTTAAAGTCAGTTTTTCGGGTTGAAATAGTAAATATTTTATTGCTTTCCAAAAACTGGAATCATAATGTATTAAATCTTCTAAAAAATGGGTAAACAAATAATGAAAGGATTTTTTAGTTTCTGTATTTTCTTGCCCACATGAAGGACAAAACCGCACAGTAACAGAATTGCCACAATTTTGGCAAGTAGTATCTTCTCTTAATTTTCCGTGACTCATTTAATATAATTTAATGTGGTAAAATTAAATAAAAAAAAGTGCATACAAAAGTTTGTATGCACTAAAAAAATTAATCAAAAAAGTTTATTATTTTTTTTCCGTTTTTTTAGAATCACATGAAGCTTCTTTTTTGTTTGATTCTCCACAACATTTTTTTCCATTTACAGAACATGATTTTTCTGTTTTTACTTTCTTCTTTTGTTTAGGTTCTTGAGCATTTGTAGCAGCTGTAAATAAAAAAACTACTGACATTGTTAAAAATAAATTTTTCATTTGTTTAAATTTTAATTGTTATTATTATTTGTTGTTAATTGATAATTATTTTTTTAGTGCAATAAAATTTATTGTCTAAAATAAATGTAATAAACTGAATTTTATCTGAAGTATTTACTAAATTAAAAGTCATAGTGTTTTCGCCTTCGTGCATTCCGTCAATTTCTCCTTCATCTAGTAATTGACCATTTACATTTGTAACAAAATAATCTAAAGTTGCTAAATAAGGCAAATTAAATTGAACAGAAACCGAATTATCATTTGTTGGGTTTGGAGAAACTGTAAATGAAAAAACATTTTTACCATCAATACTAATTTGTCCCAAGGACGCATTTTTAATTAATTTTACTTCATATATTGTTGCGCCAGCACTTGTTGTATTGGTTTGATTATTTGTAAACGGATTTTGAGTTGGACTATCAATTCCACCATATATATGCCCAATAACAAATTCATTAGCTACAATATCATTTAATTTAATCACTTCGTTTGAATAATGTGGTAACGTTTTATTTGGAATAAATTCTGCCCCTGCCCCTTTAAAATTAGGCATTTCAACATCTAACTTATATTCAGACAAATCACCATTTGCAGCACGTGTTGTTCTACTAATGGTTTTTACAAAAGGCACATTATTATCTTGTACCAAAGTAGTTCCGTTATAATAATACTGGCTAATTCCACCAAAAAACAAATTGTGCATTTTAGTAGTGGCACTATCAAATAATCCAACTTTTGCACTATGATAATTGCTTAAATATTGATTGAACTGTGTTTGTGGAAAATAGCCACTTGCTTTTATATCTACAGGGTATAAAAAAGGTAAATTTGCATTAATTTGAAACACACCAGATGAAATAGTATAACCTTCCTCTCCATTTGGAAATACTTGAGGCACTAAATTATAATCACGTCGATGTAAATGAACCGCATCTTCTACAAAAGAATAATTAGCATAACTTAGTTGTGTTCCAAAATTATCAATTGTAAATTTTTGTACTTTATTTACATAATTTTGTACAAAAGTTGGATTATTCATGGGATTGTATCTTCCTGTAAATACCTGACCTCCTACCAGATAAAAATTATTACCAATTTTTCCCAATTGTCCACCAGTATTTTGAAATATTGGATTGGCTAATTGTTTAAAATTTGTGGTTATTGGTGTACCGTTAATAATCGAATCAATTAAATTGGGTACATTAATACTTGTTAATTTATCAAAAGTTACGTGATCATCCAAAGAGGTTGAATATGCATAACCACCTATTACATACAACGAATTTCCATCTTGGTAAAAGTTGAAATTTGTAGCTTGTAATTGCTCTTTTAAACCTGTTGTCAAAGTTTCTAAGGAAACGGACCAAGTTTGTTGTGTAGCAATATCTACTACATAAATCAGATTGTTATTCTGAGAATTAGGAAACGCATTAAAAGGTTGTCTGGCATGAACCCCATCTTTTCTTCCACCAATAATTAACCACTTTCCGTTATGTTGCGCAAAAGCATACGAATGCAATCCAGGTAAAGTAGAAATTGTAATTGGAGTTATTTGTACATTATAATCAAATGTACTTTGTGCCATACTTTCTTTACAGAAAAGAAAGACTAATAAAATTATATATTTTTTCATTTATAAATACTATTACGTTATTCTGCTAATATCTAAAAACAGATAAAGCAGTAAAATAATTAAACTGAGATATTTATGAAATGATTTTTGGAGGTTGCCAAATAGTATTTTGATACTTAGATATAAGATTTTTATGATAAAATATCTTTTCTTTTTTGTAAGTAATTACAAAACTTTGAGGGATAGCTGAATATATTTTAGTTGTAATATAACTTACTGGAGTAAAATTTAAACTCATAATAATCTTACCTTTTTCGCAACCATCATTATTTTCAAAATTACTTTTGTCACAAGAAGATTGACAACCTTCACTAAATTGTATTTTTACTACTCGAACAGATGGAAGCGCCATCAATACGAACAAATAAAAACAAAAAAGTACGGTTACTATTCTCATGTAATTACAATATTTTGCTAGGACACATAAAATCGGTTTTAGGAATATTGGTTTTCGAAATGGCATTAAAACCACCTTCAATTTCTGAAAAGTTTCTATAACCACGAGCTTGTAAAATAGAAGCCGCAATCATACTACGGTAGCCACCAGCACAATGCATAAAAAAATGTTCGTTTGGATTGATGTCTTTCACCCAATCATTAATATAAGCTAAAGGTTTACTGTAAGCGTCTTCAATATGTTCAGCTTCGTATTCACTTTCTCTTCTAATATCTACTACTTTACTTTCGCCAATTTTTACTTCATTTTCAAATTGAGCTGCGGTAATTCTGTTTACAGTATCCACATCAAATCCAGCTGATTTCCAGGCTTCAAAACCACCTTTTAAATGACCTAAAACAGCGTCGAAACCTACTCGAGATAATCGTGTAACAGTTTCTTCTTCTTTACCAAAATCAGTAACTAATACTATCGGTTGATTGACATTAGCTATTAAAGCACCAACCCAAGGCGCAAAATCACCACTAATTCCAATATTTATGGATTGAGGTACAAACCCTTTCGAAAAATCTGACGCATTTCTGGTATCTAAAATCAAAGCACCACTGTCTTCAACAAGTTGTTCAAAGTCGGCAACATCAATAGCGTTTTTTCCATTATTTAAAACTGTTGAAAAAGAAGGAATTCCTTTTTTATTCATAGCTACATTCATACCAAAATAAGCAGGTGGAGGCAATAAACCATCTGTAACTTCTTTTATAAATTCTGCTTCGGTCATATTGGCACGAAGTGCATAATTTTGTTGTTTTTGTTCGCCAATGGTGGAAACCGTCTCTTTGCTCATATTTTTACCGCAAGCGGAACCCGCTCCATGTGCTGGATAAACAACTACATCATCTGCTAAAGTCATAACTTTATTTCGTAAAGAGTGAAATAATATTCCAGCTAACTGTTCTTGCGTCATGGATGCTGATTTTTGGGCCAAGTCTGGTCGCCCAACATCGCCAATAAATAACGTGTCACCAGAAAACAATGCGGTATCTTTTCCGTTTTCATCTATCAATAAATAGCACGTACTTTCCATGGTATGACCAGGCGTATGTAGTACTTTTATTTTAATATTTCCAACTTCAAAAATAGCACCATCCGTTGCAGAAATAATATCAAATTCTGGTTTAGCATTAGGTCCGTATACAATTTTCGCACCCGTTTGAGTACTTAAATCCAAATGACCTGAAACAAAATCAGCATGAAAATGGGTTTCAAAAATATACTTTAGTTTTACATTATCCGCCGACAACCTATCCATATAAGGAGCCGTTTCTCGTAACGGATCAATTATAGCTGCTTCGCCATTTGAAGTGATGTAATAGGCACCTTGCGCCAAACAACCTGTATAAATTTGTTCTATTTTCATATATTAATTATTTTTTTAAATGGAAATTGAAATCATTTTCATTTAAATACGATACAAATTTAGTAGTAATTTTTAAATAAAATTGTGATAATTATCATAAGATTATTTTTAATCGAAAAATTCATCGTCACTATGAAAAAATGCGGTTAACCAAATAATTCTTGATAAACGCATAATCCAAGGTTGCAATAGAATTAAAAAGAAAATATTAACTGGCAACCACCAAAAAATTTCTTTATTTTGAAGTGTATAACCTGTTACATAAACCCAAATAGCAAAAGTAATTAACGAAAAACC
>NZ_JBIKJY010000039.1:0-8350 GCF_044360715.1 Flavobacterium sp.
TTATAAGAATTATTAAACCATTTTTATTTCCAATTAAAGTATAATTGTTTGACGTGTTTAAAATAGCGGTAATTTCATCTGGTTTTACGTCGTTTATTGAAGTAAAAGTGGTTAAAATATTTGAGGAAATGTCTTTATTAAAAACAGAATTTTTTGTGCTGGAAAATACCTTTTGGTCAGAAATACAAATATCTGTAATTTCATTGTATGAAAAATAGCCTTTCCATAATTTCTGTTGCGAAAACGAAACTAATGAAAAACATAAAAATAAATAGGAAACTACTTTTTTCATAAAATAAGTTGAACTACAAATATACACTAAACAAAATTATATTACGATTATTGCCTTTACACGTTAATAATTTGTACTAACTCTTGTAATTTTTCAAAATCCGATTGCATATTTCCATCAGATGTTGGCAAATATCTTGCTTTTTCGCAGTTTTGCAACAGGCCAATAAAATCGTTTGTGTTTTCTGAAGAAATATTGTTTTCTTGAAACTTTTGGATAATGTTTTCTTTATTTAAATCTGCTTTTTCTAAACCAAATTTATACTCTAAAAATTCGGCAATTTTAAGTTCCATTTTCTGATAAAACAATTCCTTTTCTGTCAAATAGATTTGAATATCGTTTACAGAAAAATCCTTTTTTACAGATTTTATTTCTGTTTTTACCTCTTCATCCGTTTCCGATTTGTTTCTTTTTAATGCAAAAAACAATAAAGTCAATCCTGCTAAAGAAACAAGTCCAATAAAATGCATAAACGAAAATTCAAAATCTGATGTTGGTTCTGTTTTTTGAGATTTTTCAGCTAAATTAGATTTTGAAACCGAGGTTACATTCGCTTGATTTTCTCCTTGAAGTACTTCTAAATCTATAGCTTCAGATGAAATGGTTTTGTAGGTTTTTGATTTGACATCGAAAAATGAAAAATACTGTGGTTTTAATTTGAAATCCCCTTTTTCCTGTGGGATAATGGTATAACTATCTTTAATTTTTCCAGAAATTCCATTCATATTTTCGTTCACAAATTCTTGATGTTGCGGCTCGTAAATTTCTAAATTAGCTGGTAAATTAGGTTTAGGGATCTCGAACAATTTTAAATTTCCAGTTCCAGAAACAATCAAGTCTAATTGTAAGGACTCACCTGATTTTAAATTGTTTTTAGATACATTTGCTTGAAAATCAAAAGTTCCAACAGCACCTGTGAAGTTTTCGGGCTTTCCCTTTTCTGGCAAGGCAAGAACCTGAAGGTATTTCGTATTAGAAACAATTTCTCTTCTGGCCACATCATATTCTGGATCGCCAAAAAAGTCTACATCTCCTGTAGGATAACTTATGTTTAAGTCTAAAGTAATTGGTGATATTTGAAGTTTCCCGGTTTTTTGAGGATATAAAATGGCTTTCTTGAAAATCTTAGATTTATATACCCTATTGTTTACAACCATTCGCTCCCATCCGCCTTGAACATCTTCGGTTTGACTCCAAAAATTATTAAATTTTGTAACCATATTTTTATTTAACTCAATTTCTAAATTGGGTGCTAAATAAATGCGATAATTTACCTCAACAGGTTCGTTTACATAGGCGTTGGATTTACTAACTTCAACATCAATAAATAATAAATTATTCGCGCCAGAAATCGACTTGTTTGAGGAATTGGATTTAGAAACAGTTGATGTGTTTTGGTTTCTCTGTATGGCATCGGCAGCTTTTTCGTTGGAAACAGAAACGGCTACAGGTTTTGATGCATAGGTTTTCCCATTAAATTTAATTGTTGCTGGAGAAATAAGTAATCTTCCTGCTTTGGCCGCCTGAATTACATAGGTATATACTTGTTGTATGGCATAATCTCCATTTATGTATTCTTCATTAGAAGAAACGTACGAACCACCTTTATTAAACCCATTAAAATTAGGAGGTGTGAAGTTTGAGCCTTCTTCGTTAAAAATATAAGTAACCTGAATCACTTCACCAATTTTAAGGTTCGTTTTTTCTGCTTTTACCTCTAATTTTACCTGACTTAAAGCTAAAAAAGGAAGCAGTATAAAAGTTAATACTATTTTAATTAATGCATTCATTTTATAAATCTTTTTTAACCACATAGGAACATAGTTTTGTTTTGCGTAAAGGCGTTTCACTTATTTAAAGCAAACATAGCTAAGTTGACTAAAAAAATAAATTAAAAACATAATTTAAGTTTCAAATTACTACTTGAATTTAACCATATGGTTACATCTGTTTTTATTTACAAGTAATTTCTAGATAAAACTTCTTTAAAACAATTCTTTATCTATGTTTCTATGTGTTTATCATTTTACCAATCTTTTTCTGTACTTGTTGTGTTCGTTTTTGTTTTATTTGCGTTTACTTTTTCCTGTACTTTTTTTTCTTCGTTGCTAATTGCTTTTAGCACGTTATCCATTCGTTGTTTGTTTGCGCTTGGTTTTTTTGGCTGACTTTTTTCTTTGTTTTTATTGTCTTTCTTGTCTTGTTGCTTTTTGTCTTTTTGGTTTTTTTTCTTGTTTTTATTTTTCGGATTTGGTTTTGGCGGATATTTTTTTAATAATTTTTTTGCTAACGCTAAATTGTATCTGGTTTTTTCATCTTTAGCGTTCGCCTTTAAAGCATTTTTGTAGGATGCAACTGCCAATTTATAATTTTTATCTTGCATATATGCGTTTCCTAAATTATGATACGCTTTGTGTTTTTGTGCAGAAGTATTTGCTAATAAAGCGGCATTTTTATAATTGCTTATCGCTTCAACATACTTTTTATTTTTATAAATGGTGTTTCCTAAATTATATTCTGCAGGTTGTTTTTGTTTTTTTTCTTTGGCTTTTATCCAACGTAATTGTTTTTCTTTTTGTTGCGAATTATCTGTGTTTTTTTCTTGAGAAAAGGCCATTCCTGAAGTTAAAAACACGAGCAAAAATAAATGTGCCTGGTGTTTTGAAAACCAATTTTTGATGTTTAAATTACTATTTGTAATAAAAAATTCGAGCAAGAGCAATAAAAATGCAATGCCTAAAAACCACTGAAATTGCGATTGTTTTTGTGCCAATTCTTGGGCTTTAAATTCTTGTTGTTTTACGGATGCTAATGCCGATTTTATTGAAGCAACTACTTTTGAAATTTGATTGTCATTGCAATACGTTCCATTGGTTTCTGAAGCTATTTTCTGTAAAATTTCCTGATTTAGTTTCGTAATTACAACTTGTCCGTTTTTATCTTTTTTAACTTGTTGAAATCCGAGTTCGTCTTCAAATTCAATCGTTCCGCCATTTGCGGTTCCTACTCCAACTGTTATAATTTTCACATTTTTTTCTTTTGTTACTTTAGAAATATCAAAAGAAGCATTTTGATGGTCTTCACCATCTGAGAATAAAATAATGGCTTTCCCCGAAGTTGGATTATCAAAGAAATCCACACTGGTTTGAATGGCGCTTTCAATAGCTGTTCCTTGCGAAGAAATTAAATTAGTATTGATACTTTGTGTAAACATTTTTGCCAATTCATAATCTGTTGTCATTGGTAAAACAGGATAGGCACTACCCGCATAAGCTACAATCCCAATTCTATCACTTCCAATAGATTCAATCATTTGTGTCATTATTTGCTTGGATTTTTCCAAGCGGTTGGGCTGAATGTCTTTACACAACATACTTTTTGACACATCAATAGCAAACACAATTTCTACTCCTTTTGAAGGAACTGTTTCAACTTTTGAACCCAATTTCGGATTTACTAACGCCAAAACAATGAAAAAAACAGCCATTATTTGCAACATAAATTTAATACGCGATATCTGTTTTGGTGAATTTACAAGCAATTTTTCAAGGGCTTGTGGCTCGCTAAAAACCGCTTGTTTTTCCGTTTGCCATTTCACATAGGCTTTCTGTGCCACTAATCCAATTGGTAGTAGTAACACTAAAATAAAATAATATGGCGATTCAAATTCAAACATTAGATAAAACTTTTAAATAGCGTTCGACTTAAAACCATTTCTAAAACAAGAAAAAACAACCCTATTAGTAACCAACTACGAAATTGTTCGTCAAATAGCATCAAGCGGTTTTCTATAATTTTAGATTTTTCTAAACCATCAATTTCTTCGTAAATGGCTTCTAACTTAGTATTATCTGTAGCTCTAAAATATTTTCCATTTGTAATCGTAGCGATTTCTTGTAAAATTTTCTCGTCAATTTCCACTTTTTGTGGTTGAAAAACGATGTTTCCATTACTATCTTTTGCTACTGGAAAATTTGCCATTCCGTTTGTTCCAACTCCTACCGTATAGACTTTTATACCAAAGTCTTTAGCAATTTCTGCTGCCGAAATGGGGTCTAAACTTCCCACATTGTTTACCCCATCGGTTAATAAAATGATGATTTTCGATTTTGCTTTGCTGTTTTTAATTCGATTAATGGCAGTTCCTAAACCAATTCCTATGGCGGTTCCGTCTTGTAAAACCAACCCGTTATATTGCACCTCTCTTAAAGCGTTTAGCAACATAATTTTGTCTGAAGTTACTGGCGTTTTGGTGTAACTTTCACCGGCATACACAACTAAACCAATTCTGTCGTTTGTTCGTTTTTGTATAAATGATTCGGCTACTTTTTTTATGGCTTCCAATCGATTTGGTTTAAAATCGGTTGCTAACATACTTCCTGAGACATCGGTAGCAATCACAATATCAATTCCGTTTTTACTGTCGGTAAAATTTGATTTTTGTGTGTTTCTTGGTCGGGCTAACGCTATAATTACAAATCCTAACGCCACAAGCTTTAACAAAAACAAAAACGGTCGACACTTTATAATCCACGATTTTTTTATGGATAATCCTTCCGTGGTGCTGATTTTTAAAGTTGGATTTTGTTTGTTCGCTTTTATATATTGCCAAAACGCCGCTATCGGAAGTACCAATAACAGCCATAAAAAATGGGGATGCATAAAAGCACTATTCATCTTCCTCTTGGTTTACTTGTTCGAGACTATTAGTAACACGATCTATAAAATCTTTAGCTAATTTGTCCTTAGCATCGTGAGTAATTCTTACTTTTTGTAATCCGAAATTATCCGAAATAAAAACGGTAAAAAATCGCATTTGTTTGGTTTGGTTGGCTGAATTAATTTCAAATGTACCTTCTAAAATATCGCCAGACAAATCCTTTACATTTTTAAATTTCTTTGCAGTTGTTTGAATTTTAGTGACTTGCAATTGCATCATTTCGCTCATTTCATCATTAAAAATTGCTTTTAAATCTGTTTTTACAGAATCTTTATAAGCAATCGTTTGTAGCGAAATGGCTAATTTATCCTCTGGTTTTTGCCAAGAAAATTGCGCGATATTTTTAATGTTTGGATTTTTAGATGTCACCAAATCACGAACTAAAATTTCTGGCGTTTCTACTTGCAAAACAGGCAAGCCATATTCTGACACGATCCATTCTTTTTTTAGATAATAATCGGCGTCTTTTCCGTTAATTTTTGCTGAAAAATAATGGGTTACATTTTCCCATCCAAAAAAGGCAACTACAGAAATTATTGCCACTAAAAACGTTACAATAAATGCTGTTTGTCTGATATTTTTATATTTATTTTGTTGCTGTTCTTCCGCTATTTTAGCTATTGCAATTTGTTGTTCTTCTTCAGAAACAGGTAAGGTTTTGTGAAATACATTTATTAGATTCTCTGCTGCTGTTTTGTCTGAACTATGCGATGTTGCATCCACTACAATTTTGGCAAATTTAACTAAATCGGCTTTAAGAAATAACGTTTCAATTTCGGAAATAGTCGTTTCTGAAATTTCAAATTTTTTAAGATGTACTGCCGTTTTTAGTTTCAAAATAAACTGCTCTGTAGTACTTTCTAACGCAGAAAATTCTAACGTTTTTTCAAAATACGATTTTATTATTTGTGTAATATTGGAATAAAACTCTTTAGAATTTGTTTCGGTATTTACTTCTGAAAAACGTAAAAAAGCTTTATTATACGGCGAAACATAAGCATCTGTTTTGCTTTTATTTCGGTGTTTTAATCGCAAAATTACATACAATATGCCTGCTAAGAAAAAAGCAAAAAATACTCCTAAAATTAGTTGAGAATCTGAAAGTTCTTGTGATGTTTCTTTAGTTTTAGAAGTGATATTTTCATCTTCTTTAATATCATACATTTTTTGCTTTGTAGTATCTACTTCTACATCAATTACGGAAATTTCAATACTTTCCGACTTGGTTTTTTCTGTGTTAATTAACACCTCAAGTGCTGGAATTTTATAGGTGCCCGCATCAAATTGGGTAAGATTATATTTTTTTTTCCATTCTGTTTGGTTCCCTTTTTTGTTTTTTTCTGTTGGAAAAGAGTGCACCACTTCCATTTTGCCTATCGAATCTAAATCAGGGAAAAACACAACCTCGTTTTCGTTTACTTTTGTGGTTAACGTAAGTTGAATTTGTTCTCCAATTTTAATTTTCTTTTTAGATACAGTTGTCACTATCGTTTGGGAAAACCCTGCGGAAATTGAAAAAAGTAACAGAAATAAAAAACGTAACTTCATTAGGCTCTACTTTTAAAATAGGTTACTAATTTCGTTACATAACTTTCGTTGGCTTCGGTTTCAACTAATCCTGCGGCACATTTACTAAACGTATTTTGACAGTTTTCTACATTCGTTTTGTACTTATTCTCATATGCCAAACGGGTGCTGCTTGTTTGTGTATCTAACCATATTTTTTCTCCCGTTTCAGCATCTTGCACTTGAACAATTCCTATATTTGGAAGGCTTTTTTCACGGGAATCAAAAATTCTAATGCCTGTTACATCGTGTTTTTTAGCAGCAATTTGTAATGGTTTTTGAAAATCCGCGGTAATAAAATCGGAAATTAAAAATACAATTGCTCGTTTTTTTATGACACTCGATAAAAAATCTAAGGCCACCGCGACATTGGTTTTTTTGCTTTTTGGTTGGCATTCAATTACTTCTCGGATGATTCGTAAAACGTGCGATTTTCCTTTTTTTGGTGGAATAAACAATTCTATTTCATCGGTAAATAAAATTAAACCAATTTTATCATTGTTTTGCGTGGCAGAAAATGCAAGTGTTGCCGCAATTTCAGCTACCAACTCATTTTTACTTTGCGATGTAGTTCCAAAACTTTGCGAATCGGAACAATCGATTAGTAACATCATCGTTAATTCGCGTTCTTCTTCGAATATTTTAACAAAGGCATCGTTATTTCTTGCGGAAACATTCCAATCTATGGCTCTAAAATCGTCACCATATTGGTATTGTCGCACTTCAGAAAATGTCATCCCACGTCCTTTAAACGACGTGTGATAGTGTCCCGAGAAAATATGATCGCTCAATCTTCGGGTTTTGATTTCAATTTTTTTGACTTTCTTCAGTAACTCTTTCGTCTCCATTTTGGTTTTGTTTCAAGCTATTTTTGTTTCAAGTTGTTTTTGTTTCAAGTTGTTTTTTGAACCTGAAACGTTAAACCTGAAACAAAAACTACGGAACTTGTACCTGATTTAAAACTTTATTGATAATGTCTTCTGAAGTGATGTTTTCGGCTTCGGCTTCATAAGTAATGCCGATTCTGTGGCGTAATACATCGTGTACCACCGCTCTAACATCTTCAGGGATGACATAGCCTCTTCTTTTGATAAAAGCATAACATTTTGCGGCTAAAGCCAAGTTGATACTTCCACGTGGCGATGCACCAAAACTAATTAGTGGTTTTAAGTTTTCTAATCTATATTTTTCTGGGTAACGCGTGGCGAAAACAATATCTAAAATATATTTCTCGATTTTCTCGTCCATATATACTTCTTTAACCGTTTGTTGGGCTTTTAAAATTTGTGCTACACTAACCACAGGATTAATAGTTGCTGTGGTTTCCATTAAACTGTTACGAATAATAAGTTGTTCCTCTTCCATTTTCGGGTAATCGACAATGGTTTTTAGCATAAATCGGTCTACTTGTGCTTCTGGTAACGGATATGTTCCTTCTTGTTCTACAGGGTTTTGTGTAGCCAAAACTAAAAAAGGCATGTCTAATTTATACGTAGTTTCACCAATTGTTACTTGCTTTTCTTGCATAGCTTCCAATAAAGCAGATTGCACTTTAGCAGGTGCTCTATTGATTTCATCTGCCAGAACAAAATTGGCAAAAATGGGTCCTTTTTTTACAGAAAATTCATTTTCTTTGAAATTGTATACCATCGTTCCTACCACGTCTGCAGGAAGCAAATCTGGTGTAAATTGAATACGATGAAAAGTACCGTGAACGGCTTTAGATAAGGTGTTTATGACTAAGGTTTTTGCCAAGCCCGGCATTCCTTCTA
>NZ_JBIKJY010000013.1:0-66712 GCF_044360715.1 Flavobacterium sp.
TTTGAAGTATTCCATTATTGTTTCTTTATCTGTCGGGGATATTGTAACAACCCACTCTTTTAATTTGATAGGGAAAGTTATTTTACTTTCATCAATCTTTATTAACTCTAACTTATTATAGAAGGTCTGACAATTTTTTGATAATTGCGGATATTCGCACATATCGTTTATTACTACATTTCCTTCATCATCTAAATTGATGTCAAACCCTAAATATGATTCTAATTTTTTCATTATACTCTTTAGTAATAAGTATTATCATATTAGGTAAAAGGCAAGTTTTTATCAATTTTACCCCAAAAATTTTTTTTGTGTTTTGCATTGTTTAAGGCATTATCCCCCTAATACAGGATTTGATACCCGGCAGGAGGGGACTCGGGATTCCTTCAACTAAACACCCCCCCCGTAGGCAGGGGTTGTATCGTATTATTTTCATTATTATTTGGCAGTTAAAGTAATAGTGCTTAATTTTGTTATGCTAAACAATCTTGTATGATACAAATACCCACCTACTTCAGAAGAAGATTAAATCAAATATTAAACTCTCAACGACTTGAATGGGATTACGAAACTTTTATTCAGGAATACAATTCCTTTCATAACAATTGTAAAGAAGTAATTGATAATTTTGATAATCACAAATTAAATATTGAAAAGAATAATTACCTTGAAAATCCACATTTCACATTACATATAGTAAAGAATAGAAATACATACGATAGTGTAATCGCACAAGTAAAATGGAAGTTTCCAATTCAAAATAAAATTAAGAAGTTAAAGTATCATCCTATATTCATTGGAACTACAAAACAATTAGGTTTGGATATAGAATCTCAAAGTGTGTTACTCGCATCTAAAGAAACTATTAAAGATTACTTTAACGAAAAGTCATTGCCTCTTCCTGTAGATTATAATATGTTGAATGAATATATGGAACTAACCGAAGCATTTGATTTAATAAGAAGTAAAAAAGATGAAATACTTGCACGGCTAAACCCTGAATTTTATGTGTCCAAGAATAAAACTAAATCTAATTACAAGGCGATAGTTGCGAATATAAAATGGGGGTTTCCATATCCCGGACGAAGTGGGTGTCCAAGATACATACCTTTCTATATTGGTTCTGAAAAAGACATAACAGATGATGTTAAAACTGATAAATTCAAACTGATTGTTAAACCAAAAGTCATTGAATATTTGAAACTTAATAGTTATTTTTAATGATAAATAAAAAATAATTCTAAAAACATATATAATATTGTATTATTATTTTATATCTTTGCATTGTGATTAACACCAATCTTTTAACGATTGGTTTTTTTACCGAAAAAGTAATGATGTAAAAATATATATGTTTTTAATCATTACAACACAAAAGAAAATTTACACAATTGTTATGAGTAGTTATTATAATTCAACCAATCTTATCTCTTTAGGTGATGTATCAAATCTCCTAATGATGAACTCTATTCCGGCGGTAAAAAAATGGTTAAAGTCCAAAAACATCTTTATGAATAAGATATCAAAATCATATTATGTTTATGAAGTTGAAATTTTCACCGAATTGGAAAAAGAATACGCTCTTAACTTGAGAAGAAATTATCCGGCTCATTGGAAAGAAATGTATAGATGTGTAACAAGAAGTGAGTCAATATATAATTTAGTATTGATTCAAATTGGAGAGGAAATTGTGCATAAACCTATATATAAGGTTAAAACAAGAGGGTCAAAAGATGAAAAATTATTACAAGAATTACTATCTATATGAAAAAATTAACTTTACCAAAAAACCACTTAAAAGGGTTGAAAATTTATTGTAATAAGTGTAAAAAATACAATCCTAAATGTAATCACATTGATGATTTACTTTATAGAGTTGTAGTCCATATACCCGGAACAAAAAACTCAACCAAAATAAAAACATTGATTTCAAAAAACTACGAAGACGCTGTTAAGGAATCAATAGATATTATTAAGGAGTTAAAATCTAATGATTATAGAGATTTATCTACTGATAATGATAATAAAGAATACACTATGATTGGTGCGATTCTTAAATATAATCAATATTTAAGTGGTGAATACGAACTTAAACATTTAATTAAGAAAGTGTCGGAAGGTCATCGTAAAGAATCATTAAGATTTATTAAATTATTTTGTAATGTCTTGAAGAGTCATCATAACTTTGAAATTATGAGAGTAAGAGATGTCTCGGTTAAAGATGTCTCAAGGTTTTATGAATCAATGGAGAGTCATTATGGAGCTCGGACATTTAACAAATGTATGATATCACTTAAAAGTTTCTTTAATTTTTTGATTGAGATTGAAAAAGTTGATATGAAAAACCCATTTTCAGTTTATAATTCTAAATCTGTTTTATCAACGATAAATGAAACGATAACAAAAGATGAATTTGAAAGAATACTTGATTCTATTGATAGTTCAGATTCCTTACACAAATTAGGTGGTAAAGGAGAGGTTAAGAATATGTATCGTGATTATTTGAAACTTGGTTTTAAGTTGTTTCTTTTAACCGGTGGAAGAAGAGAAGAAGTAGTTGATTTACGATGGTCAGATATATATTATTCGGGTGACACTTATTTTTTTATGATTAAGAATAAGAAGGTAGAAAGAAATCAAAATATAGATGGTGATTTTAATAAGTATATACCAATCAATTCAGACCTTTTTGATTTATTAAATGAAATAGGTTATGAGGAGAAAAAAACTTCAAAGGATTTTATTTTGTGTCCTGATAGGAATGAAAGTGTATTAACGATAATGAATACATTAAGTAAATCTTTTACTTTTTATAAAAACAAGTCGGGTGTTACAAAAAATATATCTCTAAAACACCTCCGTAAAACTTATATAAGTTGGGTTAATCAAGTTATGGGAACTGATACAAGAATTTTAACTTCTCATTCAACTGATGGTGTGTTAAAGGAACATTATTTAGACCCAACAATATTAGATACTATTCAAAAAGGAATGTTGAACATTAAAGTGTTTGGACAATAAAAGAAAATCCCCGTTTGGGGATTTTTTTATGTCCTTTTTTCAATAAAAATCGACATCAAACAATAAAATTCCTTACTCCATTTCCTTACTCCATAAAACACAAAAAAGAGTGACTTCCAATAAAAAACCCCTTAACAACTGATTATTAAGGGGTTTTGTTGTAGCGAGAGGGAGATTTGAACTCCCGACCTCAGGGTTATGAATCCTGCGCTCTAACCAACTGAGCTATCTCGCCATTAAATATTTTTGCATTTCTCAATGCGGGTGCAAATATATAAATAATTACTTTCTTTCCAAAAAATAAATCGAAATTTTACAATTAAAAATTTGTTATAAAAAATAATGTAAATAATAGTTGTGGTATCATATTTTTTTATATTTTGCTAAAAATTTATAGATTCAATTATGAAGCCAAAAGTTAAGTACGAATTAGAGTTTCCAATACACTCGTCACCACAATTACTATATCAATATATTATTACGCCATCTGGTTTATCGGAATGGTTTTCTGATAATGTAAATTCGCGAGGAGAATACTATACTTTTATTTGGGATGATTCGGAAGAAAATGCCAAATTGGTTTCTAAAAAAACAGGTGAGAAGGTAAAATTCAAATGGTTAGATGAAGATGGTAAAGACACTGAATATTATTTCGAACTTAAAATTCAAGTCGATGAAATTACAAATGATGTATCTTTAATTGTTGTTGATTTTTCTGAAGAAGACGAATTAGCTGAAAATAAATTATTGTGGGAAAGTTTGGTTTCCGATTTAAAACACGTAATTGGTTCGGTTTAATTTTAATAATTAAGTATATTTGCTCCCGCTATAAAAGGCGGGATTTTTTTTATGATTAATTATAACGGAAGCATTCAAGATACTAGTAATTATAGTATTGAAAATAATAGAGGATTTCTTTTTGGTGATGCCATTTTTGAAACCATTAAAGTTAATGGAACTAAAATATTGTTTTTAGAAGAGCATTATTTGCGTTTAATGGCTTCGATGCGAATTTGCAGAATGGAAATCCCAATGAATTTCACAATGGAATTTATGGAAGAAGAAATTTTAAAACTAATTGCATTACAGACAAATAAAGTTAGTAATAGAATTCGTTTTTCTGTTTTTAGAAATGCTGAAGGATTTTATAATCCTACATCAAACGATGTGCAATTTATCATTACTTGTTCTGAATTGGCATCTGATAGTTACGTTTTTTCTTCAACTACTTATGAAGTGGAATTGTTTAAAGATTTTTATGTTTCCAAACATTTATTGGCTACTCTAAAAACCAATAATAAAATGATTAATGTTGTGGGGAGCATCTTTGCAAAGGAAAACGGATTTGAAAATTGCTTATTAATTAATGAAGATAAAAATGTAGTAGAAGCTACAAATGGTACTATTTTTATGAAAATGGGCAATCAAATAATTACACCACCCACTTCGGATGGTTGTTTAAATGGTATTATGCGAAAACAAATTATTGCTATTGTAAATAATATGGATACTATTGAAATGATAGAAAAAAGCATTTCACCTTTTGATTTGCAAAAAGCAGATGAATTATTTATTTCAAATGTCATTACAGGAATTCAACCTATTACAAAATACCGTAAAAAAGAATTTACTTCAGAAGTAGCCAAAGAAATTACAGGTTTATTAAATGCTTTAATTAATTAAGCGTTGGATTTTCTGGCGAATTAGAAAAGTAAATATATTCGCCACCAATTTCGTTTAATTTTTCTTTCCAGAAATTTTGGCTGTTTTTACTAATAATTTTGTGTTGCAATTCATTTTCCACAATTATCCAAGAATTATCATCTAATTCTTCGGCTAACTGATTGGTTTCCCAGCCGCTATATCCTAAGAAAAAACGAATATTTTCTTTAGATAATTTTCCAGCATTAATTAGTTCTTTTGTAGTTTCAAAATTACCACCCCAATATAAACCATAAGCAATTTCAATACTATCTGGGATAAGTTCAGGTACGTTATGCAAAAAATATAAATTGTCTTGTTCTACAGGTCCGCCATTATAAATCATAAAATTCGCATCAATTTCAGGAATCAAATCATTTATGGAATAGGAGAGCGGCTTATTCAGTATAAAGCCCACACTACCATCATTAGAATGTTCTGTTAGTAAAATTACAGATCTATTGAAAGACATATCATTTAATATGGTTGGTTCTGCAATTAGTAAACAACCTTTTTTAGGTAACAATGAAGTCATAAGCCATTTAATTTTAATTGAAATTAAGAAAAATAATTTAATTGAACAAATTATCCAGTTTAATATTACATTATTAAATGTATGTAAATTATTGAAATAAAAAAAACCTCTTAGAAACTAAGAGGTTTTCAAATAAATAAAAAATATTTATTATTTGTTTACTGATCCATCTAAGTCAGCACCAGCTTTGAATTTTACTACATTTTTAGCAGCAATTTTGATAGTTTTTCCAGTTTGAGGATTTCTTCCATCTCTTGCCGCTCTTTTAGAGATTGACCAAGATCCGAAACCTACTAAAGAAACTCTACCACCTTTTTTTAATGTACCTTCTACACTTCCTAAAAATGATTCTAAAGATAATTTAGCTGCTGCTTTTGTAATTCCAGCTGCTGCTGCCATTGCATCGATTAATTCTGATTTGTTCATAATTGATAGTTTTAAAATGATTATACATAATTTTGTTATACAAATTTAAATGTATCATTAAACTACACAAGCATTTATAGCTATTTTTGCTTAAAATGTTAATAAATTATAGCAAATGTTAATAACGTGGGGTATTTTGCCCTGTTTTTAGCACTTAAACTCACTTAACATAGGCATCCGCACCAATTGAAGTACCATTTAAAAGCTCGTGAATTTGCATTTTCTTTTTGCCTGGAAATTGCAAACTATCAATTTGTATGAAACCATTAGATACGGCAATTTTCATTTCCTTTTTTCCAGAAATAATTTGACCTATACTATAGGTATGTGTTTCTTCTATAAATGTAGTGTCATAAATTTTAACATTCCACTCATTTTCTCCATCTTTAATAAATGTCCAAGCGGCAGGATAAGGACACAAACCTCTAATTTGATTGTAAATTTCATTTCCAGGTTTCGTCCAATCAATTTTACAATTGTCTTTATTTAGTTTATAAGCTGTTTTTAAATCTGAATTTTCGGATTGAATAGTAGTTTCCACTTTTCCATTTTGTATTAAATGTAACGTCTCAATTACAGTATCGCATCCTAAATGCATTAATTTGTCGTGAAGCTGACCTACGTTTTCATTTTCATCAATTGCTACCTTATGATTTAAAATCATAGCACCCGTATCAATTTTATCGTCAATAAAAAAAGTAGTTACACCGGTTTCTGTTTCGCCATTAATAATCGCCCAATTTATAGGGGCGGCTCCTCTATAATTAGGTAACAAAGAAGCGTGCAGATTAAATGTACCATATTTTGGCATTTTCCAAACCACTTCAGGTAACATTCTAAACGCTACTACGATTTGTAAATTGGCAGCATAGCTGGCTAATTCTTCTAAGAAATCTTCGCTTTTTAAATTGGTAGGTTGTAAAATCGGAATGTTTTTTTCTAATGCATAGGTTTTTACCGCACTAACTGAAACTTTCTGACCACGTCCTGCAGGTTTGTCTGGCGCCGTAATAACAGCAGCTATTTCAAACTCACTTTTATATAGTGTATCAAGAATGCCAACTGCAAAGTCGGGCGTTCCCATAAATATGATTCTTAATTTTTCCATATTATTGTATTTTTTTTACTTTTTACCGCAGATTCGCAGATTTAAAAAGTCAATTCTCAAAGTTTTCGACAAACGTTCATTTTTTGTCTAATTATTTTTACTTAATTTGATACTTATTCGAAGCGTTTAAATAAATAATATCATTTTCTAATAAGTTCTGAAGGGCAAAGATAATTTCTTCTGTTGAAAAAGTGAGTACATTTTCAATTTCATTTGAAGAAAGTGCTCCTTTATGTAACAGAGTCTGAATTTGTTCTAAAACCGATTTAGGTGCTACTTTGTTTTTTGAGGTACAATACGAACAAATGCCACAGTCTTTAGGATTCTCTTCTCCAAAATACTTGGAAATTAAAACCGATTTACAAGTAGTAGTATCTGTCACAAAATGAAGCATTTGTTTGTGCTGCGCAATTTTTATCTGATTTTGATTTTCTAATAGTTTAACCACACGGTTAATAGTATAACTGTCTTCGCGTGGTTCGTTATATAGAATAGAAATATCATTGCTCTGTAGTTTCAATTCTATTATTTCTTGTGCTTGTAGTTTATTTAAAACGGTAATTACTTGTTCTTCTGTTTTTCCAGATTTGGAAGCAATAAGTGCGGTATTTATACTCGTAACTTGTTCGAAAATACCAGTGTAATTTCGTAAAATGGTTTCTATAATTTCTGCCTCTTTCATATTTAAACTGCAATATCGAATGACTTCTCGACTTTCAATATTAAACTGTAAACTGGCTTTATTGCTTATAAAATTTTGAAGCGTAATAATTCCTTGTCTATCGAGAAATTGCAAACACGCAAATGTTTTGGTTACCGAAATATTAAATTTCGAACAAAATTGATTTAAATTTAAGTAAAAAACTTCTTGAAATCCTTCTCCGTATGCAATTTGAAAATGGTTGTTTAAATTTTTATACACCAAATGCAAAAATTCTTTATTGGGTAAATTACCAGCAAACAATTGTAATACATTTTCCGATTGTACGTCTTGAGTAAGTAATAAGGCGTAGGATTTCTCACCATTTCTTCCCGCTCTACCAGCTTCTTGATAGTAATTTTCAATATTATCAGGAATTTGTAAATGCACTACCGTTTTTACATTTGGTTTGTCAATTCCCATTCCAAAGGCGTTTGTGGCGACTATTATTTTGGCTTTTTCATCCAACCAAAGTTGCATATTTTTATCCTTTTCTTTGCCTGATAATCCACCGTGATAATAGGTTGCTGTAAAACCAAAATCGGTAAGTATTTTGCTGATTTCTATACACGATTTTCTGTTTTTTACATATACGATTGAAGGCTCAGGATTTTTTAAGAAAATTTGTTTCAATTTTCCAAGTTTATCTTCTGTTTTTATAATATGATATCCTAAATTCTCTCGCGAAAAAGAATTCTTAAAAACAACTGGATTTTTTAATTGTAAAAGCGTACAAATATCCTCTTGAACTCGTGGGGTAGCTGTAGCAGTTAACGCAATAAACGGCACCGTAAAGTAGTCTTTTAATGCTGAAATTTTTAAATAAGCGGGTCTAAAATCGTGTCCCCATTGGCTAATACAATGTGCTTCATCAATCGCAACTAAATTAATATTCAGGTTTTTTATTCGTTCTAAAACCCAATCTTGTTGTAATCGTTCTGGCGATAGATATAGAAATTTATAATCGCCAAATACACAATTGTCTAATAAATTATTGGTTTCTTCAAAAGAAATACCACCCGTTAAAGCAATGGCTTTTATATTTTTGTTTTTTAAATTTTCAACCTGATCTTTCATTAAAGCTACAAGCGGCGAAATAACCAAACAAATTCCAGGCTTTAGTAGGGCAGGGATTTGAAAACAAATAGATTTTCCACCACCTGTTGGTAACAAGGCAAACGTATCTTTACCGAGCAAAACAGTAGTGATAATTTCTTCCTGAGTGGGTCTAAAAGCAGTATGTTTCCAGTGCGCTTTTAATACATCTAACGGTTGATTCATTAGATTGAATTAGGATTTTAAATGATTGATGATAAATTGAAATCGTTCTGCTACAGACGTTTTTGGCACTTCGTGTAAATCATAGCCATATTTTGTATACGTGTCTACCAAATAATTATGAATTTTGGTAGCTTCCTCATAGCTTTCGTATCGTTCGGCATCGCTGGTGTAAATTTCTTCCCAAGGTGGTAATAAAAAAACTTTGTCGTATTTGTAGCTTTCGCAAGCGGCAATAAATGCTTCAGGATAAGTGTCGCCAATAAAATCCATATACGCCACTACATCAGGGATACCTCTATCAATAAAAACAGTTTTTTCTTCTGTAGTTGCCTTTTCGAATTGTTTAATTCTTCCTTCTAAAAGGCGTTCGCTAAACAACATCGGATTTTCCAAAAACAAATAATCAACACCTTCTTCTCGGGCTTTTAAAATTACTTCTCTTGAAATTTCAGGATAACAAATGTGTCCTTCTGCTTCTAAATGATTAATTAAGGTTGTTTTTCCAGAACTTGGACCACCAATTAGGAGTATAATTTTCTTATTCATTTTACGGCTTTAAAAATCAAATGTACTATCATTTTTTATATTTTGAAAATCTTAATTATTTAAATTTTCAAATCAAACATTATAAACGTATATTTGTTCTTTATTATTAAATTAAAATGAATAAAGAAACCGAAGATTTTTACATTAGACTTAAATCGGAATTAGAAGAATCAACCACTTGGCCTGCTGTGTATTTATACAAATTTATTGTACCAACTAATGCTACAAATGTAAACACAGTTGAAAACGCCTTTAATAATATGGGCGCAGTAATAAAAACACACGCTTCTAAAACAGGAAAATACACCAGTATTTCAATTAATGTTACCATGCAAAACGCAGATGCAGTAATTGAAAAATACCAAGAATTAGCAACAATAGAAGGAATTATTTCATTATAAATATGGCATACAACAACGAAGAATCAATTAATTATTTAGAATATAATTCGCAACGGGAACATTTAATTATTCCTGAATACGGAAGATATGTTCAAAAATTAATTAACCAAATTACAGCTATTGAAGATAGAGAAAAGCGTAACAAAGGCGCTCGATATGTAATTTCGGTATTGGGAAATTTGAATCCACATTTACGTGATGTGCCAGATTTTCAGCACAAGCTTTGGGATCAATTGTTTATTATGTCTGATTTTAAATTAGATATCGATTCTCCATTTCCTATTCCTACAAGAGAAGTAGTGCAATTGAAACCAGAACGTTTAACGTATCCACAAAACTTTCCAAAATACCGTTTTTACGGAAACAACATCAAATATATGATTGATGTAGCACGTAAATGGGAGGAAGGCGAATTGAAAAATGCTTTAATCATTGTGATTGCCAATCATATGAAAAAATGTTTTTTAAGTTGGAATAAAGATACGGTTACGGATGAAGTTATTTTTAATCATTTATTAGAATTATCTAATGGTGAATTGAACTTAACGTCAATGAAAGAAGAACTTTCTACGTCGCAAAATTTATTGAAAGTAAATAAAAAACAGTCAAATAAAACGCAGTTTTTTACTAAGAATGATACGTCTACTACCAACAGAAATCCAAATAGACCGCCAGCAAACCAAAACAGACCGCAACAAAATAACAATAGAAATCAGAATGCATCTAATGCAAAACCGAATTCGCCAGATAATACAAAAGCCAATTTAAATAATCCAAATTATAAAGGCGGTAAAAATTTTAAACCAAAAAATAATCCTAATAATATAGTATAAATGGGAACATTCAAAATTGAAGGCGGAAAGCCCTTAAAAGGAAATGTGCAACCACAAGGTGCAAAAAACGAAGCATTACAGGTTTTATGTCCTGTTTTGTTAACCTCAGAAAAAGTTAGAGTAACTAACATTCCTGATATTATTGATGTAAACAAACTAATTACTTTATTAGGTAACTTAGGTGTTAAAATTCAGAAAAACGGACCTGGTGATTATACGTTTCAAGCGGACGATGTAAATGTTGGGTATTTAGAAACGGAAGCTTTCAAAAAAGAAGGTGGAAGTTTACGTGGATCTATTATGATTGTAGGGCCTTTATTAGCTCGTTTTGGAAAAGGATTTATACCAAAACCAGGTGGTGATAAAATAGGAAGACGTCGTTTAGATACCCATTTTGAAGGATTTATTAATTTAGGTGCTAAATTTAGATACAATAGAGAAGACCATTTTTATGGTGTAGAAAACGAAGGCCGATTAAAAGGCGCGTATATGTTATTAGACGAAGCGTCTGTTACAGGAACCGCTAATATTGTAATGGCAGCAGTTTTAGCCGAAGGAATTACAACAATTTACAACGCAGCGTGCGAACCGTATTTGCAACAGTTATGTAAAATGTTAAATTCAATGGGAGCGAAGATTACTGGTATTGGTTCTAACTTATTAACTATTGAAGGTGTAGAATCTTTAGGTGGTTGTGAACACAGAATTTTACCGGATATGATTGAAATTGGCTCTTGGATTGGCTTAGCGGCTATGACAAAAAGTGAAATTACAATTAAAGATGTAAGTTGGGATAACTTAGGACAAATTCCGAACGTATTTAGAAAACTTGGAATTACTTTAGAACAAAAAGGAGACGACATTTATATTCCTGCACACAAAGATGGGTATGAAATTAAAACCGATATTGACGGGTCTATTTTAACGGTTTCTGACGCCCCTTGGCCAGGATTTACGCCTGATTTACTAAGTATTATTTTAGTAGTTGCTACACAAGCAAAAGGAGACGTTTTAATTCATCAAAAAATGTTTGAAAGCCGTTTGTTCTTCGTGGACAAATTAATTGATATGGGTGCCAAAATTATGTTGTGCGATCCACACAGAGCGGTGGTAATGGGACATAATTTCGAATCGCAATTGAAAGCTACTGTGATGAGCTCTCCAGATATTAGAGCGGGTATTTCGTTATTAATTGCAGCACTTTCTGCAAAAGGAACCAGTACCATCCAAAATATCGAACAAATTGATAGAGGTTACGAAAGAATAGACGAACGATTAAGAGCGCTTGGCGCGAATATTGTAAGAGTATAAATAAAAAAAGCGACAGAGATGTCGCTTTTTTTTATTGTTTTTTAGGGGTTTTGTTCGGGTTTTGTTCGGAGTTTGTTCGGTAACGCTACGAGAAAACGGGGCTTTACAGCCGATTTACCGAACAACTACCGAAGGAATACCGAAGAAATGTATGTTTAATGTATGATTTTTTGCTTTAAGAAATTAAGAATTATAAGTACAAAACCAACTTCAAAGTTTGCCAAAAACCCCAAATGTCGTGTAAATGCTATTGGTGGTAGTTTTTATTTCAAGTTTCTTATTCTATTTTCTTTAACAATCTATAATAAATTACGTTTCCGTTTCCTTTACCGTCATCTAAACTCATTATTAAATTTCCTTTTTTTAAAAATTCGTTTATGTCAATCGCAAATAAATTCACACCCTAAAGCTCTTGATAATCTTTAATTTCTTTATTATCAATAGTTAAAAATTGTCCGTCTAATTTATAATTTGGCGTTTTATCAAATGGTAAAACTTTAAAAACTTCTTCTAACTCTTTAGATGTATATTCATAATCCTTATCAGACATCATTGAATATACTTTACCATTTTCAAAAAACGCAAACCATTGATGTTTTTGAGGCCAAGGATTTACTTGATTTAAATTTTCCTCATTAGGAATTTCGACTTTTTTCCAAAAACCTATTAATTCACTCAATTTTGGTGGTCCGCCTGCTTCTGATTTATTGTCTTGTGCAAAAAGTGAAATTGAAAATAGGGTCAATAAAATTAGTAGTATCTTTTTCATTTTTAAGTTATAATATTTTTTATCGTTCAGTTTTTTCGGTCGCAAAATTACCTACAACGTTTTATGGCTTTACGTCAGTTGCGGACTACGTAAAGACGGGGTTTTTATTAATTTTATTTTTCTTGCGAACTCGTAATTCCACTATTTTCCGCAATTGCGTAAAACCACTGTTGTAGGTAGTTGTTATTTTTCTGTCTTTGTTTCATTCTTATTTGGCAATCTGCTAATTGCTTCTTCTTCAATCTTTTTTGTTATTTCCTTAGGAGTATAAACATTTAAGCATATTAATGAAAGACATAAACCTATAAGAAAAGTAATAACAGATATTGCTGTTTTGTTAAAATTGTAATGTACAATTAATACAATAAAACCTAAATTTAAAAACAGAAAAAGTGTAATAACTTTAGTCCAAGTTGAATCAAATACATCAACCCATATTAAACAAGACACAATAAAAAATAAAGGAATTAATATATACAACCAAAAATCAGGAATCTTTTTAGTTATTGGTTGTGTATTTATGTAAGTATTCAAATCACAACCAAAATCTTTTAGTAAGTTTTTGATTTCATCTGCATCCCCTTCTAATTCTTTTATTTTAATCTTCTTTGCCATAAACTATGAATCAGACGGTTTTACAATTTTATATATATCGTTATCGACTGCTCCCAAAGTCCATTCAGAAGAATTATTGTCTTTTATTAAAACAATCTTATTTTTTATTAAAATTATGTTTGTACCCGCAAAGCTATGTAAATGCTCACCTTTTTCATTTTCAAATAAGTTTGTTCTTTTAAAAGCATCATAAATATCTTTTGATAAAGTTCTAACTTCGTCTTTATTCGAGGAATTTAAATTAAGCTCAAATACTATAATTGCGCCACTATCAAATGGATAAACCGTGGATTGCATACCTACATTCGGTTTCAGACGGCTACTAAATACTCTTCTGAAATTATTTATATAATTTTGTATGTCTTGTTTTTCCATTTTAATATTTTTTACAAATATCTTTCTTTTTAGTTTCTCAAACAACATTTTCTACATCGTGTTTTTCAACGTGTAGTATGTTTTACAATTACCTACAATTTGTATATATGCGAAACTTTCAAGCCACTTTTATTCCAAATTGTAAAGATTGGCGAAAGTTTTTTTTCGATTTCTAATTTTTCAAATATAACAAATCAATTCGAAACTTTTTTGTAGAATGATTTCTACAAAACGAGAGGTAGGGAAGGTTGTGAAGTGTTAAAAAACAGTTTTACTCAATAACCAATTCTTTCAATTGCTCGCGGTATTTTTCTAAAATATCCGCTTTGGAGATAAAGCCTATAAATACTTTATTTTGTACCACGGGTAAAATACTTTGTTGTGTGGTTTCAAATGTATTCATAATGGTTTCTATGGTGTCCTCAAAATCAACAACATCTTTATCTTTTACCGGTTGCATTACTTCTGTAATGGAGGTAAATTTTACTTTAAACGCAGAAAATATTATCGGACGGATATCATCCAAATAAATTAAACCTATTAGTTTGTTATCGTCATTTAAAACAGGGAAAATAACATCGTCAGTACTTGCTATTTTTTCAATCAACGATTCTAAAGTTTTAGATTCGGTAACAGTATTAAAATTATTGTTAATCAATCGTTTCACATCAATAGATTGTAATATATTTTTGTCTTTATCATCCGTAAAAACGTCGCCTTTATCGGCAAGGTTTTTAATGTCAAACGAGTACGGTTCAAAGTGTTTTGAAATAGCAAAACTTATAGAAGATACCAACATTAAGGGCACCATTAAACTATAACCACCCGTAATTTCAGCAATTAAGAAAATAGCAGTTAATGGCGAGTGAAACAAACCACTTAATACACCAGACATTCCCACCAAAGTGAAATTACTAATAGGCAAATTTGTAATTTTTAGCATATTAATAAAATACGCGGTAGAAAACCCCAAATACGAACCCACAAACAAAGAAGGGGCGAAGTTACCACCATTTCCACCCGCACCTAAAGTAATTCCTGTCGCAAAAACTTTAAACAATAGGGTTAGGGTAATGAAACCAAAAATAATCCATTTGTTCGATTCAAATTTTTCTAAAAGGGTATTTTCTAATAGTTTTTCTGGCTGATTGGCGGCTAAAAGCTTAATCCCTTCGTATCCTTCACCAAATAAACTGGGAAATATAAAAATTAATATTCCTAAAATTAAGGCACCAAACAAGGCTTTTCGGTAGGTGTTTTTACTTCGTGTAGCGAAAAAATGTTCCACTTTTCTAAAATTTCTGGCATAATGAATGGAAACAAACCCAGACAAAATTCCTAAAATAATGTAAAACGGAATGTTCTTAGAATTAAACTCTTGTATCGATTTAAAGCTAAATAAAGCATCTTCATTTAATAATAACATCGAAACGATAGAACCTGTTGCGGCACTAATTATTAAGGGTGTAAAAGCCGTAATACTTATTTCTGTTAAAACTACTTCAATAGCAAACAAAACTCCTGCAATAGGCGCGTTAAAGGCAGCAGCTATTCCGGCAGCGACACCACAAGCCAAAAGTAAGGTTCTGTCTTTGTAACTTAATCGGTATTTTAAGGCATAATTACTACCAAAAGCCGCTCCAGTAATCGTAATTGGCGACTCCAATCCAGCACTTCCGCCCATACCCACGGTTAACGAACTGGTAATTATTTGCGCATACATTTGTTTGTCTGGCAATACGCTGCGCTTTTTGGCAACCGCATACATAATTTGAGACGTGCCTTTTTGTATGTTTCCGTTTAAGAAATTTTTAATTACAAATACCGTTAGTAAAATACCAATAATAGGCAAGGTACTTTTACTGTAAGGTAAATGCAGTTTTGTATTTAAATACTGTGAAAATAAAAAGACATTGTGTGCAAACGTTTTTAGTACAATTACCGCCAAAGCAGCTGATAATCCTACTAAAACACTTGAGATATACAAAAACTGACGTGGCTCTAAAACCGACTTCAGTTTAGAAAAATAGTTTTCAAAAAAATGCGCTATTTTTTGTATTCGCTTTAACACAAGGTTTTTTTTTAGAATGGCTAAAATACGCTATTTTTTTAAAATAATTGGCACTTTTTTACGCTGAAAATTGCAAATTATATGATTTTTCTAATGGCTTCTTTCTTGCTTAAGGGTTTTAAATTGGTGCTGTTTACATAATGTAATACTGCAGTTGGATTTACCGAACCGTATTCGCGTAAAGCCCAGCCAATCGCTTTTTGAATGAAAAATTCAGTAGAATGTTTGTGTTTTTCGCATTCGGAACGCAGTAACTCAAAATCTGTACTTTTTTTATATCCCAATTGAAAAATAATAGCTGTTCGGTTGAGCCACATTGCCTCTGAATTGGAAAACTTTTCAATAATTTCGAGTGTTTTTTCTGGGAACGCTTTTAAATAGCCACCCACAGCATATTTAGCCAACGTATCTACGCTGTCCCACCAAGAATTAGTAAGCAGTAATTTTTCAATTAAAACGATATCTTCAATTTGGTACTTGTTTTTTATTTCTTTTAGAAAAATATCAATAGCTGCGTGATGCATTTCTCGTTGCGGCAGTTGGTATAATTCCCAACATATGGCTCTAAAATTTGTTTTAATTTCATCTTTAAAAATGGAAGTGCAATTTTTCAGAATATCACGTCTGGATTGGGTTTGAATGCCGTAAAAAGGAAAATTATTTTTTAAATAATCACTTTGCTTTTTTCCGTAGGCCACATTTTCATTGGCTTCAAATTGTTGCTTAATTGTAGTAACAAAACTCATTTCTTAATGTATCTAATTCTAATTTAGTTTGATGTTGTAATGCTGTAAAAAAAGCTAAAAATTCTTGTTCCAATTCAGTATAAAATTCCTTTACTTCATTTATGGCTGCGGGCATATTTACTCGGTTTTTGGTACGATAATCCATTTGAAATAAAATCAATTCCAATCCTTCTAACGATTTATAGCACACCAACCAATTGGTTTTTATCATATACGGTAATAGGTGCTGTGTTTTTGGTGTTAACACATCATACTTGTTTTGTAATAAATTATAAAAGGCATCGGCATATTTTTCTAAAGTAATATTTGAAAAAAGCGACCAGTTTTTAGCTAAAAAATGATCATAAATAATATCCATAATTACACCTGAATAATGTCCGAATTTCTCGTGCAATCGATGTTTGCTTTTACGATATATTTCGTGAGCATCCGTATACGTGTCAATAAAACGGTGTAATTTAATTCCAATTTGAATCCCAACTGGATACTGCTCATACTGTTTTCCTTTCACAGCATCAGCCATAAAATTACCAACTTTTATGAAATCGTCTTCATCGGAAAGGAATATATGTGCGAGATAGTTCAAAATTAAAGTTTAGGTGTTATTTGGTTGTTCGTTTAAATGTAAAAATGTTTTTTAAACACAGATTTTAGAAATTTTAGAAATTTACATAATTTTTATAATCTGTGTTGCGAAAAAAATTAAAAGTTATTTCTTTCGTAAATATATAAAATACTTTGTATGTTTTATTGCTATCTTATGGTTAACATTTATATTTGTACTTTATTTGGGGTTTACTTCTAAACTGTATAAACCTTTAAACTTTTAAATCTAAAACAATGACATTAATAAAATCTATATCGGGAATTCGAGGAACTATTGGTGGTAAAGTAGGCGATAACTTAACGCCTGTAGATGCGGTAAAATTTGCATCAGCTTATGGTACTTTTTTGAAAAATAATTCGAACGTTACCGATAGAAAATTAAAAGTTGTAATTGGTCGTGATGCGCGTATTTCAGGACCTATGATACATAATTTAGTCCAAAATACTCTTTTAGGTTTAGGAATTGATGTTATCGATTTAGGACTTTCTACCACGCCAACAGTTGAAGTAGCGGTACCAATGGAACAAGCCGATGGTGGTATTATTTTAACGGCTTCTCACAATCCGAAACAATGGAATGCTTTAAAATTATTAAATGCCAAAGGCGAATTTTTAAGTGGGGCAGAAGGTGCTAAAATATTAGAAATTGCGGAGGCAGAAGCGTTTGATTTTGTAGATGTTGATAGTTTAGGAGAAGTTACGGTTAACGATGCCTATATGGATATTCATATTGATGAAGTATTGGAATTGCCTTTAGTAGATGCCGATTTAGTGAAAACTAAAAAATATAAGGTTGTTGTAGATGGAGTAAATTCTTCTGGAGGTATTGTCATTCCTAATTTATTAGAACAAATGGGCGTGGAAGTGGTGAAATTATATTGCGAACCAAACGGACATTTTCCACACAATCCAGAGCCATTAAAAGAACATTTAACGGATATCTGTAAACTAGTTTTAGATGAAAAAGCCGATTTCGGAATAGTAGTAGACCCAGATGTGGATCGTTTGGCTTTTATTTCAAATGATGGTGAAATGTTTGGCGAAGAATATACGTTAGTGGCTGTTGCCGATTATGTTTTGAGTAAAACACCAGGAAATACCGTTTCTAATATGAGTTCGTCTCGAGCGTTACGTGACATTACTGAGAAACACAATGGAAGTTACCAAGCTAGTGCCGTTGGCGAAGTGAATGTTGTTGAATTAATGAAAAAAACCAATGCCATTATTGGTGGTGAAGGAAATGGTGGTATTATTTATCCAGAATTACATTACGGAAGAGATAGTTTGGTTGGAGTAGCATTGTTTTTAACGTATTTGGCGGGTCAAGATAAAACGGTTGCCGAATTACGTGCCAGCTATCCGCAATATTATATGAGTAAAAATAAAATTGAATTAACACCACAAATCGATGTGGATGCCATTTTAGAAGCGTTAACTACAACTTATAAAAATGAGCAAATTAGTACTATAGATGGAGTAAAAATTGATTTTGCTACCGAATGGGTGCATTTAAGAAAATCAAATACAGAACCCATTATCAGAATTTATACAGAAGCACCAACACAACAAGAAGCGGATGTTTTAGCTGAACGTTTTGTAAAAGAGCTGAAAGTAATTGCTGGGATATAGTTAAAGAAATTAAACCTGACAGGTTTTTGAAACCTGTCAGGTTTGAAATATAAAAAAAACCGTCAAGTTTTAACGTGACGGTTTTTTTTATTTAGATGCTGAAACGAGTTCAGCAAGACATATGGTATTATATATGAATCACTTCATCATAAGCAGCAGCAACTGCTTCCATAACGGCCTCACTCATAGTAGGGTGTGGGTGAACGGTTTTTAAAATTTCGTGTCCTGTAGTTTCAAGTTTTCTTGCTACAACTGCTTCTGCAATCATATCAGTAACACCTGCGCCAATCATATGACAACCCAACCATTCTCCGTATTTTGCATCGAAAATTACTTTTACAAACCCGTCAGTAGTTCCAGCAGCTGTAGCTTTTCCTGATGCTGAGAACGGGAATTTTCCTACTTTAATATCATATCCTTTTTCTTTAGCTGCTTTTTCAGTTAATCCAACTGAAGCAATTTCAGGAGTAGCATACGTACAACCTGGAATGTTTCCGTAATCTAATGGTTCTACGTGCATTCCAGCTATTTTTTCTACACATAAAATTCCTTCAGCAGACGCCACGTGTGCTAAAGCCTGACCAGGAGTAATATCTCCAATTGCATAATATCCAGGTACATTAGTTTGGTAGAAATCGTTTACTAAAATTTTATCTCTATCTGTAGCAATACCCACTTCTTCTAAACCAATGTTTTCAATGTTTGTTTTGATACCAACTGCAGAAAGTAAAATATCTGCTTCGATAACTTCTTCACCTTTAGCCGTTTTTACTGTTGCTTTCACGCCTTTTCCTGTAGTATCAATTTTCTCTACAGATGAATTGGTCATAATAGTCACACCTGCTTTTTTCATAGAACGTTCCATTTGTTTTGAAATGTCTTCGTCTTCAACAGGTACAATATTTGGCATAAATTCTACAATAGTAACTTGCGTTCCCATTGCGTTATAAAAATGAGCAAATTCCACTCCAATTGCTCCAGAACCTACAATAATCATAGATTTTGGTTGCGTTGGTAATGTCATTGCTTGTCTGTATCCAATTACTTTAACACCATCTTGTGGTAAGTTTGGTAATTCACGAGAACGTGCACCAGTGGCAATAATGATGTTATCAGCAGAATATTCTGTAACTTTTCCATCAGCGGCAGTTACATCAATTTTTTTGCCTGGTTTTACTTTTCCAAAACCATCAATAACATCAATTTTATTTTTTTTCATTAAAAACTGAACACCTTTGCTCATTCCACCTGCCACATTACGTGAACGGGCAACCACAGCATTAAAATCTTTATCTACGTTATCTACTTTTAATCCGTAGTCGGCAGCGTGTTTTAAATAATCGAAAACTTGAGCAGATTTTAGTAAGGCTTTTGTTGGAATACACCCCCAATTTAAACATACCCCACCTAAATTTTCTTTTTCAATAACGGCAACTTTAAATCCTAATTGTGAGGCTCTTATTGCTGTAACATATCCACCAGGACCACTTCCTAAAACTATAATATCGTATTTCATTTTTTTTGTGTTTTGTATCTTAATTTTCTTGTTGCGAAATTAGTAAATATTTATTTATTTTTTATGTATTTTTTTTAGTTAATAGGAAAAAGGCATTTGGTAAAAGGTAAAAGGAAATGGTTAAAGTCTTTGGACTATTCTCTATATTCTATTCTCTATACTCTATATTCTATGCTCTATTATCTGTTTTTTCAAATTGGGCTTCATATAACTTTTTATAAAAACCATTTTCAAGTTGAACTAATTCATTGTGTTTGCCTTTTTCAACAATTATACCTTTGTCCATAACTATGATAGTATCCGCATTTACAATAGTTGCCAAACGGTGCGCAATGATAATAGACGTTCTTCCTTGGGTTAATGTAAGTGTTGCTTTTTGAATTAATTCTTCCGAGTAGGAGTCAATTGATGAAGTGGCTTCATCTAAAATTAGTATACTTGGATTGCTAATATAAGCTCGTAAAAAAGCAATTAATTGTCGTTGTCCAGAAGATAACATCACGCCTCGTTCTTTTACATCATAATCATATCCGTTAGGTAACGACATTAAAAAATCGTGAACACCAATTTTTTTGGCTGCTTCATACACCTGTTCTCTTTTGATACTTTCATCAAAAAGCGTAATGTTATTATAAATGGTATCGGCAAATAAGAACACATCTTGTAATACCATAGCGATTTCATTTCTTAACGTTTCTAAAGTAAAATCGTTAATATTGATGTCGTCAATTAATATTTTTCCAGAATTTATTTCGTAAAAGCGATTCAGTAAATTGATAATAGTTGTTTTTCCAGCTCCAGTGGCCCCAACAATAGCAATTGTTTCACCAGCTTTTACTTCTAAATGTATGCCTTTTAAAATTTCTTCATCTTTTAAATAACCAAATCGCACGTTATCAAAAAGTATGTTTCCTTTAAATGTATCCGCATCAATTGTTCCGTTGTCTTGCACTTCTGAATTCGATTCTAAAATTTCAAAAACTCGGTCTGCCGCCACAATTCCCATTTGCATCACATTAAATTTATCAGCAATTTGGCGTAACGGCGTGTATAGCATAGCAATATACATATTAAAAGAAATTAGTTGCCCTACACTGGTATTGGTGTCGCCATTAATAATAAATAGGGCACCAAAATACACAACTAATCCTAATGTAATACTTGAAACAATATCGGCAATTGGAAAGAAAATACTATTGTATAAAATGTTTTTTAACCACGCTTTGTTATGTTTGTGATTGATTTCCTTAAATTTTTCTAATTCAATTTTTTCTCTATTGAATAATTGTACGATTTTCATTCCTGTTAATCGTTCTTGGATAAACGTATTTAAGTTGGCCACTTCATTTCGTACTTCATTAAAAGCTACTTTCATTTTTTTATTGAAAATATTTGTAGCAATTAAAATAACCGGCATAATTAACAAGACTATGCCAGTAATTTTCCAATTGATTAGTAACATAAAAATTAGCACGATAATCATTTTTAATACGTCACTAATAATCATAAACAAACCTTGACTAAATATACTGGCAATGTTTTCAATGTCTGAAACACATCGTGTAATTAACTTACCAACTGGTTCATTATCGTAATATTTAATTTTGAAACTGGCTAAATGTGCAAATAATTTTTCACGAATTACTTTTACAATATCTTGACCTAACCAACTTGAAATGAAAACAAAAAAGTATTGTGCTACAACTTCTAATAAAAGAATGATAAACATAATGGCTACCAATACTTTTATATTATACGAAGCATTTCCTTCAATTAATACATTGCTAATTAGGTCTAAAAAATAATCTTGAATGACATTGGTTTCTTTGTTGGCAGAAACAAAATATTTATCAATAGTAATGTTTAATATTAACGGACGTAAGCCTGCGACTATCGCTAAAAATATAGCCCAAAATGCTACCGAAAAAAGTTTACTTTTAAAAGGAATAGCATAACGCATTAATTTTTTAAAAGATGATGATTTTAAATCGCTCATTTGGCTTATAGTTTTTTGAAGGCTAAATATACGGATATTTTACTTTTGTTAAATACAATCCGTGAGCTGGAACAGAAAATCCTGCATTATTTCGGTTTTTACTTTCAATAATGATTCTAAAATCGGATAAAGATGTTTTATGAATACCCACATTTATTAGCGTTCCTACAATAGCTCGTACCATATTCCGTAAAAATCTATCGGCAGTAATGGTAAAAATAATCTGATTTCCGTTTTGTTGCCAATGTGCTTCTGAAATTTTACAATTAAAGGTTTTAACATCGGTATGAATTTTAGAAAAGCATTCAAAATCAATATATTCAAATAGAATTTTGCAGGCGTCATTCATCAAATTTAAATCTAATTTATGATGTACTTTCCAACTGCCATCTGCATTAAAAACATCTTTAAAAGTAGTGATATGATATTCGTATGTTCTACTAATGGCATCAAATCGCGCGTGCGCATCAGGTTGTACTTCAATAACATTAAAAATGGCAATATCTTTTGGTAAAAATGAATTTAGCTTTTGAATAGTAGTAGGAATGTCAAATTCAATTTCTGTATCAAAATGGGCGAACATTTGTTTGGCATGTACACCAGAATCGGTTCGTCCTGCGCCAACAATTTCAATTTTATCTCGAAGTACTAAAGATAAAGCCGTATCTAAAGTTTCTTGTATTGAAATGGCATTCGGTTGTATTTGAAACCCAAAATATTCTTTTCCGTTATATGCAAATTCAATGAAGTATCTCAATGTGTTTGATTTTGATTGACAAAAATAATGTTTTTCAATGGCAATATCAAATTCAATTTTTTAAACACAGATTGGAGAAATTATTAAAATTATTAAAATTTCTCCAATCTGTGTTTTAACTGGCTATTTTAAATCATACTTTTGTAATATGAAAAAAATATTACTCCTTTCAGATACGCATAGTCATATTGACGATACGATTTTAAAATATGTAAAATTAGCTGATGAAGTATGGCACGCGGGTGATATTGGAGATTTAAAAGTTACTGATACTATCAAAAAGCTTAAACCTTTACGTGCTGTTTTTGGAAATATTGACAATCATGAAGCACGTTTGGAGTTCCCTTTAAATAACCGATTTTTATGTGAAGGTGTTTCTGTTTTAATTACTCATATTGGTGGCTACCCTGGAAAATATAGTCCTGCTATTCGAGAGGAAATTACTCAAAATCCACCCAAGTTATTTATTTGCGGTCATTCACATATTTTAAAAGTAATGTTCGATAAAAAACTCAATTGTTTGCATATGAATCCCGGTGCAGCTGGTATTTCAGGATTTCATCAAAAAAGAACGATGTTACGATTTGAAATTGATGGGGATAAGATTCAAAGTTTGGAGGTTATTGAAATAGGAGACAAGTAGCTTCGAGAGCCTCAGCTACCAGGATATTAATTTACGATTATCATATTGTTGGCTGAGGCACTCGAAGCCAAAAATAAATAAGTAAGCTGAGGCACTCGAAGCCAACAATGAAATTCAAAATATATAATAGTAGCTTCGAGAGCCTCAGCTACCATTTAATTAATTTATAACTACCACAATGTTAATTCACGGATTCCAATTGATGGCTGAGGCACTCGAGCCAACAATATTAATTAATCGAAATATTCGAAACCAAACTCATATAAAACGAAAATCCGCTTTGATTTCTCAAAACGGATTTTCTACGCACTAATAAGCTAAGATGATAGGTTTATCGTATTCTGTCCACAGATTTTACGAGATCTTCGTCCCTTTTAATTGCTTTGTTGGCCAAAGCAAGAAAAACGATAGAAAAAATTGGTAGAAGCATCCCAATACCCTTCTCAGAAACTTTCGCTTCTCCAGATAGACTTAGTGAATGATATACTAATAATCCTATTATAATAAAGTTTAATATCATATTCAGTCTGTTTAACACAAACTGGTTTTGTCTTTTTTTAAAACTAAAAATACTTAGAACTGCTAAAATTGCAGAAATCAAAAACAATCCTATATATATTGTATTGGAATTCGCATATACGTCTAATTTACTTTCAGTTATCCAAATTTTAATAAAAAAAGGAAGCACACCTGAAATCAGCATACACAGTAACAAATATATCGTTTGAATTCTTTGTAACATTTTTAATTTTTATAACAACAAAAATAAGTTTTCTTTTTTTAAAAAACTATTGTTTTATAATAAAATATTCGTATTATTGCATCAAATAATCGTAAGTACTTCATATACGATACTTTAAAAAAGCAAAAAAATCTCATCACAGTTTTTTTATTATATTAAGATTAAAAAAATCAATCAACATTTATGTTTGACACATCTACATTAAAAGGGATGAAACTCTCTGATTTGCAAGAAATTGCCAAAGTAGCTAATATTCAAAAATTCAAAACTTTAAAAAAAGACGAATTAATTACTCAAATATTAGATTTACAAAATTCATCTGAAGCACCAACTCAAGTTTCTAAACCAGTTAAAAAATCAATTCCTGTATCTAAAGTTATTGAAGAAGCAGTTGAGGAAACAAATGCAAACGAAACTTCAGATAATGAAGCAAAAACACAACGCGCACGAATAAAAAAAGTGGTTGTAAAGCCTACAAATAGAGAGAAAGAAGCCGCTTCTTTTGATTTAGATGCAGAAAAAAAATCTGAATCGTACAGCCAACAACCTAAAGAAGTCGTTGAAAATAATTCAGAAAATACTACTGAAGAAATAAAATCTGAAACTTCAGAGCAAGAAAAAACCAATACCAATCCCAATTTCAAAAAGAATAACAATCCGAAGTTTGCAAAAAACAACGGAAACAAAAACTTTCGTGAATCGGATTTTGAATTCGATGGAATTATTGAAAGTGAAGGGGTTTTAGAAATGATGCCAGACGGATATGGTTTCTTACGTTCTTCGGATTATAATTATTTAGCCTCTCCAGATGATATTTATTTATCACAATCACAAGTTCGTTTATTTGGATTGAAAACGGGAGATACTGTAAAAGGTGTGGTTCGCCCACCAAAAGAAGGAGAGAAATTTTTTCCTTTGGTTCGCGTATCAAAAATTAACGGACACGACCCTCAAGTCATTCGTGACCGAGTTTCATTTGAACATTTAACACCACTTTTCCCTGAAGAAAGATTCAATTTATCAGGAAAAAACACATCTATATCTACACGTATTATCGATATGTTCTCACCAATTGGTAAAGGACAACGTGCGATGATTGTGGCACAACCAAAAACGGGTAAAACGATGTTATTAAAGGATATTGCTAACTCAATAGCGGCCAATCATCCTGAAGTATATTTAATTGTTTTATTAATTGATGAACGCCCAGAAGAAGTTACCGATATGCAACGTAGTGTGCGTGCCGAAGTTATCGCTTCTACGTTTGATGAACCTGCAGACCGTCACGTAAAAGTAGCAAACATTGTTTTAGAAAAAGCAAAACGTTTGGTAGAATGCGGACACGATGTAGTGATTTTATTAGATTCGATTACACGTTTAGCAAGAGCCTATAATACGTGTCAACCTGCATCTGGAAAGGTATTAAGTGGAGGAGTTGATGCGAATGCATTACAAAAACCTAAACGTTTCTTTGGAGCAGCTCGTAATATTGAAAACGGTGGTTCGTTAAGTATTATCGCAACTGCATTAACAGAAACCGGTTCTAAAATGGACGAAGTTATCTTTGAAGAATTTAAAGGAACAGGTAATATGGAATTACAATTGGATAGAAAAATATCTAACAAACGTATTTTCCCAGCTATCGATTTGGTTTCTTCAAGTACGCGTCGTGATGATTTATTATTAGACAAATCTACATTACAACATATGTGGATTTTACGTAAATACTTATCGGATATGAATCCAGTTGAAGCAATGGAATTTATCGAATCTCGTATCAAACGTACTAAAAACAACGAAGAGTTTTTAATTTCTATGAATGATTAGAAATTGATAACAAAACAAATAAAAAAGCCGATTTTCAGATGATAATCGGCTTTTTACTTTTATAAAAAATACTTTACTTCAATCCAGCGATACTTTGCTCTATAGTTGTAATTTTTGCTAAAGCATCTGCTTCTTTTTTGCGTTCGTTAGCTATTACTTGTTCAGGCGCACCCGCTACAAATTTCTCGTTAGATAATTTACCTTGAACCGATTTTAAGAAACCTTTCGTGTAATTTAATTCTTCTGTTAATTTTGCAATTTCTGCTTCTACATCAATGTTTCCAGTAATTGGAATGAAATATTCGTTAGATTTTACTCGGTACGATAACGCACCATCTACTTTTTCAGTAACATATTTTAAGTCGGTAATGTTTCCTAATTTCATAATGATAGAATCGAAATAATTCGACGCTTTTTCATTGTTCACTACTCTTAATTCAATTACATCTTTAAATGGAATATTTTTATCTTTTCTAATGGTTCTTATTCCAGAAATAACATCGGTGGCAAAATCAAAATCAGCAATTAATTTTGAATTTACAGAAGTCATTTTCGGATATTCAGCAACAATTAGCGCTTGTTCTGGTGTTCTTTCTGTAATATGTTGCCAAATTTCCTCCGTTAAAAATGGCATAAATGGATGTAATAATTTCAAATTATTTTCTAACATTTCAATGGCTTTGTCAAAAGTAGCTTTATCAATCGGTTGTTGATAAGCAGGCTTAATCATTTCTAAGAACCAAGAACAGAAATCGTCCCAAACTAGCTTATAAGTCGCCATTAAAGCTTCAGATAATCTGTATTTTTCAAAGTTATCTTCAATTTCTAATAAGGTTTGTTGCAGTTTTGCTTCGTACCATTCAATGGCTACTTTTGAAGATTCTGGTTGCGAAATGGTTTCAGAAACTTCCCAACCTTTAATCAATTTAAATGCATTCCATATTTTATTGGTAAACGCTTTTCCTTGATTGCATAATTCTTCATCAAATAAAATATCATTTCCTGCAGACGCACTTAATAATAATCCTACACGAACGCCATCAGCTCCAAATTTTTCAATTAAACCAAGTGGTTCTGGAGAATTCCCTAATGATTTAGACATTTTTCGTCCTTGACTATCACGAACTAAACCTGTTAAATACACATTTTTAAAAGGTTTTGCATCGGCATATTCGTAACCTGCAATAATCATACGTGCCACCCAGAAAAATAAAATATCTGGACCTGTAACTAAATCGTTAGTTGGGTAATAGTATTTGAAATCTTCATTTTCTGGATCCATAATTCCACCGAAAACAGCCATTGGCCATAACCAAGAAGAAAACCAAGTATCAAGTGCATCAGCATCTTGCTTTAAATCGTTTATAGTTAATTGTTTATTGTTTGTTGCTTGTTGAGCTAAAGCTAAAGCTTCTTCTTTTGTTTCTGCTACAACGAAATCCTCTTTTCCATCTCCATAGAAATAGGATGGAATTTGTTGTCCCCACCACAATTGACGAGAAATATTCCAATCGCGAATATTATTTAACCAATGTGCATACGTATTATTGAAACGATTAGGATATAATTTTATTTCGTCAGATTCTAAAACCGCATGAATGGCTGGCTTAACCAAATCTTCCATTTTCAGGAACCATTGATCAGATAAACGAGGTTCGATGACACATTTCGTTCTTTCAGAAGTTCCAACGTTGTTAGTGTATTGTTCTACTTTATCTAAAGCATTAATTGAAGTTAATTCTGCTTCAATTTCTGTACGAACTACAAATCTATCTTTCCCTTCATAATGCAATCCGAACGAGTTTAAAGTGGCATCTTCATTAAATATATCAATGATTTCTAAGTGGTGTTTGTCACCTAAAGTTTTATCGTTTACATCGTGAGCTGGTGTTACTTTTAAACATCCTGTACCGAATTCTAAATCGACATATTCATCTTCAATAATTGGAATTACTTTTCCAGAAATAGGCACAATAGCTCTTTTTCCTTTTAATTTGAAATGTCTTTCATCATTTGGATTGATACAAATAGCAGTATCACCGAAAATAGTTTCAGGTCGAGTAGTAGCAACTACCAGAAATTGGGTATTGGGTGTTAGGTTTTGGGTATTTTCTTCGTCAAGAATTTGATATTTGATGTAATATAATTTTCCTTGACGTTCTTCAAAAATTACTTCTTCATCCGACAACGTTGTTTTTGCTTCCGGATCCCAATTTACCATTCGGTACCCTCTATAAATAAGACCTTTGTTGTATAAGTCTACAAATGAACGGATTACAGAAGCCGACATATCTGGATCCATAGTAAATTTAGTTCGATCCCAATCACAAGAACATCCTAATTGTTTTAATTGTTCTAAGATGGTTCCACCGTATTTGTCAGTCCAATCGTATGCGTGTTTTAGGAATTCTTCACGAGTTAAATCTGCTTTATTGATGCCTTCCGATTTTAATTTCGCAACTACTTTTGCTTCGGTAGCAATAGAGGCGTGGTCTGTACCAGGCACCCAACACGCATTGAAACCTTTTAATCGCGCACGACGTATTAACACATCTTGAATAGTGTTATTCAACATATGCCCCATATGTAATACTCCGGTTACGTTTGGTGGAGGAATTACAATAGTATAGGGTGTACGATGGTCTGGAGTGGAATGAAAATAATTGTGTTTCATCCAATAGTCGTACCATTTTTGTTCTACGGATTTGGCGTCAAATTGGGCTGGTATCATTTATATTGTATTAATTGTAAGTAATTGCGTCTTTTGGTATACTTTTTGAAATCTATCTGCAAAAGTAATTATATAAAACAGAATAAAAAAAATGTATTTACTTTTTGTTAGTTAGTTTAAATAACATATTTTTACAATTCTCAAATTAATATAAAATGAAAAAGGTAGTACTTATTTTAGGTTTAATGGTAACCAGTTTATCAGCTTATGCACAAAGTGGTGCAAAAATTGAATTCAAAGAAGAAACCATTAATTATGGCGAGGTATATAAAGGGGTTGATTCAGGAAAAAGAACTTTTGAATTTACCAATACGGGTGATATGCCTTTAATTATTAAAGATGCGAAAAGTAGTTGTGGATGTACGGTGCCTACTAAACCTACAGAACCAATTGCTCCAGGTAAAACAGGCGTTATTGAAGTACAATACAATATGAATCCAGGGCCTATTAGTAAAACAATTACAGTTGATACTAATGCGGTTAATAAAGAAAACGGAATGGTTGCCTTACGAATAAAAGGAACAGTTTTAGTAAAAGAAGAAAAAAGTATTTTAGAAAAAAAATCCGCAGGACCGCTTTCTAAATAATAAAACATAGTTAAAATAAAAAAGCCAGAATATTTATTCTGGCTTTTTTTTTGTTTCTATAATTTGATAATTACCAAACTAAGTTTACTTTTAATTCAAATTCATCACTAATTGTTTTGTCTCCTAAATCTGAGAAAAACGAACCAGAATTGTATTTGATATCGTATTTTGTTCTGTCTACTTTTAATGTAGTAGTTGCAGTGTTTCCTTTTACTGTAATATCAAAAGTAATTGGTTTTGTAATTCCTTTGATAGTTAAATCAGCAGTTACAGTATATAAACCATTTCCTTTTCCACTAATTGTTTTAAAAACTAAGTTAGCTGTTTTATGTTTTTCAACACCAAAAAAGTCTTCAGCTTTTAAATGTTTGTCTAAACTTTCTTTTCCTTGACCTGGTTTTAAATCGGTAGTGTTAATTGAAGTCATGTCAACAGTAAATGTTCCACCTTGTAATACTTTTCCTTTAAATACTAAAGCACCACTTTGTAAACCAATAGTTCCTGTGTGCGAACCTGTTACTTTTTTACCTGTCCAAACGATTCCGCTTTTTGCTGCATCGATTTTTTTTGTTTGTTGTGCATTAACTGTAAATGATACCAATGTTACTAATGCAATTGCAATTGTTTTTAAATTTCTCATGTTTGTTAAATATTTAGTTATTAAATTGTTTCAAATAATTCTGTAATTGGTTTTCTTACTTTTGCATAATGTTGGGTCTCATCTTCATCATGTCTATAACCTATTGTTGCTACTAACGTCGCGTGTAATCCTTTTTCTTTAAGGCCTAAAATTTCGTTATATTGTTCTGGTAGAAATCCTTCCATTGGTGTCACATCAATTTTTAATTCAGCGGCAGCGTTTAATAAGTTGCCTAATGCTAAATAGGCTTGCTTTTGCGCCCAAATCAATTGTTTTTCTGGAGTTAAAGTAGAAATATTTCCAATCATAAAATCAGCATATCCTTTTACGCTATCAAATGGAATGTTTCTCGTTTTTGCCATGTTTTCGGCAAATCGAGTAATGTATTCTGCATCCACATTGGTTTCACTTGCAAAAACCAATAGGTGAGAGGCGTCTGTAATTTGACTTTGTCCCCAAGAAGCCGGTTGTAATTGTTTTCTAATTTCTTCATTTTCGATAATTAAAACTTTATACGGTTGTAAACCATACGAAGAAGAAGATAATAGAATAGCCTCTTTTAAAATTTCTAAATCGGAATTAGAGATTTTTTTTTCGCTATTAAATTTTTTGGTAGCGTAACGCCAATTCTGATTTTCAATAAATGTGCTCATAATTAATTTCTGTATTTTTCTAATAAATTATTTAATTGGGTTAACTCTTCTTTTGTTAAATTGCTTGCTAAATTATTTTCATGTTCAATAACAATTGGGTCTAATTTTTCTAATATATGAAGTCCTTTTTCTGTTATTGTTATTTCCATTTTTCTTTTGTTTGACGGACAAATTTTTCGGATAACGAATTCTTTTACAATTAATTTATCAACCAAACGTGTAGTATTGCTATTTTTAGAAATCATTCTTTCTTGAATTACCGACATGTTAGCTGGTTTTCCTTTCTGACCTCTCAAGATACGCAACACATTATATTGTTCGCTCGATAAATCAAATGGTTTTAATATTTCTAAAAAACGATCCGCAATAATGCTTCTTGAAAAAGATAAATTTAAAATTACCTTTTTGGCTAAAGATAATTCTACGGTACTTTTTATTTCTTCTTCAATTTTCATTGCTTCTTTATTTGTAGGTACAAATGTATAATAAATATTTTTATTTGTATATACAAACGTTATTAAATTAATGTTAAATTTTAAAATTTATTCTAAATTATGATTATTATAGATTTGCGCTAAAAAATAAATTTTTATATCTAAATTCTTGTTGTAAATTTGAGGAAAATTATACGTATATGAATTTAGAGCAAAAAGAGTGGTGGGAAGGTTTTTTAACTACTGAAAACGCAGTTATTTTAGATGTAAGAACAGAAGAAGAAGTAGCTAATGGAATTATTCCTGAAGCGATAAATATTGATATATATAAAGGTCAAGGTTTTATTTACCAAGTGGAAGAATTAGATAAAGATAAAACATATTTCGTATATTGCTTAGCTGGAGGCAGAAGTGCCCAAGCGTGTGGTATTATGAAACAATTAGGTTTTGAAAACGTATATAATTTAGTTGGTGGAATTTCACAATGGGAAGGTCCTATTGAAAATTAAATTTAGCAAAGGTGCTTAATGAAGAATTATAAAAATAGTTTTTTTTACCTACTTGTTGTAGGCATATTTTCCGCTTTAATTTATTGGACAATTAAAAACGGAAAATTATTAGAAAAATCGGATGTATTAAAAGTGGCTTCAAACGAAAACTCATATTATCAGGAGTTTTTGGATTCTTTGCATCATAACCTTACGCATCCTTTGGCTATTTTATTAGCACAAATTGTAACGATAATTTTAGTAGCCAGATTTTTCGGGTTGATTTGTAAAAAAATTGGACAACCCTCTGTAATTGGTGAAATTATAGCCGGTATCGTATTAGGACCCTCATTTTTTGGCAGTTATTTACCTGAATTTTCAAATGTATTATTTCCAAGTACATCATTAGATAATTTAAAATTCTTAAGTCAAATTGGCTTGATTTTTTTTATGTTCGTTGTAGGAATGGAATTGGATTTAAGAGTATTAAGAAATAAAGCCAAAGAAGCTGTAATTATTAGTCACGCAAGTATCATTATTCCGTTTACTTTAGGATTGGTATTAGCGTATACGATTTATACCGATTTTGCACCAAAAGGAATTGAATTTATATCTTTCGGATTGTTTTTAGGTATTGCAATGAGTATAACTGCATTCCCAGTTTTAGCACGAATTGTACAAGAACGTGGGTTGCAAAAAACAAGAATTGGCGCTATGGTAATTACTTGTGCCGCAGCAGATGATATTACCGCTTGGTGTTTATTAGCTGGAGTTATTGCAATTGTAAAAGCGGGTTCTATAACAAGTTCGTTATATATTATAGTGCTATCTTTCATTTATGTTGTAGCTATGATAAAATTGGTTCGTCCATTTTTACGACGAATTGGAAACTTGTACGATACTGCTGAGAAAATAACAAAACCTGTAGTAGCCATTTTCTTTTTAACTTTATTAATATCTTCTTATTTAACTGAAATAATTGGAATTCACGCATTATTTGGTGCTTTTGTTGCGGGTGTTATTATGCCAGATAATATGAAGTTTAGAAAAATGTTCATTGAAAAAATTGAAGATGTTTCTTTGGTAGTATTATTGCCATTATTCTTTGTATTTACAGGTTTAAGAACAGAAATTGGATTGCTAAACAGTCCTGAATTATGGAAAGTTTGTGGGTTAATTATTGTTGTTGCTGTAGTAGGTAAGTTTATTGGAAGTGCTTTAGCTGCAAAATTTGTAGGTCAAAATTGGCGCGACAGTTTAACCATTGGAGCATTAATGAATACGCGTGGTTTAATGGAACTTGTGGTGCTAAATATTGGATATGATTTAGGTGTACTAACCAAAGAAGTTTTTGCTATGATGGTGATTATGGCATTGGCAACCACTTTTATGACAGGTCCCGCTTTAAATTTAATTGACTTAATTTTCAAACCAAGAAAAAATAGTATCCCTAACACATCAGATAATTTAGAATATAAAGTGTTGGTTTCATTTGAAAATCCAGAAGATGGAAAACCGTTGTTAAAAGTTGCAAATAACTTTATTAGTTTAGAAAAAGAAAAGCAATCCATAACGGCAATGTATATTTCTTCCACAAATGAGGTAAATCCGTATAAGATAGAAGAATATGAACGCGAAAGTTTTAAACCTGTACTAAAAGAAGCCACTAAGTTAAATCGAAATATTGAAACACTTTTTAAAGCTTCACGCGACATCGATTCGGATATTGTAGAAGTAAGTAATAAAGGGGAATTTAATTTTTTACTTATTAATATTGGTGCTTCAATTTTTGAAGGGACACTTTTAGGAAAAGTATTAGGAATTACATCTAAAATTATAAATCCAGAAAATTTATTAAATACGTTTACTGGAAAAGAGAAATTGTTTGAAGTCAATTATTTTGATGATAAAACTCAAGCCATTATTAATAAAACAGAAGTGCCATTAGGAATTTTTGTAGATAAAGATTTGACTAAAACAGAAAATATTTCTGTAATTTTATTTAATAATGAAGATCAATTTTTATTGGATTACGTAAAATTATTGAAAAAGAATTCACAAGCTAAGATTTCAATTTTTGATACGTATGATATCGTAAATGAAAATAACAAAATTACTCACGAAAATGTGAAAGTGATTCACTCTTCTAAATTAGAGAAAGATTTCTTGAAAGAACAAGATTTATTAATCATGAGTATTGATAGTTGGAAAAAACTAATAGATACAAGAAGTGTTTGGTTAAACAATACACCATCGCTTTTAATAATAAAACCATAATATGTTACAAATAGGTGTGTATCACACATTAAAAATAGATAGAGAAACAAAAGTAGGTTTGTTTTTGGTAAATGAAACTGACGATGTTTTATTACCAAATAAATATGTTCCAAATGATTTTACAATAGGCGATGACTTAACGGTTTTTGTATATTTAGATCACGAAGAACGTCCAGTTGCAACGACTTTAAAGCCGTTTATTTCTTTAAATTCGTTTGCCGTTTTAAAAGTAAGTTACATTAATAAATTTGGTGCCTTTTTAAATTGGGGAATGGAGAAAGATTTGTTTGCTCCTTTTAAAGAACAAGCCCGCCCAATGGAAAAAGACAAACGTTATATTGTAACGATGTATTTAGACAAACAAACGGGTAGGTTAGCGGCATCAAGTAAAATCAATCAGTTTTTAGATAAAGAACCTTTAGATGTTGAAGTGGGACAAGAAGTCGATTTAATGGTTTCCCATATTACAGAAATTGGAATTAACGTAATTATTAACGGAAAATTTAGAGGATTGGCGTATCAAAATGAAGTTTTTGAAACCGTTTCTCCAGGATACAAAACAAAAGGCTACATTAAAGCCATTCGCCCTGATGGAAAAATAGATGTTTCCTTTCAAAAACAAGGATTTAAAGCCATAGACGATTCCGCACAGCAAGTGTTAGAAGCATTAAAACAAAATGATGGCGTTTTACGATTGAATGACAACAGCCATCCAGAAGAAATTAAATCGGTTTTAAAAATGAGTAAAAAAACATTTAAAAAAGCCATCGGAAGTTTATACAAACAAAAATTGATTGATATCAATAACGAAGGTATTCAGTTGGTTTAATATTATATAAAACAAAAAAACGTCTCGATAATTCGAGACGTTTTTTTATTATAATAATTCGAAAATCTAAATTCGTAAATCGTTAATTAAAACTATTTTCCCCATTCGCTCGGATTGCTATTCCAAGATTTAAGCGTTTCTAATTCTTCTTCTGAAACATATTTTTTCTCAACCGCTTTTTCAATTAAGTTTTCGTAATTACTTAAAGTATATACGTCTAATTTTGCTGCTGCAATTTTTTCTTCAGAAATAGGAAATCCGTATGTAAAAATAGCGGCCATTCCTTTTACATTAGCGCCTTCATTGCGTAAAGCTTCAACTGCCATTAAACTACTTCCACCCGTTGAAATTAAATCTTCTACTACAATTACGGTCTGACCTTTTTGTAAAAAACCTTCTACCTGATTTTGTCTTCCGTGCTTTTTTGCTTCTGGTCTAACATATACAAAAGGCAATCCCATAGCTTCTGCTACTAAGATTCCGATACCAATTGCACCAGTTGCTACACCTGCAATGACATCTGGACGACCAAATTTGGCTTCAATTTGCTTTACAAATTCATCTTTAATATAATTTCTAACCGCTGGAAATGAAAGAATTACGCGGTTATCACAATAAATTGGACTTTTCCAGCCAGAAGCCCAAGTAAAATGATTTTTTGTTTCTAATTTAATTGCGTTTATTTGTAAAAGCAATTCGGCTGTTTGTTGTGCTGTGTTGTTATTAAATATCATATTGCAAATGTATAAAGTTTTTGTAAACGAGAAACCACTTTTTTTAACAAATAAAATTGAAAAGGAAACAAATTTCAAAATTTATCTGTTAGAAACAGTAAATATTCCAAAAGTAATCTCAGAATTATTTTTGAATAAAATACAAAGTGCCTACTTATATCACTCAGATGAAAAGTTAATTATGAAGACTTTGAAATCGAAAATCCCTGTGGCTAAAGCGGGTGGTGGTTTGGTATTTAATGCCAAAGGCGAAGTTTTGTTTATTTTTAGAAATGGAAAATGGGATTTACCAAAAGGAGGCGTTGAAAAAGACGAAACGATGGAAAATGCCGCTATGCGTGAAGTAGAAGAAGAAACCGGTGTTTCAGGATTAAAAATTACAGAAAAATTACAAAAAACGTATCATGTTTTTAAACGTAACGGAGTTTTTAAATTAAAAATCACCTACTGGTTTAAAATGGAAACGAATTACACAGGACCAACTTGTCCACAAGAAAAAGAAGGTATTTCAAAAGCAGTTTGGATTAAACCTTCAGATATTGAAGCTACTTTAGGGAATTCCTATGAAAATATTAAATTGTTGTTTGAAAGTGAGAAAGTGGTTTAATTTTTTTTATTATTCCAAAACTCTATAAACTGGATAACGCATAAACTCTTTTTCAAAGTATTTTGAATGTTTGTACACCCAATATAATTGGTCGTTGCCATTTTCTGCGAAAGCTTTGTCGGTTTGTTTTTTAGTTTCGAATTCTTGTTTTAATGTTGGATTTTCCTCTAAAATTTGTTTCGCGACATCTTCAAAAACGTAACTGGAATAGCCCTCTTTTTGTTGTAAAATCGTATCGAAAAAATTCCAATTAAAATAAGAATCAACGGCTTCTGGTTCTAAGGTTTCTAATAAATACTTCACACCAAATTGATTCGTTGAAATTTTATAATCACCAGCTCTAAATTCCATTTTCTCTATATTTTTTGTTACGGTAGTATTGTAATGTCCGTAATGCCCTTCGTACGCATTTTTTCCAGTTTGATAAGTGTCGATTTTATAGATTTCTACTTCAAAAATTTCATTTTGAGAAATTTGTGTCATTTCTATGTTATTCAATTTCAGTAATTCTATAATTTGCCATTGGCTTTGTGGTACTACGTAATACTTAGGAATAGAAACAAATTTTGTTGGTTTGTAATTTCCATAGAAAGGTATTTTCTTTGTAAAAGGTTTATTTCTATCATAAAACAATCTGTCTTTTCCAGATATATCACTTGGTTTGTAACCACCTTCATATCCTTTAAAATCCATATAAGATACTTTTGTAGAATCAATTACCCAACTTAATGGATATTGTTTTCCTGATTTAATATCTTCCAAATTGGCTTTTCTTACTTGTTTGATTTTTTCCCAATTCGTATCGGTATAATTTATAGCTGTCACCATAAATTCATACGTTGTTTTTACACGGTCTTTGTAGGGTTTCAACATATGTGTTTCAGGCACAAAACCTAACGTATTAAATAGTGTAGTATAACCTGTGGCATAACGTGGCGTATCGGTAAATTGTTCATATCCTAAATCAGGTTTTGCTCCATGAATATTCACATACGGAATTACGTCAATTTTCTTTTTTTGCATGTCGTTTACCATTTCTGGATACATTTCATTTTTGAAAAAGTTGCCTAATTTCTTACCTAAACGTTCGTGTTGTGTAGCAATACAAGTAAAAGTATATTGATAATCGGCGCCATTTGAAACGTGATTGTCTAAAAAAACATCAGGATTAACTGTATGAAATAATTCTTGAAAACTTCTTGAATTTCGAGTATCCGATTTTATAAAATCTCTATTTAAATCGTAATTTCTACCATTTCCTCTAAATCCGTAGGCTTCAGGTCCGTTTTGATTGGCTCGAGAAAACGAATTTCTATTTAACATTCCATCAATATTATACACTGGAATAGCAACAACCATCGTATTTTTTGGTACTTTTATTTTTGCATTTGACAAATCTCGCATCAACATCATAGTAGCATCAATTCCGTCAGGTTCTCCAGGATGAATACCGTTATTGATTAATAAAACGGCTTTGTTTTGATTGAAAGTAAAATTATTATTCTCAGAAAATATTATTATGTGTAAAGGTTTTCCACTATCTGTTAGTCCCATAGTTCGCATTTCAATTTTATCTGAATTGGCTGCTAACAATTGATAAAATGAAATACAATCTTCATACGTAGTAGATTGATTTTTATTTCCTTTTTCGTAAGGAGTTAACAAATTATTTTGAGCAGTTACCGATAAACAAGAAAAAACAAAGAGTAGAATATAGCGCATAATTGAATATTTGAATTTCAAAAGTAAGAATTTTAAATGTCAATATCAATTTCAATTTCAAAAATCAATTTCAATGTCAATTACAATTTAAAAAATCAATTTCAATACTCCGGAAAACGTATAATTGAATATTGGCAAATTAAAAACTACCTTTGCAGTATGAATAAAAATTTACATTCCAACAATATACTTTTGAATTTAGGTATCGAAAGTTTAAATAAAATGCAGGTAGCTGCAGAAACATCAATATTAATTGATTCTGATGTGGTGCTACTTTCACCAACGGGTTCAGGTAAAACGTTGGCTTTTTTATTGCCGATTTTTCAACTTTTAGAAGAAGACAATAATAAAGTGCAATGTATGATTATTGTGCCTTCACGCGAATTAGGATTACAAATTGAACAAGTTTGGAAAAAAATGGCCACTACTTTTAAAGTTAATATTTGTTATGGCGGGCATTCTATTGAAACAGAAATTAAAAATTTAAGCAATCCACCAGCTGTTTTAATTGGTACTCCTGGAAGATTAGCAGACCATTTAGAAAGAGAAACCTTTGATCCAAAATACATAAAAACCTTAGTTTTAGATGAATTTGACAAATCATTACAATTAGGATTTCACGAAGAAATGCGTTTTATCATAGGGAAATTAACAAATTTAGAAAAGCGAATTTTAGTTTCGGCAACAGATGGAGTGGAAGTTCCAAAATATACCAGAATTGAAAATCCGAATGTTTTAAATTATATTGATAAGAAAAAAACAGAAACTAATTTAGATTTTAAATTGGTGATTTCTAAAGAAAAAGATAAGGTTAATTCTTTATTTCATTTAATATGTTCTTTGAAATCTCAGAATGCAATTATTTTCTGTAATCATAGAGAAGCAGTAGAACGAATTAGTGATTATTTAAATGACAAAGGCATTTTCTCTGTATTTTATCACGGAGGATTAGAACAAGAAGAACGTGAACGTGCTTTAATTCAGTTTAGAAATGGCAGTATTTCGTATTTAATTACAACCGATTTAGGGGCTCGTGGATTGGACATTCCAGAAATGAAAAATGTAATTCATTATCATTTGCCTTCAAAAGTAGATGAGTTTACCCATAGAAATGGTCGTACCGCACGTATGATGGCATCTGGAACGGCATACATTATTATTCACGAAAGTGAGAAAAAAGTAGATTACATTGATTATGATATGAAGAAAATTGATGTTTCTAATTATAGTGTCATCCCGAAACCACCAGAATTTAAAACGATTTACATTAGTGGTGGTAAGAAAAATAAATTAAATAAAGTAGATATTTTAGGTTTCTTTTCTCAAAAAGGAAAATTAGAAAAAGGCGACTTAGGTTTAATTGAAGTTAAAGATTTCGTATCGTTTGCCGCAGTAAAATATGCTAAAGTGGTGCCATTACTTCAAAATATTAAGGATGAAAAAATGAAAGGCAAAAAATATAAAATTGAAGTTGCTCGAGACGTTGTTAAAAACGCATTACAGGATTAAATTATTTAATCTTGTCATTTCGACGTAAGGAGAAATCCCATATTTTTAATAGTTTTATGTGATTTCTCCTTACGTCGAAATGACAAAAATGAGTATATTTTTATTCTAACTTATATTTTACCAATAACTGAATCTGGAACAAAAGCCGAAGCATCGCCACCATTTCGTATCACATCACGCACAATACTTGACGATATATATGATGTTTTTGCAGCGGTTAATAAAAACACAGTTTCAATTTTTGACAATCGTCTGTTCGTATGTGCAATTGCTTTTTCGAATTCAAAATCAGCTGGATTACGCAACCCACGTAATATAAATTGGGCTTTTTCTTCTTTGCATAAATCGATAGTTAAGCCTGTATAGGTAATCACTTTTACTTTTGGTTCGTCTTTAAAAGTGTCTTCTATAAAAAGTTTTCTGTCTTCTAAAGTAAACATATACTTTTTATCAGCATTAATACCAATGGCTACAATTACTTCATCAAATAAAGAAATACCACGCTTAATTATATCGTAATGTCCGTTTGTAATTGGGTCAAAAGAACCTGGGAATATTGCTTTTTTCATAATTAATATTTTTAAATATTTGATTCCGTTAGTACACTAATTGGTTTATTTCTTCCAAATTGGTTTTCTTTCCAAAGCTAATTTAATTTCGTTTTCTAATAAATCTGAAAAATTTAAATTAGCGTAAGCGGCTTGCTGTGGAAATATACTTTGTGGACTTAATCCTGGATTGGTGTTGATTTCGATAAAATGTGGAATGTCGTTCATCACAATAAAATCGATTCGAGAAAAACCTTGCATTCCTAGAGCTTCATATATTTTGGTAGCAGATTGTTCTACTAATTCTGAAACTTCGTGAGACAATCGGGCAGGCGTAATTTCTTCTGATTTTCCTAAATATTTGGCTTCATAATCGAAAAAATCATTTCCAGAAACAATTTCTGTTATCCCTAAAACTCTTGTATTTCCGTTCAATTTCATCACACCAACAGAAATTTCGACTCCTTTTAGTTGTGATTCAATTAAAATATCGTTGTCTTCAGCAAAAGCAAATGTTAATGCTTTGTCTAATTCTGACAGTTCTTTTACCATAGAAATCCCTAAACTACTACCAGATTGATTGGGTTTTACAAAAAATGGAAAACCTAACATTTTAGCAATTCTTTCACCATCAATTTCTTGCCCTTTAGTAACGTAAACCGAATTTGCTTTTGGAATATCAAATTTTCCTAAAACGGATAACGTATCGCGTTTACTAAACGTTAATGCGCTTTGATAGAACCCACAACCGGTGTAAGGCAAATCAATTAACTCCCAATAGGATTGTAAATGACCGTCTTCGCCTGGAGTACCGTGAATGGTGTTTACAGCCACATCAAATTTTACAGAATTTCCATTGTGTTCAAATGAAAAATCGGCTCTATTTATAGGTAATTTTTGGTCGCCCATTTTTACATACCAACCTTCATTTAGAATATGAACTTCGTAAACTTCGTGTATATCTTTATTTAAATGGTTTAAAATAAGTTGTCCGCTTCTTAAAGAAATTACAGATTCGTCTGAATATCCGCCCATTACAACTGCTATCTTCATAAAAAAATAATTGTTTCTGTTTTATACAAAAATATCATAAAATGTTTTACTTTTCTTATATTTGCGAAAATATATTTCAATGAGTTTAAGAAAGTTTTTAACCAGTTCCACATTTTTCAAAAATTTATTTTTTGCATTAGTGATTGTTATCCTATTTTTAGTAGTGTTTGTGAAGTTTTTAGATTTCAGTACCAATCACGGCGAAGAAATAAAGGTTCCAGATTTATCTAAAATGAAATTAGAAATTGCCGAAGAAAAACTGGATGAGGAAGGTTTAGAAGTTTTTTTATTAGATACAGTTGAATTTAAACCAGAATTCCCGCCTTATACTATCGTAGAACAAGATCCAATTGCAGGTTCAAAAGTAAAAAATGGTCGTAAAATTTACGTAAAGCTAAATGCTGGCGGTTATGCTATGGTTACTTTTCCAGATTTAAAAAACAAAACATTTCGTCAGGCTACAAATGCTTTAAGAGCATTAGGATTAGTAGAAGGCGAATTAAAATATGTTCCAGATTTAGCAAAAGATATTGTTCTTGAAGTTTCATATAATGGAAGAACTGTAAAAGCGGGTGATAAATTAATGAAAAATTCTAAAATCGATTTTGTCTTAGGAGACGGGAAAGATATGTTTAAAGATGAAGATTTAGATTCAATCCCAAATAATGAACAAATTAACGATAGTATAGAATAATGCAAGAATTTATTGATGAGAATGAAACGGCTGATGAAGATTTATATGAACATCATCGGTTTGAAATAGCGAAAGGGCAACAACCTTTACGTATAGATAAATTTTTGATAAACAGTATTGAAAATACTACAAGAAGTAAAATTCAGAAAGCAGCTGATGCGGGAACTATTTTCGTAAACGATTGTGCTGTAAAATCCAATTATAAAGTAAAACCGGACGATGTAATTAGAGTGATGCTTGAACATCCGCCGTATGAACACTTATTAAAAGGTGAAAATATTCCAATTGATATTGTTTACGAAGATGATCAAGTTATTGTTGTAAACAAACCTGCAGGAATGGTAGTGCATCCTGGACACGGAAATTATTCAGGAACTTTAGTAAATGCATTGGCGTATCATTTTGATAATTTACCAATGAATAGCAGTGAAAGACCTGGGTTGGTTCATCGAATTGACAAAGATACTTCAGGACTTTTAGTCGTTGCCAAAACAGAAGAAGCTATGTTGCATTTGACCAAACAATTTGCTGCAAAAACTTCAGAACGTGAATATTATGCTATAGTTTGGGGAAATATTGAAGAAGACGAAGGAACTATTGAAGGAAACATAGACCGTCATCCGATAAATAGAATGCAAATGCACGTTTATCCAGAAGGTGAGCAAGGAAAACCTGCGATTACACATTTTAAAGTTATTGAACGTTTAGGTTATGTGACTGTGGTTTCTTGCCAATTAGAAACAGGAAGAACACACCAAATTCGTGTACACATGAAATATATCGGACATACCCTTTTTAATGATGAACGTTATGGAGGTGATAAAATTTTAAAAGGAACTACGTTTACCAAGTACAAACAATTTATAGATAACTGTTTTAAAACATTACCTAGACAAGCACTTCATGCTAGAACACTAGGTTTTGAACATCCTACAACTGGTGAATTTTTACGTTTTACAAGTGAAATCCCTGAAGAAATTACGTCATGTATTGAAAAATGGCGCGTGTACAGTAAAGCAGTACAAATAGAAGAAGATTAATTTAATCGAAATTATAAGTTATAAAAAAAGCAATTAGATTTCTAATTGCTTTTTTTTATGAGTATTAAAATAAATTATACTTTAACCGTCCAACCAAACGTGTCGTCTGCTAATTTGTATTGTATATTATTTAATTTTTCTTTTAAACTTAATGCAAATGAATTTTCTAATTTAGGTAATTCAAAATATTCTTCTTTATATGAGAAACCTACAATCGGATTAATAACTGCAGCAGTTCCCGCACCGAAAATTTCTTTCAACGTACCATTTTTTGCAGCAGCAACTAATTCATCTACTAAAACAGGGCGAACTTCTGTGGTTATATTATCTCTTTTAGCAATATCTAAAACAGACTTTCTGGTAACACCATCTAAAATTCGTTCCGAAGTAGGAGCAGTTAATAACGTATCTCCAATTCTAAAGAATACATTCATCGTTCCTGCTTCTTCTAATTTTGTATGTGTGGCGTCGTCAGTCCAAATAATTTGTTGATATCCTAAATCATTTGCTAATTTTGTTGGATAAAATTGTGCTGAATAATTTCCAGCGGCTTTTGCAGCGCCAATTCCACCATTTGCCGCACGACTATAATGTTCTGCAATAATTACCTTTACTTCTCCAGAATAATATGATTTAGCTGGCGATAAAATAATCATAAAACGATATTGTGAAGATGGTTGCGCAATTACGCCGCTTCCAATAGCAATCATAAACGGTCTAATGTATAATGAATTCCCATTTCCAAACTTCACCCAATCTCTTTCTAAATTCAATAACGATTTTAATCCGTCAATAAAAATTTCTTCAGGAACTTCGGGCATTGCCATACGAACAGCACTTTTATTAAATCGCGTATGATTTTCATCTGGACGAAACATCCATACATCGTCATTAGCATCTTTATAGGCTTTCATTCCTTCAAAAATAGCTTGTCCGTAATGAAACACTTTGGCAGAAGGGTCAATTGTAAATGGTTCGTACGCCTTAATTATTGGTTGTTCCCAAGCTCCATTTTTAAAATCACAAATTAACATATGATCTGTAAACGTATTTCCGAAGGTTAGGTTTTCAAAATCTACTTCATTAATTTTTGAAGTAGGGTTTTTTATGATTTTAATATCGTTTGTTATGCTACTCATTATGTTTTTTTATATATATCGGATTTCCGAATTTTTTACAAATTTATTAAATAAAATATTGTTGAAGATTCATTTTTTCAATAATTATTAACAAAGTTTCGTATTATTGATTAATTTTGTTTTTTATTTCACCTAATAAATCTATAATTATGAAGCGAATACTATTAATTTTACCATTATTTATACTAACAATTTCCTGTACTAAAAAGGAAACTAAAACAGAATCTAAACCTGTATATGCAGCTTTTGGTGAGAAAATAACGGAAGAGAGTGCCGTATCAAAAGAGGTTTTATTAGAAAAATATAAAACGTTAAAAAAAGGAGATACTTTAGCAGTTAAAGTAGCTTCAAAAATTAATGAAATTTGTCAAAACAAAGGGTGTTGGATGACTTTAGATTTAGGAAATGAAGAAACAGCATTTGTTAAGTTTAAAGATTATGGTTTTTTTGTACCTATGAATGCTCAAAAAAGAGAAACTATTATTGAAGGTAAAGCGTTTGTGGAAGAAACTTCTGTAGCAGAATTAAAGCATTATGCTGAAGACGAAGGAAAAACTCCAGAAGAAATCGCAAAAATTATAGCACCAAAAACGGAATACAAATTTTTAGCTCACGGCGTTTTAATATCTAAGTAATGAAATATTACGTGCTATTTTTATCTGTTTTATTTATAAGTTGTAATCAAAATAAAACGGAAGAAGAAATTTCAACTTGTGAAAAACCAAAAGCCGATTTTGAAATGTATGAAGCATCTGAAATGGCAGCTTTAATGGAGCAAATGTATGTGCATAACAAACAACTTCGTGAAAAAATAATTAAAAAAGATTCATTAGGAGAAATGCCTAAATATTTCTTGAATATTTCTGAAGCTACAATGACTAAAGGAAAAGATAGAGACGATTTTTTTAATACTAAATCTGGGTTTTTCTTAAAAACACAATCTGAAATTTACGATTCTAAAAACAGTAAAGAAAGTTTTAATACAATGGTAGACGCTTGTGTCAGTTGCCACGAAGTGAAATGTGGTGGACCTATAGCAAGAATAAAAACATTATACATAAAGTAAATGCAAATCAAAATATAAAACCAGAAATGAATTCTGGTTTTTTTATTTTTATCCCGATTAACAATAGTTATAAATTCCTTAAAATTTAATTTTTTTAATTCACGAGTCTTACTTTTTTGTAATTTTATAGAAATAAAAAAATTATGAAAAATATATTTATTATTTTATTGGCATTTAGTTTTGTTTCGTGTAACAGTCAAAATAAAAATGCAGAACAAGTAAAATCGACTTCAAAAAAAGATACTATGGATTTTAAAATTGTGAAAACAGATGCAGAATGGAAAGCTCAACTTTCCCCAGAAGCCTATACTGTTTTAAGAGAAAAAGGAACCGAGCGCCCTTATACTGGAGAATACGACAAACATTTCGAAAAAGGGATGTATGTGTGTGCTGCTTGTGAAAATCCGTTATTTACATCAGATACTAAATTTGATTCACATTGTGGATGGCCTTCTTTTGATGAAGCAATTAAAGGTGCAACCATATATCATAAAGATACCTCGTATGGTATGATTCGTACAGAAGTCATGTGTGCTAAATGTGGTGGGCATTTAGGTCATGTTTTTGATGACGGACCTCAAGAAACTACAGGGCAGCGTTATTGTACCAATTCGGTTTCAATAAAGTTTTTACCTGCTAAATAATTCTTTATAAAGCAATTCAAAAACAACTAAAACTAAATTTTCTCATTCTAATATATAATTTTATCTTCGCATCTGCGTTATTATAGAATAACAGAAACATGCTAAGAAAACTTTTACCGATATTTATTGTCTTTGTTTTACCTATTTATGCGCAAGTAGGAGGGCAATCGGTATATCAGTTTTTAAATTTAGTTCAATCGCCAAGACAAGCGGCATTAGGTGGAAAAACCGTAACTATTGTGGATTACGATGTAAATCAAGCAATTTTTAATCCTGCTACTATTAACCCAAAAATGCACAATCAATTGGCTACCAGTTATAGTAATTATTTCGGTGAAGTGACCTATGGGACTGCAAATTACGCATATACATGGGACAGACATGTACAAACTTTTCATATTGGTGCGAATTATGTTAACTATGGAAATTTTGATGGTTATGACGAAGTCGGTAATTCTACAAATAGTTTTACAGGTTCTGAAGGTGCTTTGTCGTTTGGGTATTCTTATAATCTGCCATGGACGAATTTTTATGCAGGAACTAATGTGAAATTAATTACGTCAGCTTTAGAATCTTATAATTCATTTGGTGTAGCGACAGATATTGGATTTTTATATATTGATGATAAAAATGATATTAATTACGGATTATCTTTTAGAAATATTGGTTATCAAATAACACCCTATGAAACCACGAGAGAGAAACTGCCTTTTGAAATTACAGCTGGAATTTCACAGTTAGTAGAAAATGTTCCTATTAGATGGCACCTGACTTTTGAAAATTTGCAACAATGGAACATCGCATTTGCAAATCCGAATAGAGCAAAAAGTAGTTTAGATGGTGCTTCGGAAGCCGAAAAAGTATCGTTTTTTAATAATGCGTTGCGACACGTAATTATAGGAGCGGAGTTGTTTCCAGAAAAAGCGTTTAATATTCGTTTAGGATATAATTTTAGAAGAGGACAAGAATTAAATATTATCGATCAAAGAAATTTTTCTGGAATTTCCGCTGGATTTAGTTTACGATTTAATAAGGTACGATTTGATTTTTCACATTCACGCTATACAGTTGCAGCAAATTCGAGTATCTTTGGTTTGATGATTAATTTAGATTAATAGGGTAAAAGGTAAAGGGAAAACAAATGTTTAAAATATGAAAAAAATTACCATAGCAATAGACGGATTTTCGTCGACAGGAAAAAGCACATTAGCCAAACAAATTGCTAAACAACTGGGTTATATTTATGTAGATACCGGTGCAATGTATCGTGCGGTAACATATTTTGCTATGCAGCATAATTTTGTTTCTGAAACACATTTAGATGCTGAAGGATTAATCAAAAATTTATCCAATGTTTCATTACAATTTCATTTTAATGAATCACTAGGTTTTGCTGAAATGTTTTTAAATAATGAAAACATTGAACAAGCCATTCGTACTATAGAAGTCTCACGGTTAGTTAGTAAAATTGCTGAAATATCTGAAGTTCGAGCTAAATTAGTGGAACAGCAACAACAAATGGGACAAAATAAAGGTATCGTTATGGACGGTCGAGATATAGGAACCGTTGTTTTTCCGAATGCCGATTTGAAACTATTTATGACAGCAAGTACACATACCAAAGCCCAACGTCGTTTCGATGAATTACTTGAAAAAGGGCAACGGGTAACGTTTGAAGAAGTACTTCAAAACGTACAAGAACGCGATTATATTGACACGCACAGAGAAGATTCACCATTAATAAAAGCTGATGATGCCATTGAAATTGACAATTCAGACTTGACTAAAAACGAACAATTTGAATTGGTAATAGAGTTGGTGAATGAGAAGTTAGAAGAGTAATGTTATAAAATAATAAATAATTTTAAAATTAAATAAAGATGAAAAAAGTCATTAAGAATTGGTTTGTTGTTTTGTTTTTAGTCCAAATGAGTTACGCTCAAAGTGTTCAATTTGGTATAAAAGCTGGTGCGAATTATGCAAATGTTACGGGTTCAAAAATAAATACAAATGCTATTGTAAATTATCATGCGGGCATTGTAGCGAAAATAGGGCTAACAAAAGGTTTGTCGTTTCAACCGGAATTGCTTTATACTACTCAAGGAGCTTCGTACGAGACAGCACTTGCTGATTATAAAAATGAGTTGGGATATATCGTTATACCTGCAATGCTACAAATTCACCTTTCTAAAAGCATAACACTAGATATGGGTCCACAAGTGGGTTTCTTATTGAATGAAAAAAATAATTTTGATGTACAAAAATCCAACACATTTGATGCTTCAGCAAATGCAGGTTTAGGATTGAAAATTACGAATTCAATTTTTGCTCAAGCTAGATATTGTGTAGGCTTAACAAAATTACAACCCAATTCAGACATTAAAAACAATGTAGTGCAACTTTCTTTAGGAATATTGTTTTAATTGTTGTCACTTTTTCCTGTAAATTATTTGTATTTATCAAAAAAATAGTATCTTTGCACACCTTTTGGCGGAGTAGAGTTTTCAATTGGTAATCAAATATTTATGTAAATCACTGTTGTTGTTTTAACCTGCATAATAAAACTCAAAACAAACACAACATACAAATTAAACACGCATGTCTGAATTAATCAAAGACCAAGAGTCGTTTTTAGCAGATTTCAACTGGCATAATTATGCTGAAGGAATTGACCCTATTGACGCAAGTAACCTTCAAGAATTTGAAGATTTAGTATCCAAAACATTCATCTCAACTTCTGATGAAGAAGTAGTAGAAGGAGTAGTTGTAAGAATCACTGACAGAGATGTTATTGTTGATATCAACGCTAAATCTGAAGGAGTTATCTCTTTAAACGAATTCCGTTACAATCCATCTTTAAAAGTAGGTGACAAAGTAGAAGTATTAATTGATATCCGTGAGGATAAAACAGGTCAATTAGTATTATCTCACAAAAAAGCAAGAACAATCAAAGCATGGGATAGAGTTATTTATGCTAACGAAACTGGAGAAATTGTTAACGGTTTTGTTAAATGTAGAACTAAAGGTGGAATGATTGTTGATGTATTTGGTATTGAAGCTTTCTTACCAGGTTCTCAAATTGATGTGAAACCAATCCGTGATTACGATCAATACGTAAACAAAACTATGGAATTTAAAGTTGTGAAAATTAATCACGAATTTAAAAACGTAGTAGTTTCTCATAAAGCGCTTATCGAAGCAGATATCGAAGTTCAGAAAAAAGAAATCATCGGTCAATTAGAAAAAGGACAAGTATTAGAAGGTGTGGTTAAAAACATTACTTCTTATGGTGTGTTTATTGACTTAGGTGGTGTAGACGGATTAATCCATATTACAGACTTATCTTGGTCTCGTATCAATCATCCAAGCGAAGTATTAGAATTAGATCAAAAATTAAATGTTGTAATTTTAGATTTTGATGACGAGAAAACAAGAATTCAATTAGGTTTAAAACAATTAAACGCTCATCCATGGGATGCTTTATCAGCTGAATTAAATGTTGGTGATAAAGTAAAAGGTAAAGTAGTTGTTTTAGCTGATTACGGTGCTTTCATTGAAGTAGCTGAAGGAGTTGAAGGATTAATTCACGTTTCTGAAATGTCTTGGTCTACACATTTACGTTCTGCTCAAGATTTCGTTAAAGTTGGTGATACTGTAGATGCAGTTATCTTAACTTTAGATAGAGATGATAGAAAAATGTCATTAGGTATTAAACAAATGACACAAGATCCATGGACTGGAATTACTGAGAAATATCCAGTAGGTTCTAAACATACAGGAATTGTAAGAAACTTTACTAACTTCGGAATTTTCGTAGAATTAGAAGAAGGAATTGATGGTTTAGTATATATTTCTGATTTATCTTGGACTAAAAAAATCAAACATCCATCAGAATTTGTTAACGTTGGTGACAAATTAGATGTTGTAGTTTTAGAATTAGATGTTGAAGCTCGTAAATTATCTTTAGGTCACAAACAAACTTTAGATAATCCTTGGGACAAACATGAAGCTACTTACGCAGTAGGTACAGTTCACACTGGTACTGTTTCTGAAATTGTTGACAAAGGTGCTACTGTAGAATTTTCTGAAGACGTTCAAGGATTTGTTCCAACACGTCATTTAGAAAAAGAAGATGGTAAAAAATTGAAAAAAGGTGATTCAATTGAATTTAAAGTTATCGAATTTAACAAAGAATTCAAAAGAATTGTTGCTTCACATACTGCTACTTTCAGAGAAGAAGAAGAGAAAAACTTCAAAGCTGCTTCAAACGAATCAAGCAATAACAATGTAGCTTCATCTTCAAACAATGCTGAAAAATCTACTTTAGGTGATATTGATGCATTAATGGAATTAAAAGCAAAAATGGAAAAATCAGAGAAAAAATAATTTTCTAATTTTTTAAATACTTAATCCCAATCAGAAATGATTGGGATTTTTTTTTTTAATTTAGCCAATTCATAGCTTATAAATATGTTTAAAGATACCGAGTTTAAAATAGCGCTTCAAGAATTACCTGAAAAGGAGAAAGACAAACTTATTTTAAGATTGTTGCGAAGAGACATGGATTTAGCAGAAAAATTATTTTTTGAATTAGTAGACACCGATTCTATTGAAGACAAACGAAAAATAATGGAAATAAATATTTCTAAACAAATTCATCGTTTTTCTGAGAATTTTCATTCATTAGATTATATCGCAATTGAAATGCGTAACATCAGCGGAAAAATTTCGCATCACGTGAAAATTACAAAAGATAAGTTTGGAGAAATTAGCTTGAATTTACAAATGCTAAATGAAGTTATAGAGCAAAATGATTTTTCTTTGACGCATTCAAAGCCACAAAAATCAACTAAATTTTATAATTATGTAATTGTTCGAACTTTTAAAATTCTACTTTTAATTCAGGCACTTCACGAAGATTTTCTATTAGACTTCAAAGAAGATTTGAATAGGCTAGGAGTCAATATTTCTAAGCACAAGATGCTTTTAAAAACGGCAAACTATAACAGTTTAGATATCAACTGGATTTTAGAGGCTGAAATACCAGAAAATATTCTTCAAATTCATAAAGAAATTAAAGCGGCAGGTTTTTTAAAGTAAATAATTACGCAAAGATTCGCAGAGAAATTACAGAGCTACACAAAAAAAATCCTTTTAAGTTTTAAATTAAAAGGATTTATATATTCTATTATAATTATTTTATCTTAAAACCGCTTCAAATTTTGTTTCGAAATTGCTTTGTAATTTATTCATAATTTTATCAATCTGAACATCTGTTAGTGTGTTTGAAGTATCTTGTAAAACAAAACTTAAGGCATACGATTTTTTTCCTTCTGGTAGGTTTTTCCCTTCGTAAACATCAAATAAGTTGATATTTTTTAATAACGATTTTTCTGTTTGTTTAGCAGCATGATATAGTTGTTCAAAAGTTACCGATTGATTTACCAATAAAGCCAAATCTCGTCTAACTTCAGGAAACTTAGGAATATCAACTAATTTTATTTTATTTGAAACGTATTTTTGAATCGCATCCCAATTTACATCTCCAAAAAACACATCTTGTTTGATGTCGAAATGTTTTAAAACTGATTTTTTAATGGTTCCAAATTCGGCAATCACTTCATTTCCAATGGCAAATCCCATTCCTTCAGCAAAAATATCGTGAGTAACAGGAACCGTTTTAACTTTCGTTTCGATATTTAATTTTGACAAAATAGCAGTGATATATCCTTTAAATAAAAAGAAATCGCTTGGCTTTTGAGCAACATTCCAATTTTCAGAAGTTGCATTTCCCGACATTGTAATGGTTAAATGCTTTTTTTCTGAATATTTTCCTTCTATATTATGGTACGTTTTTCCGAATTCAAATAATTTTAAATCTGAATTTCTTCTATTTCCATTGTAAGATACAGATTCTAATGCAGAAAATAACATCGATTGACGCATTACAGATAAGTCGCTACTTAATGGATTTAACATTGTAACGGTTTCCTCTGAAAGAATTTGTTCAGAATAAGCAATATAATTTGAAGTGGTTAACGAATTGGCCATCATTTCATTAAATCCTAATGAACACAATTGATTAGCAATTATATTTTGCACTTTAAATTCCTCTGTTCTTGATGAATTTGAAACCGATGCGTTAATTTTATTGGGAATTTTAATGTTGTTGTAACCAAAAACTCTAAGAATTTCTTCAATAACATCAACTTCTCTTTGCACATCTACTCTGTACGGAGGAATATTTAATCCTAAACCAGCATCTGAAATACTATTGATTTTGATATCTAATGAAGCTAAAATATTTTTAATGGTTTCTTTTTTAAGTTCTTCTCCAATTAATTTATTTACTTTTTCAAAAGATAGAAAAACATTAAAATCTTCTATCTTTTTAGGATAAATGTCAATTAAATCTGAAGTGATTTCGCCACCTGCAACTTCTTGGATTAACAAAGCAGCACGTTTTAACGCATAGTCTGTTATTTGTGGATCAATTCCTCTCTCAAATCGGAATGAAGCATCTGTTGATAAAGTATGACGCTTTGCGGTTTTTCTAATAGAAACTGGATTAAAATAAGCACTTTCTAAGAAAATATTAGTAGTAGTTTCCGTTACTCCAGAATTTGCACCACCAAATACTCCTGCCATACAAATAGGTCCAGATTCATCGCAAATCATTAAATCTTCCTCGTGTAAAGCACGTTCTATACCATCTAAAGTTGTGAATTTTGTGCCAGCCGAAACTGTTTTTACAATTATTTTATTTCCACTTATTTTATTCGCATCAAAAGCATGCAAAGGTTGCCCTAATTCGTGTAATACGTAATTTGTTACGTCAACAATGTTATTTTTTGGAGTAAGTCCAATTGCTTTTAATCGGTTTTGTAACCAACTTGGCGATGGTTTTACAGTAATTCCAGAAATAGTTACACCAGCATATCGAGGTGCTAATTTAGCATCTTCAACTTTTACATCTATTTTTAAGGTTCTTTTATCGACTTTAAATTTACTTACAGAAGGCGTGATGAATTCAGTAGTTACGTTTGATTGTAACAATCCTGCTTTTAAATCACGGGCAACTCCCATATGACTCATGGCATCCGCACGATTTGGAGTTAAACCAATTTCAAAAACTTCATCAACTTCTATGTTAAAAACTTTACTTGCAGGCGTTCCTGGTTGTAAATCGTCGGACAAAACCATAATTCCATCATGACTAGTTCCTAAACCAATTTCGTCTTCGGCACAAATCATTCCGTGGCTTTCTTGCCCTCTAATTTTTCCTTTCTTTATTTCAAAAGCATTTCCGTCTTTGTCATATAATTTTGTTCCAATTGTAGCTACAGGAACTTTTTGTCCAGCGGCAACATTGTTGGCTCCACAAACTATTTGTACAGGTTCGTTTCCATCACCTAAATCTACTGTTGTAATTTTTAATTTATCAGCATCAGGATGTTTTTCACATGTTAAAACATGCCCTACAACAATACCTTTTAGTCCACCAGTAACACTTTCAAAAGCTTCAACAACTTCAACTTCCAAACCTAAATCGGTAAGTAAAGCAGCTGTTTCATCTGATTTCCAGTCTATTTTAATAAATTGTTTTAGCCAATTATAAGAAATACGCATGTTTCGAAATTTTAATAAGATTGCAAAGATAAGTATTTGATTAGAATTTAAAAGTAATTTTTGTACTTCATACCGAATTTATTAGTAAAATATTTTTCTATAAAATTCAATTTGAAACATATTGTTTTTGTAATTTTGTATTTCGTTTTATAAAATTGAAAATGGAAAAAGGTCATCATGGCTTGCACAAACTTTCTGCAGCCGGTTTACTAGTTACGCTAGGTATTATTTATGGAGATATTGGAACTTCTCCTTTGTATGTTCTTAATGCAATTATTGGAAAAAATCCTATAGATTCAGATATCATAAAAGGAGCCATTTCATGTATTTTTTGGACATTAACACTTCAAACCACAATTAAATACGTTATTCTTACGCTTCGAGCTGATAATAATGGTGAAGGCGGAATCTTTTCTTTATATGCTTTAATTAGAAAAGCTAAAATTAAATGGTTATTGTTTCCAGCCATAATTGGTGGATGTACGTTATTAGCCGATGGTATAATTACACCACCTATTTCTGTTTCATCAGCTATAGAAGGTGTAAAAACAATGTACCCAAGTTTTGAAGAAAAATATATAATGTACATTGTAATAATAATTCTAACGTTATTATTTGCTATTCAACAGTTTGGTACTAAATTTATTGGAAAGTTTTTTGGACCTGTAATGTTTGTTTGGTTTGCTATGTTAGGTGGTTTAGGTTTAATTCAAACCATTAATAACGTTGATATTCTTTCTGCTTTAAATCCGTATTACGCCTATAAATTACTTTCAATTCATGGAGGTTATTTATATTTAGGCGCTGTATTTTTATGTACAACAGGAGCAGAGGCCTTATATTCTGATTTAGGACATTGTGGAAAAGATAATATTAGAATTAGCTGGATTTTTGTAAAAGCAACTTTAATTTTAAATTATTTAGGTCAAGGTGCTTGGTTAATTCAACATGATGGTCAAACTTTAGCACAAGCTGGAATTACAAACCCTTTTTACGGAGTGATGCCAGAGTGGTTTTTACCTTTTGGAATTGCCATTGCAACTTTAGCCGCAATTGTAGCGTCACAAGCATTAATTAGTGGTTCGTTCACTTTAATTAATGAAGCCATTCGTTTGAATTTTTGGCCAAAAGTTAAAATTAAATATCCAACAGAATTACGAGGACAATTATATATTCCTTCTTTAAATTGGTTACTTTGGGCAGGTTGTATTTTTATTGTGCTTTATTTTGAAAAAGCAGCTGCAATGGAAGCTGCATATGGTTTAGCAATTGTTTTAACGATGTTAATGACAACTACATTGCTGAATTTTTATATGATAATTAAAAGATATAATAGAACCTTTATTTGGGTAATTGTAATTACATATTTGATTATAGAATTGGCCTTTTTATATGCTTGTATGCATAAATTTGGCGAAGGTGGATACATTACTTTAATTATTGCATTTGTATTATTTACCGTAATGACATGTTGGTATTTTGCAAGAAAAATTAGAAACAGATTTGTTGAATTTGTGAAATTGGATAAATACCTACCGGTTTTAGAAGATTTAAGTAGAGATGAATCTATTGCAAAATATGCTACAAATTTAGTATATTTAACAAGTGCCGATAACCGATACGAAATTGAATCAAAAATTATATACTCTATTATTAATAATAGTCCAAAGCGTGCTGATATTTATTGGTTTGCTCACGTTCATGTTGTAGATGAACCGTATACAATGGAATACAGAGTTTGTGAATTTATTCATGACGATGTTATTCGTGTTGATTTTAGATTAGGATTTAGAGTCGCACCAAAATTCAATAAAATGTTTGCTCAAGTTGTAAAAGACATGCAAAAAAGGGGAGAAGTAGATTTAACAAGTAGATATACTTCTTTACATAAACATAAAATTATTAGCGATTTTAGATTTGTATTAATAGAAAAATTCATGTCCTATGACAATGCTTTACCGTTTTATGAAAAACTAATTTTAGATGGTTATAATTTGTTAAAAAAGATGGGCTTATCTGAAGAAAAAGCATTTGGATTAGATCCTGGATCTGTTACTATTGAAAAGTTTCCATTAAAAATTTCAGAAACGAAAGCATTGAAATTAACAAGAATAGATTAGTAAAAAAAAGCCAGAATTTAGTTCTGGCGTTTTTTTTATTTTTAAATCACTTTCTTAATCACTCGTAGTTTATGAGTGTGCCTTCCAGTATCTACATTGTAAATCCCTAAATGGTCAATTCTATCAATTCTAACTTTTCCTGAAGCGTGAATGATGTAATTGTTTTCCATCATAATTCCAACATGAATTATATTTCCTTCATCGTTATCAAAAAAAGCTAAATCTCCAGGTTCACTTTCTTCAATAAAACTTAATGCTTCTCCTTGAATTGCTTGTTGTGAAGCATCTCTTGATAATTTATATCCATTTAATTTATACACCATTTGGGTAAAACCTGAACAATCAATTCCAAAAGGCGTTTTTCCACCCCATAAATAAGGTGCGTTTAAATATAAGTATGCCGTTTTTAAAATATTATCTTTAGATTTTATGCCACATTCTTTTTGACCTTCAAATTGAAAATTCGATGTATTAATTTCATTTACATCTAAAAAATGTAGAGAACTACCGAGTGGAATAGGCATTAGTTGATTCGAATCATAAGAAATAAAATCAATTAATTCCCCATTTAATACAGTTTCCGATTTTTCTAAAATAAGGTATTGGTTTTCGGTAATTTTTTGAAATTGTTTTGTATCAATCCAACCTTCATAAGTGTCGAATGTAGTTTGTATTTTCGTCCACTTAGATGTAGATTCCGTAATCTTGAATGTATCGCCAAATAGCAATTGTGAAACCATTTCGCTTTTATCACTGGCTTCACTACGTATGGGTACAATTCCTAAATTACAAATTCCAAACATGCCGTTATAATTTATTCTCTTTCAATAACAATTGCAGAAGCACCACCACCACCATTACAGATAGCTGCAGCACCAATTTTAGCATTGTTTTGCTCAAGTACATTAATTAAAGTTACAATAATTCTAGCACCAGAACATCCTAATGGATGACCTAATGAAACAGCACCTCCATTAACATTTATTTTATCATTATCTAATCCTAAAATTTTAGCATTTGCCAAACCTACAACTGAAAATGCTTCATTAAACTCAAAAAAATCAACATCTGAAATAGAAATCCCAGCTTTGTCTAATGCTTTTGGTAAAGCTTTTGCAGGAGCTGTTGTAAACCATTTAGGTTCTTGTGCAGCATCTGCGTATGATTTAATGTATGCTAAAGGTTTCAAACCTAATTCATTTGCTTTTTCCTCACTCATTAATACCAATGCAGCAGCACCGTCATTAATAGTTGAAGCATTTGCCGCAGTAACTGTTCCTTCTTTTGTAAAAACAGCTGCCAAAGTAGGTATACGATCTAATTTTACATTAGTGTATTCTTCGTCTTTAGAAACTATAATTGGATCTCCTTTTCTTTGTGGTACTTCCACAGGAACAATTTCGGCATCAAATTTACCAGCATCCCAAGCAGTAGCTGAACGTGTATACGATTGAATGGCAAAATTATCTTGCTCTTCACGAGAAATACTATGTTCTGTAGCACATAAATCTGCAGAAACACCCATAGCATTTCCATCGTAAGCATCAATAAGCCCATCTTTTTGCATCCCATCCACAAAAGTTGTAGGACCAAATTTTACACCATTTCTTAAATGTGCATAATGTGGAATTAAACTCATATTTTCCATACCACCAGCAACAATAATTTCAGCATCTCCAGCCATAATTGCTTGAGCGCCTTGCATTACTGCTTTCATTCCAGAAGCACAAACTTTATTTATAGTGGTACATATTACTTCGTTAGATAAACCTGCAAACAATGCTGCCTGACGTGCTGGTGCTTGACCATTACCAGCCTGAACCACATTACCCATTATTACTTCATCTACTAAAGAAGGGTTTAAATTTATTTTATTTAAAGCACCTTTAATCGCTGCTGCTCCTAATTTAGTTGCAGGTACACTTGATAATGCGCCCATGAAACTTCCAATTGGCGTTCTCACAGCGGATACAATTACTACTTTTTTATTCATTTTGTTTCAATTTTGTTTTGCGAAAGTAACAAAATTTTACCAAATTTTAAACAATTTATTGCTTTTTTAATGAGATATACCAGACATTCAAAAGAAAAAATGAATAGAAGTAGAATATGATTTTTTCTGTATGATGTTGATATTTAGCAGGTTTGTTTTAAATTTAAAAATTATACTATTTTTTAATTGGAAATAAAAGAATGTTATCCTATATTTGCAACCGCAAAAAAGGATAATTCTTTGCGGAATTAATAGGAGAGGTGCCGGAGTGGTAACGGAGCAGATTGCTAATCTGTCGACGGGTGACTGTCGCCAGGGTTCGAGTCCCTGTCTCTCCGCTTTTTTTTCGGGGTGTAGCGTAGCCCGGTTATCGCGCCTGCTTTGGGAGCAGGAGGCCGCAGGTTCGAATCCTGCCACCCCGACAACATTTGGTTGTCAAATGCATAAAAAATTTAGGTTGCGTAGCTCAGCTGGATAGAGCAACTCACTTCTAATGAGTAGGTCCCAGGTTCGAATCCTGGCGCGATCACAAAAAAACCTCGATAGTTATATCGAGGTTTTTTGTTTTAAAAACTAACTTGTCTTAAAATGGTTTTCCCAAATGGGATAAGTCTAATATCTTCTATTTGATTGGTTATTTTATTTTTGGCATTGAAAATAATTTGACCATTATTGAAAGTAGCTTGATTATCCTCAATAAATTCAAAACGATTGGTATCTATTGGCTTATAGGTTAAATCATTAAAATGAGTGAAATACGATTTTCCTCTTTGCTCAATAGCATCGATGGGTTTCGCATAAAACAATGCACCGTAGCTAAAGTATTTCTCTTGATTTGCATCTTCTTTAATTTGAATTTCGGTTTTAAATTCAATTTGAATTTTATCCTCATTCCCAAATTTTCTATCAATAACTATGAAATCATTTTCCAAAACATAACTTTCATTAGTTATAACTTTAGTAACCCAAGATGGTTTTCTAATTTTTATGATAGGTTGTACATAATTAGGATTTGAAATTTTGAAGGTAAATGTATTTTCATAAGGATATTCTGTAATAGTTTCAATTTTAATTAATTGATTTTGAATTTTTGTTTCTACAGAATTAGGCATTAAAATCACATTTACAAGCGTATTTTCGTTTTCTTTTAGCCATGATTTTTCAATGAAATAAGGAGTAATTCTTCCTGCATTCGGATTGCAACAAACCGCAACATCTTGATGCGCCGGCGAATATTTGTATCTTGTTTGATTGCGGTTGGGCTCCACTTCACCATTTTTTGTACCCATCATTTCATACGAATTATCGGTCTTTAAATAAGCTATACAAGAATGATTCGGGTTTCTGGAACCTTGAGCTGCATTGTAGAAAATAGTTTCTATTGCTTCTGCCGTTTTAGGATTTCCTTGCTTTTGCAGCAAAACGGTATAACTGTCCAATAATTCGTGTAACGAACAGTATTCATAACCTACATGTGTTGCATCTGCAGTTCTTTCGGCAATCCATTCATCTCCAATTGCTCCACCTGTTAGCGTTGTAGCTTGTTCAATTCTTTGAATATAAATTTCTAGTGCTTTTTGTAATTCAGAATTATTAGCAGCATAAGTGGCAACTAATAAAGGACGTAAATGCTCATAGGTATGCACACCGTGCGATTGTAGTTTGTAATTTGGATTTAAAATATTATTTAATTGAACATCTTTTTCGGATTGATAGGTTTTGCTAAAGTCCAAAAATAAAAATAGGGCATAGTCTACGTATTTTTTATTGCCTGTGATTTGATACATTTTATCTAAAACATCGGTAAACGTTAATCCGTGTGAAACACCACCATTAAAAGCTTTGCCTGATTCAAACGGACTTGATTTACCTATTGGATAATTTGTCATTACATTATCTACAGCTTTAACAATAGCATTCCATACTTTTTTGTCTTTTGAATACTCATAATACGCCAGTAAACCACGATACATAGTAGCTTTTGACCATAATTCGCCATTTTCTGAATTGAAATTATAACGTAATTCTTTATCGTAAATACCAATATATCCATCTTCATCTTGCGATTTCAAAACTTTTTGAACATATTGGTCTACTTTTTTAAGCCCTGCTTTGTCATTCAATAGGATTACATTTCGAATGTACCCATCCCACCAATTGGATTGGGTTTCGCTGTTCCACCATTTGTATTGATCACTTCCTTCTGCATCACCTTCTTTATTGTTCCCTAAATCTTTAACCGTACTATTTTTATGTAATCTACCTGTACTGTAAATTGGGTCATTGATTAAGTTAGGCAACAATTTATCCAAATTGCCCACAAAACCATCAACATCTTTTTGCATTTGTGTCTTCAGCCAGCCAGTGGGTTTTATGCTTCCAAAAGGTAGTATTTGATATTTTTCAGCAACTTTATTTTGGTTTTGACCATGTAATGTCAAAGAGAATAAAGTCAAAATTAGTAGTGTTTTATGAATATTTCTCATAATTAGTATTGATTTGTCATTTGAAAATGAAGTGTTCCGCCATTTATAATATCCGAATAGTTTATAATTGGTTTACTTAATTCTATATTGTTTAGTTTTTGAGTGTTTGAATAACTATTATCTTCAGAAAAATTAGATGTACTAATCGTAAATTTTTTATTATTTTTTAAATGGATTGTTGCGTTTTTGACTTGAGGCACACCCAAAACAAATTCGCCATTTGCTGGATTTACAGGATAAAATCCTAATGAAGATAAAATATACCAAGCACTCATTTGACCGCAATCGTCATTTCCTATCATTCCATCTGGTGTATTGTTGTGAAATTCGTTGATGATTTTATGAATGTATTTTTGTCCCACTTTTGGTGTGTCTGAAAAAGCATACAAGTAAACTATATGATGACTCGGTTCGTTACCATGCGCATATTGTCCAATCATGGCTTCTTGTCCTAAAAATTTATTTGGATTGACGCTTTCAATGGTAAAAAAATCATTCAGTTTTTTGGTGAAAGCTGAGGTTCCTCCCAATAGATTTTTCATACCCTCTACATCATATTGTGCTGGAGTCCAAAAGTATTGCCAAGCATTTGCTTCAGTATAATCGCCTGGATTGTTCATGGGTGAGGTAGCTGTCAAAGGGTCAAATGGCGTTCTCCAATTGCCATTGGTATCTTTTCCTCGAAAGAGTTGGGTTGATGTATCAAATAGATTTTTGTAGAAATTAGCTCTTTTGGTGAAACTTGAATAGGTTTCTTTATCGTTCAATTTTTCAGCCATTTTCGCCACACAACAATCGTCATATCCGCTTTCTAACGTTCTTGAAACCGCTTCATTATCTAATTTATCAAAGGGATAATAGCCATATTGATTATACAATTCCCAATCGGAATTAATGTGACTTTTGGTTGAAGTCTCAATCATGGCTTTGAGTGCTTCGTTTTTATCAAAACCCTTAAAGCCATTGGTATAAGCCGATAAAATCATCGGTATTGCGTGATTGCCAATCATACAATAATTATCTTGTCCCCAAGCCGTCCAAATAGGTAAAAATCCAACCGCTTTATGATGCAATAATAAGGTGTTTATGATACCATCAATTTTTTCAGGCACAATAATTTGCAACAACGGAAAAGCGCCTCTGTAAATATCCCAAATGGATAAAGTGGAATAGTATTCCTTATTTGGAGCATTATTGATTGCATCATTAGCGCCGCGATATTTTCCATCTACATCGGCAATATTTGAGGGTTGTAATAATAAATGGTATAGCGAAGTATAGAAGATTTCTTTTTGTTTTTGAGGTGCTTCGATGTCAATTCGGTTGAGATAATCATTCCAAACTTTCTCTGCATTTAGTTTTACCTTTTCAAAGTTCCAATGCGGTATCTCAGATTTCAAGTTCAATTGTGCACCTTCAATACTAACAGTAGATAATGCAATCTTTGTTTGTAAAATTTTATTATCAGCTAAATCAAAATCAATTTTAAATATCGGTGCATTTTGCTTTTTACCTTTCGGAAGCTCTTGTATTTCTGAAAAAGGAGTTTCAAAATGTATCGTAAAAAAATATTTTTTGGTTACCCATCCTTTGGTTTTACAATACCCTGAAATCGTTGTGTTGTTTTCAATTTTAATATCTTTCTCTAACACCAAACTATCGTTTAAAAATTGGATGCCGTGTTGAAAATCCAACAACAATTGCGCTTGTTTCTCAGGGTAAGTATATTTATGAAAAGCTACTCGTTCAGAACATGTAAGTTCAACCTTAATGGCGTCTTTTTTAGTTAAGGTGTAATAACCCACACTTGCTTTTTCCGAAGTTTTGAAATAACTATTTTTTAATGTTGCTATTTTTTCATCAAATGGTAATAAAAGGATATTTCCCATTTCACCAATTCCAGTGCCGCTGAAACGCGTTTGAGAGAATCCCAACAATAAAGTGTCTTTATATTGATAACCGCTGGTATGGTTCCAACCTTCAATAGAATTATCAGGTCCTGGTTGCACCATTCCAAAAGGCATAGAAGGTCCCGGAAATGTATGACCTGTGCCATCGGTTCCAATAAATGTATTTACAAATTTTGTATTGTTTTGAGCATTTACATTTAATATGTAAAGCAGAAACAAAGAACTAAATACTACTTTTTTTATTTCCATAATGCATCCATTTCTTCAAGGGTTTTATTTTTTGTTTCGGGAATTTTTTTCCAAACAAAAACAAGTGAAAATAAGCAGATTACAGAAAATAAATAAAACGGAAATGCACCATTAAAGTTATCTTTTAACCACTGATTTTCAACTAAACTAGGAAAAACTTGTGTTACTACAAAATTAGCTACCCATTGAATAAAAACACTAATTGCTAAAGCCAAACTTCTAATTTTAGTCGGAAAAATTTCAGATAATAATACCCATACGATTGGACCCCAAGAAATACTAAAAGCGCCCATAAATAGCAATAAGAATGGTAATACCCAATTACCAACAGCATCAAAATATATGAAAAGCCCAACAGCAGCTAAGGCAATAGTCATACCGATAGAACCGATGTAAAGTAGTGGTTTTCGACCCATTTTATCTACTAATTTAATGGCAAACAAAGTAAAAATTAAATTCACTACACCTAGAATACTGGTTTCTAATAGCGAAACATCGGTAGAACTTCCTAAGCTTTTAAAGATTTCTGGCGCAAAGTATAAAATGGCATTAATTCCGGTTAATTGTTGTAAAATAGAAAGTCCCACTCCTACAAAAAGTGCTTTTTTAAACATTGGAGTACCTAAATGTTTCCACTGATTTTTATCTTCCTGATGTAATGAATTTTCAATTTCAGATTGAACTTGAGCTACCTCTTCAGCCGTATTTAATTTTTGAAGAACTGCAATGGCTTTGCTGGTTTCGCCTTTTTGAAACAACCATCTAGGACTTTCTGGAATTAGAAAAATAAAAATTAGAAATAGGAGCGAAGGAATAATTTCAGAGCCAAACATCCATCGCCAACCGATATTCAAATTCCAATTGGCATCACCCTGTAATGCGATAAAGTAATTTACAAAATAAACCACCACAATACCAATTACAATTGCCAGTTGATAATTTCCTACTAAGGCGCCGCGTCGTTTAGGCGGAGCAATTTCGGCAATATACATAGGTACAACCATAGAGGCAATTCCAACACCAATTCCACCAACAATACGAAATAGTACAAACATCGTAAACGAATTAGGGAAGGCCGTTCCAATAGAGTTTAGGATAAAAAGTACTGCTGTAATCAGCATGGTTACTTTTCGTCCAAACGTATCGCTTAAAAAATCGGAGAAAAAAGCACCAATTAAACAACCCACCAATGCGCTAGAAATTGCCCAACCTGTTTCAACAGGCGATAAATGAAAAAATTCGGTTAAATTTCCGATAGCACCAGATATAACGGCTGTATCATAGCCAAATAATAAACCACCTAATGCGGCGCTTAATGCTATAAAAAGAATGTAGTTTTTGTTATTTTTAGCCATATGATTTAAAGATTTTGTTGTAAATAGTTTTTCATTTGAAGGTTTATTTCCCATTGATTAGAAAGCGGTTTCTTAGTAAATGGTTCTTGAGGCATATAGGGAAAAGGTCCAAACTCTGGAGTAATGGTACAAATTACACTTTTTTTATTCTTTTGAATAGCTATAATTTCTTTCCACCAACTTAAATACAGCTCTAAATAGGTTTTCCATTCTGGTGCAAACGGATTGTTTACTTGTGGACTTTGTTCAAAACCAATGCGTGCATGAATGTGTTTAATATTTGGGTATATTTTAGAAAGCAAATCGAATTGATCGTGTAAATTACTTTCGGAAACTACAGAAAAATGTGAAAAATCGGCTATTAAATTTATTTTTGGAAAAATATCCAAGTAACTAACTAATGTTTTTAAATGAAATGAAAATCGCCCTCGATGAATTTCATGCCAAATAGGTATTCCAGAAACTCGTGTAAGTTGATTGCAGATTTCAATGATTTTACAATTATCACTAAAATCAAAAAAATCTTTTCCTGTGTGAGAATTAATATAATTTGGTTTTAGTTGGATTAAAAATTCTAAACGTTGTGTAATTCTATCAATATATTCGTTAACTGTTTCTTTTTTATTAGGGAGCACTTGTTGCGCTATGAAAATAAAATTAGGGTTTATAGTATTTCTGATGCGTTCTAATTCAGCATTAAATTCCGCAACAAAATATTCGTCATCAGGAAAATTAATTTCTACACCATCGTAGTCATTTTCCAACACATTTGATAGAAATTGTTTTGCTGAAAGATGTTCACAACCCCAATAGGTACATATGTATTTGATTTCCATATTATTCAGCATATAATACAGGATTAATTGGCGAATTAATTATTTCACCCACTTTAGCGCCCGGACACCAAGTATTCCAATCGTGAATTTGATTTTGATTTTCAGGATTTTTTAATTTCATATCTTTATCCATATAAATTATGGTCATTACTTTTCGCATTTCGTTGGTAACATTTGCACCTGCACGATGAAAAACCCAACCCGAGTGAAAGCTAATTTCACCCACGGCAAATGGTTCAATCACATGCTGAAAATCGGTTACACGTAATTTCTTCTGAATCAATTCTTCACTTTCATCACCAATTTCTAACTCGCGTCCTTCTACTATTGTATGACTCCCTGCGCTAAATTCTAACGGACCCATTTCAAGTGGTGTAGCTTGTAACGGAATCCAAGCCGTTACCGTTTTATCAGTTTCCAATGGCCAATAATACTGATCGGCGTGCCAAGGCGTAATGCCGCCTCCAGCTTCCTTAAATAAGGCTTGGTCGTGGTATAATCGAACACCATTTACTTGCATCAAATCTGATGCTATTTTTGCAATACGTTTACTGAAAATCAGTTCCTTAACAACTTCATTTTCTAACCACAAATTGAATAATTGCAGAAACGCTTTTCCATAAGTTGTTCTTTCTTCAAGTGCCGTTTGCTCTTGATTCATAATATTTACTTGCTTGGTAATCGCTTCATTGAAGAAATCAACTGTTTCTTGATTTAGCACTTCTTTCAATTTGATGTATCGATTTTTTTGGTAAAAATCAATTTGTTCTGAAGTCAATGAATACGGTTCGTTAAGAAATTCTGATATTGATTGCATTGTGTATTGATTTAAAAGTAAATTATTTTATTAAAAGTTAATATTCAAAATTATTTAAACTTGTTTGTTTGATTTAACATAAAATTGTTAATTTGTAACACTATATTGAATTTTATTTATTCATTTTTAGGTTATAATGTCAATTAATTGTTATGAAAGCTATTTTAGAAGATATCAAATCAAATAAAGGAACATCTAGTTTTCATGCTTTTCGGTACCAAGTTCCTTATTTTCAATTTAAATGGCATTATCACCCAGAATATGAATTGACCTATATTGTAAAAGGAAAAGGGTATCGGATTGTAGGTGATTCATATGAGTATTTTACAGATGGTGATTTAGTTTTACTGGGTAGTAATTTACCACATACATGGTCAGGAAAATCCAATGATGATATAGACTCAGATGCCGTTGTAATTCAATTTTCAAATGAATTTATTGCTCCATTTTTAGAATTAAATGAAAGTATATCAATAAAAAATATGCTTGAAAACGCAATACGAGGAATTAGTTTTGAGGCTGATGTGTCGATAGTTTCAAAAATAATTGATTTATCCACCACAAATGGTATGGATCGAATTATTAATTTGATTTCTATTTTAGATAATTTATCAAAAAAACAAACAAAAAGCATCGCATCAAATACTTTTCATAACGTAGTTTCAAAGAAAAACGAAATGCGAATTAATAAAGTGTGTCTTTATATTCAAAACAATTTTTATAATAAAATTTCTTTAAAAGAAGTGGCAGAACTTGTTTATTTAACCGAAAGTAATTTTTGCAAGTTTTTTAAAAAAGCGACAGGTAAAACGTATTCCGATTATTTGAATGAATTACGAATCAATGAAGCTTGCCGATTATTGGTTCAATCAGATAAATCAATTAACCAAATATCTTTTGATTGTGGTTTTGAAACATTGAGTTATTTCAACAGGGTTTTTTTAAATAAAAAAGGAGTGACACCATCATTGTTTAGAAAACATAACTAAAGTTAATGAAAAAATCGTAACTATTTTTAAATAAAATAATTACGATTTTAAAAAGTGGAGTCGGAGAGAATCGAACTCTCGTCCAAACAAGCAATCAAAAAGGGTTCTACACGCTTAGTTTCCTCTTGAATTTTCGTTTAAAAGCAAGGCAGAAAACAGCCACTTTTAACTTAGCTTTATCAGTGTCGGAAAGGATTTAAAGCATTACCATTCCTAGGTTTACTTTTACGGTTCTCCTATGTCAAACGCCATAAACCAAGGCTGTTGAGGAAAATCTAGCTTTCCGACCTGGTCGGAACTAGGCAAATCTTACTATAATTCAGATTAAGCAGCTAAAGCGTAATTATTTTCGCCGTTTATAGGTGTGTACATTTGGATTTACGAGCTAAACATACAATGCTCGACGTGCTTACTAATTAATTCCACTCGCTGTCAAAACCAGTCGACCCCAGTAGTTTTTACTTTAGCAAAGAAAGGCAAAAATACTAGGAATAGTTCAATAAAAAAAACATTGTACGCTTAAAGTAAAATGTTATATTTGTAACATATACTAATTCTTTAGTTACAATATTGCAAATTATGAAATTCGGACTCCTTAAAGAAAGAAAAACACCGCCCGATCGCAGAGTGGTTTTTTCACCTGATGAACTCCTTAGTCTACAAGCTACATATCCAGAAGTAGAGCTTTTTGTTGAAAGTTCAGACATTCGAGTGTTTACCGACGAGCAGTATCAATCGGCTGGGTTTTCAGTTGTAAACGATGTCTCGCATTGCGATG
>NZ_JBIKJY010000028.1:0-24693 GCF_044360715.1 Flavobacterium sp.
ATTTTCATCAAATATTTGTTCGAAAGGGCCTAAATTTAAAATCTTATTATCAAATCTGGTTTGACCAAAATCGGGAATTAAAACCATATCTAAAGTAAATGCATCGGTTAATCCGTATTTTAAATCTAACCCCCCTTTAATAGTTCCGAACGATTTATCTTTACCTAAACTATTTAAATAAAAAGAAGAATAGGGTATCAAAAATAAACGTGTTGGTGTATTAATTTTTTCAATACCCTTTAAAATTCCTGACTGTTGCGTAAAAAAACCTTTTCTGTTATCTACAGGATTCCAAGTAAACATTTGTCTGTTTCTTCTCAATTCTCTAAAAAAGTTAATACCCCAAGTTTGTTTCTCTTCCTCAGAAAAACGAAGTGCGGCATACGGAATTTTCATTTCAACTACCCAGCCAATATCTGTAATTTTTGCTTTGCTTTCCCAAATAGCATCCCAAGAAGTATCTTCATTTTCTGTAGTTCTTACTAAATCCATTTGCCCATCAGAAGCACTTACAAAAAAACTAAATTCTTGCTGACCATCATTAAAACCATTAATAAACACTCCAAAAAAATCGGTAGCACCAAAATTATCTCTTTCTGAAATTTCTTTTAAAATTTTAGAAGGTTCATTGTCGTATAAAATTGCTCCTATATAAACAGCATCATCATCGTACAGTACTTTTACTTCTGTTCGAAGTTCAGGTAATTCTGGCTTTCCATTTTCTTGGTTAAACATAACAAAGTTTTTTGCTATTGGTACATTTTTCCAATCTTCTTCATTTAGCGATGCGTCAATTTTAATAGGATTTTTAATTTTTAGAGTGCTAATTTCCTTTTTATTGTTTACTGGCAAAAATGGATTTGATGTTGCCATTTCTTGAGCAAAAGATAGTTGAAATAAAAAAATTATATTAAAAATTTGAAAGTACTTCATTAAATATTTAGTAAATAATATTGATTAGTATAACTATTGCCGAATTTGTTTCATAATCAAATGTTAATTTTTGTTATTTAGAAAATTTTAAAAAATTCTACAATCATAAAAACTATATTACCGACAAAACGTTAAAAAATATCGTTAAAAAACACTAATTTATTTTTTTTATTCAAAATTACTATTATATTTGTGCATCTGCAGTTAATTGTAACAACAAGATAAACAATGAATTATAAATTTTTGCCATTCCTTTTTTTAGTGTTTTTGTTAAGCTTTACAGCTAAAGTGAGCCTAATGAAATCAACTTTTAAAACCAATGAATTTGCAACAAATGTTGTGAAACCAATTGCAATGGTGAAAAATGAAACAGATAATATTAAAGAAAAATCGGAATTATTATATTGTGAGATTCAACCTGAAGGGTTTTCGTTACCCGAATTAGAAATTTTTACAAAAGCATTTGAAGGTTACACCGCTTTAGAAGCGCAAGGGAAAATTAAAAATAATATTTTAACGATTATTGATTTCTCTTTATCTTCTACAAAAGACAGAATGTGGGTAATTGATATGGTTAACAAAAAAGTGATTTTACAAACATTAGTTTCTCATGGTATAAAATCTGGAAAAGAATTTGCAAAATCGTTTTCCAACCAAAATGAATCTTATAAAAGTAGTTTAGGTTTTTATTTAACTGGTGAAACCTATATTGGAAAACATGGTATTTCGTTAAAATTAGACGGCTTAGAATTTGGACTTAACGATAAAGCTAGAGAAAGAGCTGTCGTAATTCATGGTGCTGAATATGTTTCTAGAAAACTAGCAAATAAACAAGGTTACTTAGGCAGAAGCCAAGGTTGTCCTGCAGTGGCAACAGCTATTGCGCCTAAATTAATTCAAACTATAAAAAATAAATCGGTACTATTTATTTATCATCCTACTAGATTGTACGTTAATAAATCTAAATTAGTTTCTTAATTTATCGTACAATTTTTTATCTAAGTCGTACATATCGTCTCTAAATTGAAAACCCGAAGCGTTTAACCAACTTGTCCAATATAATAAATGTACGTAGGTTGGTTCTTTTATTTTTATGTAATAAGGTGCTTTATTTTTTTTAATTATAGTATCGATTTCATTTCCGCTTGCCCATCTTTCGTTGTCTTGTTTTATTAGAATTTTTTTAGCCAAATCTACCGGATTTTGTAACCGAACACACCCCGAACTTAATGCCCTAAATGATAAATCGAAAAAATCTCTGTGATTAGTATCATGCAAATACACCGAATGATGGTTAGGGAAATTAAATTTAACTACACCTAGTGAGTTGTTATATCCATGATTTTGAACATATCTATAACTTGTTGCTTTATCTGGATTCCAATTTGAGGGAGATATAATAGTGTTTTTTGCGTTATAAATTAGAATTCTATTTCTGGTGAAATAACTTCTATTTGCTGCTGCTTCTACTGATAAATCTTCTTTAATTATTGTTGGAGGAACCGTCCAAGTAGGGTTAAAAACAAAATTAGATAACTTCGAATCTAAAATTGGTGTCATCCTTTTTGGTTTCCCACAAACAATTTTATGTGTAGCTAAAGTATCCTGATTCTTAATAAAATGCAATGAATATTCCGGCAAATTGATTAATAAGTATTGCTCACCAAAATCTCTTGGAAACCAGCGCCAACGTTCTAAATTGGCTAAAATTTGTGAATGACGGGTTTCTACATTATAATTTAATGCTTTAATGGTGCCGTAACCAATAACTCCATCTGCTAATAAACCGTGTCTTGCTTGAAATTTCTTTACAGCTTCAAGCATTGAACTATCGTAAATATTGGAATAATTTATTTGTTTTTCGTCTAAATCTTTCCAATACACCAATCGTTTTTTGATTTCTTTTACTACTTTTAAAGTATCGTTATATTTTATCTTTATAGATTTATTTATTGAATCGAAATTACTTTCTGGCATTTTATCAATTAAGACTAATGCTTCTTTTAACGAAGAATAAATAGGATGATTTGGTAATAAATTTTTAATAGAAGACGCTACTTTTTTTGAAGAAATTGCTGCTTTCAAATGGTTTGCCATAGAAAGCGGTTTATCAAACAAATCCCAATTTTCATATACCTCATCAGGATTTAATTTCCCTCTATAATACTGATTACAAAGTTTATCATAGGATTGAGTTAATAAAATATCATACGCTAATTTTTCATCTAAAGTTAACGAATCCAACCTAACTTCTAATTGAAATATTTTATTAATATTGTAATCTTGAGGATTTAATCCTTCGTATTTTGATTTTTCTATTTGTACGATTAAATCTTCTCTATTTTCCGCATCGACCCATATTTCGTGGTTTCCAAATGCAGCATAAATACTTTTAATACTATCCGATTTATCCGACAATATATCTTCAGGAATGGCGTGAATCGTAATTTTTCTAATGGTATCGTAATAATCTTCGCTTACTTTGAAATCATCATTTTTACAGAGTTTAAAAGACACAATAGAAACAATTAGTACAAGACTAAAAAATAAAACCTTTTTCATTCAATTGAAATTTATCAAATTTACCAAAAAATACTGGTATTTTGTGTGTAAAGCAAAAATGATTACAAATTAAATATTAAAATATTTATACATTAAAAAATGTGTGCCAATCTCAGGAATTTCAAACGAAGTACCTTTTTTAATGCAACCTAATTTTTCATAAAAAGGTACTGCCGATTCTCGAGCGTTAAACCAAAGCAATTCAACTTGAGTTGATTCAATAAAATTAAAAATCTCTTCAATCAACAACTTTCCAAAACCCATATTTTGATACTCTTTTAGAATAGCCATTCCACGCAATTGCAATTGAGTTTTATTATCGAAATTTTCATTGTTAGATGTAAAAACAGAAGCTACTCCTATTATATTATTTTCAATATATAAACCAAAATGTGTAGTACCAACTGTTTCATCACCTAAAAAAGAGCACGTTTCAATAGGTTTTCCTTGTCTTAAGACGGCACTTCTAACTGGAAAAGTATCTAAATAATTGATTTTTTTGATTGAAATTTTGTCCATAACGTGTTATATATTAATAAATTACAAGATTGTTTTTTATATTTTTTATTATTTTTTATAAAAAACTTGCAATTAATCGGTTTTTCATATTATATTTGCACTCACCAAAATAAAAATGCGAAAGTAGCTCAGTTGGTAGAGCGTCAGCCTTCCAAGCTGAATGTCGCGAGTTCGACCCTCGTCTTTCGCTCTAAAACTTATTGAATTTTAAAATTCTACCACGCGAAAGTAGCTCAGTTGGTAGAGCGTCAGCCTTCCAAGCTGAATGTCGCGAGTTCGACCCTCGTCTTTCGCTCTAAAGCCTCAATTTTTTTGAGGCTTTTTTATTTTAAGTTACTTAAATCAGCTCCAGTTTCAATTTCAATTGGTTCTTTTCCTTGCTGAAAAAGTCGCGCAGGCAAATCACCTTTTAATATAATTTTATTTCCTAATACTTCTAACCAGCTTCCTTCTCTTAATCCTAAAACAGATTGCGAATTATACTGATGAAATTCTTTTATTCTCGTTTCTCTCGTTTCTCCCATATGTTGAGAACCTTCTATTGGATCTAAATAATGCGGATTTAAATTAAAAGAAACCAATCCTAACGTTCTAAAACTCGGCGGATACACAATTGGCATATCATTTGTAGTATTCATAGTTAAACCACATATATTACTTCCTGCGCTTGTTCCTAAATAGGGCGTTCCGCTTTCAACCACTTTCTGAATGGCATCTAATAGATTATACTTGTACAACATATCTACTAAAACAAACGTATTTCCTCCACCAGTAAAAATGGCTTCTGCGTTTTGTATCGCTTCAATTGGATTTTCAAACTGATGAATTCCTTTAACTTCAATATTTAATTGTTTAAAAAACGGTTTTACTTTTTCCGTATATTCATCGTGAGTAATTCCTCCTGGTCTTGCAAAGGGAATAAATATTAAATTAGAAACAGATGCAAAATGTTCTGTTAAAGTTGGTAATAAATAATCTAAAAAAGTACCTCCAAAAACAGTCGATGTACTTGCAATAAGCGCCTTTTTCATATATTATAATAAATTTACTTTATTCTTAACAAAATTTTATATCGAATGTAATTTTGTTCTATTATTTTTACAGAAAATTAATTCTGTTTACTATTAAAAAATATATACAAATATTTTTACTTTTTCTCTCCCAAATGGTTGTCTCACAAAACGATTCTATAATTAAAGGGAAAATCATTGTAGATACCAATTTCAATGACGGAGTAACTATTGTAAATATTTCAAACAAAATTAATACAATTTCTGGAAACGGCGGCTATTTTACAATAAAAGCAAAAGTAAATGACACTTTATTATTTTCATCATTACACTTTGATGTAATTAAATTAAAAATAAATCAAACTGATTTTGGACAAAATTTATTATTTGTAAAAATGACGCCAAGGTCTAAATTAATTGAGAAAATATTAATTACAAACCAAACCGTCATAACAGCTGAAAGTTTAGGTTTGGTGCCAAAAGGACAAAAAAGATACACCGTAGCAGAAAGAAGAATGAAATCGGGAGGTGGCGGAATTGGAATTGGCGGATTAATTAATTTAATTACAGGTTACAACAAAGAACTTAAAAGAAATTTAGAAATAGAGAAAAAAGAAATGTTAATTGAAAAAATTAGAAATCAATTTGAGAAAGATTATTTTGTAACTACATTACAAATTCCTGAAAATTATATAGATGGATTTTTATATTATATTGGAGAAGATAAAAAATCGTATGAAATTTTAAATGGTAATGATAAATATAAGAAAATGTTTAAATTAGCAGATTTAGCTGTAGCATACTTAAAGACAATACAACCCGAAACATCAAAATAATTGAGAACCTTTTTACAAATTTTTTTATTACTAACCTTTCAATTTATAGTTTCACAAAACGATTCTATAATTAAGGGGAAAATCATTGTGGAAACAAACGACAATGAAGGCATTACAATTGTAAATATTTCAAACAAAATTAATACAATTTCTGGAAACGGCGGCTATTTTAAAATAAAAGCAAAAGTAAACGACACCATAATGTTTAGCGCCATTCACTTAGTTGGCAAAAAACACATCATTACAAAAAAAGATTTTGGCAAAGATTTACTTTTTATAAAATTAGACATTTATACCCGTCATATTAAAGAAATTATGGTTACGAATGCCGATGATATTACTGCTGAGTCATTAGGATTGGTTCCGAAGGGACAAAAAAAATACACACCTGCTGAAAGACGTTTGAAAACCGCAGGCGATTTTAATGGACAGTTTGGTCTTAACACTGCTTTTAGTATTGATCCTTTACTAAACGCTATTTCTGGAAGAACCAAACAATTAAAAGCAGAATTAGAAGTAGAAAGAAAAGAATTTTTACAATATAAAATAAATAGTAACTTTGATTCCGAATACATTATGAATCAATTACACATTCCTGAAGAATATGTACAAGGATTTGTTTTTTATATTGTAGAAGATGAAGAATTAAAAAATGCGGCTAAAGCAAAAAACAAAACACTAATTTCATTTCGAATGAGCGCGCTTGCAGTTGATTTTTTGAAATTGAAAAATTTACAACCCTATTATCCAAAACCAGTTGAACCAGAAAAAAGTATAGAAGAAAATTCTATACCAAAAACAGAATCAGAATCTAAAAAAAATGAATAAAATAAAGTTAAGCTTACTGGTAATATTGTTTTCTTTTTTAAGTGCTTTTACTTTGCATAAATTTTATGTTGGGGTTTTTCAAATAGATTATTTTAAAGAAAAAAAAGCAGTTCAAATTACAGCACGTTTATTTATTGACGATTTAGAAAAGGCATTATATAAAAAACACAACAAGCATATTTACATCACTACAAAAGATGAAATTGCGGAAGCAAATACTTTAATTGCTAATTATTTATCCGAAAAATTAAAAATTAAAATCAATAATAAAAGTCAATCATTACAATTTTTAACCAAAGAACAAGAAGATAATATTGTAATTTGCTATTTAAAAATACCTTTTAAAGACAACATTAAAGATTTAGAAATTACCAATACCGTTTTATCCGATATTTTTAAAGAACAACAAAATTTAGTACATTTGAACTTAAATAGTAACAAAAAAACACTTTTGTTTACTAATACAGAAACCAGCCAAAAACTGAAATATAAATAATTATGAAAAAGCTACATCTAATTGTATTCTTAATTTTTGCGTCATTTACTGCTTTCGCACAAGAAGTCAAAAAAGAAGAAACTAAAAAAGAACCTCAAGGACATACCGACATTAATAAATTTAGCCAAATGTATGCCGAAATGGCGACGCCTAATATGTTTCGAACAGCTTCTGGTGCACCAGGTCCGGCCTATTACCAACAACGTGCAGATTATAAAATTAATTTAGAATTAGACGACAAAGCATCCAAAATGTATGGTAGTGAAACCGTTACGTATTACAATAACGCACCAGAATCTTTGGATTATTTATGGGTGCAATTGGATCAAAACATCGCCAGAAGAGATTCACAAACACCATTAATTGATTCTCAAACAATGCCACAAGCAACATCTGTAGAAAACTTCACCAAAACATATATGGGTAAAGGTTTTGATGGTGGTTTTAACTTAGAATACGTGAAAGATGAAAAAGGCAACGGAATGAAATATACCGTTAACAATACTATGATGCGTATCGATTTGCCAAAGCCACTTAAAAAAGGGGAAAAAGTAGTTTTTTCAATCAAATGGTGGTACAATATTAACGATTATATGAAAGATGGTGGAAATGGTCGTTCTGGATATGAAGTGTTTCCTGATGGAAATAAAATTTATGTAATTGCTCAATTTTACCCAAGAATGTGCGTATATAACGATGTTGAAGGTTGGCAAAATATGCAATTTTGGGGAAGAAGTGAATTTGCTTTAACTTTTGGAAATTACGACGTTAAAATTACCGTTCCAGCAGATCATATTTTAGATGGAACTGGAGTTTTACAAAACAGAAGTGAAGTCTATACTGCAGAACAAGAAAAAAGATGGCAATTAGCCGAAAATTCTTTTGATAAGCCTGTAATAATTGTAAATCAAGCGGAAGCAACTGCTGCAGAAAAAAGCTTCGCAACTACTAAAAAAACGTGGCATTTAAAAGCTGAAAATGTTAGAGATTTTGCTTTTTCAACTTCTCGTAAATTTATTTTAGATGCAATGGCGGTTCAAGTTGGAAACAGCAAACCTATGGCCATTTCTATGTATCCAAAAGAAGCCAATCCGCTTTGGGAAAACTTATCTACAATAGCAGTAGCGCACACATTGAAAACCTATTCAAAATATACATTCGAATATCCTTATCCAAAAGCCATATCTGTTTCTGCTGAAGATCAAGGAATGGAATACCCAATGATATGTTGGAATTTCGGTCGTCCAGATGAAAATGGTAAAATTAGCGACCGAGTAAAATACGGAATGTTAGGGGTTATTATTCACGAAGTAGGACATAATTTCTTTCCAATGATTGTAAATTCTGACGAAAGACAGTGGACTTGGATGGACGAAGGTTTAAATACATTTTTAGAATATTTAACCGAACAAGAATTTGATAAAAATTTCCCAGCAGATAGAGGTCCAGCAAAATCAATAGTACCTTATATGAAAGGAAACCAACAGTTTTTAGAACCAATTATGAGCCACGGAGATGTGGTGTACAATTTTGGTGCAAATGCTTACGGAAAACCAGCAACAGGTTTAAATATTTTACGTGAAACGATTATGGGACACGAATTATTTGACCACGCATTTAAAACGTATGCCAACCGTTGGAAATTTAAGCATCCTACACCTGAAGACTTTTTTAGAACAATGGAAGATGCATCTGCAGTTGATTTAGATTGGTTTTGGAAAGGTTGGTTCTACTCTACTGATGTGGTAGATTTAGGTATCAAAAATGTAAAACAATTTTATGTAACTGAAGATGCTTCAAAAGAAGCTGCTGCAGCCGTAAACAGAAGAGGTAGAAGAATGCCTAACAGTGGGCCTATGATTTACTTAGTAAATAGTGAAAGTGCAGAATTGAAACCAGAATCAAAAACAGCGCTTGAAACAGAAAAAGTAATGGCTTTAAATGACTATTTAAACAAAAATTATAATGCTGAAGAAAAAGCGGCTTTAAAAAATCCAAAATATTTTTACGAAGTAGAGTTTGACAAACCAGGAAGTTTAATGATGCCAATTATTGCTGAATTACAATTTGAAGATGGTACTTCAGAAACACATAAATTTCCGGTTCAAATTTGGAGAAGAAACAATACTACTGCAAAACGTGTTTTTGCAACAGAAAAAAAAGTAGTTAAAATTCAATTGGATCCAAAATTAGAAACAGCTGACATTGATGTAACCAATAATACTTGGCCAAAAGAAGCCGTTGTTGATAAATTTGAACAAATAGAAAAGAAATAAACTATTTAGAAATAAACAGATTGGAAATACTTTTAAACCATTAAGGCAGTAAGATAATTAAGATTGTTATAGACTTAATGAAACTTAATTTCTTAATGGTTTTTACTTTTTAACTAAAAAAACACTAAGTTTTACTATATTTGTAATTCATAAAACACAAAACTATGTTTGGTATTGGCGGAGGCGAAATATTTTTTATATTACTTGTAATTCTAATGCTTTTTGGATCAGATAAAATTCCAGAAATTGCAAGAGCATTGGGTAAAGGTATGGCACAATTAAAAAACGCTACCAACGAAATTAAGCACGAAATTCAAAAAGGTGCTGAAGATAATGGTTTAGATATGCGAAGTTTAACAGGTGGTATCTCAGATGAAATTGCAAGTGCAAAAGAAAGTATGACAAAAGCAATTAGTCCAACTGAATTTACAAATCCCATTACCGAAATAAAAGAAGATATTGAAAACGCTACAGGACCTATAAAACGTCAAATGTAATGCTGGATTACGTAATACATTTAGATAAAAAATTATTTATATTTCTTAATAATTTAGGTTCTAAACCATTTGATGAAATATGGTTATTAGTTACCAAACAATTAAATTGGATTCCGTTTTTCCTAATTTTACTCTTTATTTTATATAAAAAATTAGGAACTAAAAAACTGGGAATAGCCATACTAACAGTTGCTGCATTAATTACGTTTACTAATGAAATTACCGATGTTATTAAATTTTCAGTACAACGCATTAGACCTTGTAATGATGATACATTAGCTGGCTTAATAAGAGTTGTGAAAGACAGCGACACCTTTAGTTATTTTTCTGGACACGCATCAAATTCAACAGCTTCTATGATGTTTGTATACTTAATTCTAAGAAGATATTACAAATACAGCTACTTGATTTTTCTGTATCCTTTAATTTTCGCCTACAGTAGAATTTATTTAGGACTACACTTTCCTTTAGATATTATTTCAGGATTTGTTTTTGGTAGTTTAACTGGGTTTTTATTTTATAGAATTTTTTCTAAAATTATTTCTAAATACATTACATCTTGAAAATTCAGAAAAAAGCACTAATCATTGGTGGTGGTCCTGCAGGATTAACAGCAGCATATGAATTTATAAAACATACTGATGTTACTCCAATTGTTATAGAAATGAGTGAATTTTGGGGCGGTATTTCTCGCACAGAAAACCATAATGGAAATAGAATTGATATTGGCGGGCATCGTTTTTTTTCAAAATCAGAAGAAGTAATGAACTGGTGGCAAGAAATTTTACCAATCTATTCAGAAGATAAAAAAATAAACATATCTTATCATAATAAAAGCAGAAAAATAGAGTTAAACGATACTACTATTTCTAATCAAGCTGATAATGTTTTATTAGTTAGAAAAAGAAAATCAAGAATTTTTTTTAATAATAAATTTTTCGATTATCCAATTAGTCTATCCCTTCAAACTATATTAAATCTTGGTTTTTTTAATACTTTTTTAATAGGTATTAGTTATACAAAATCAGTACTTTTCCCAATAAAAAATCCTAAAACTTTAGAGCAGTTTTTTATTAATAGATTTGGAAACAGATTATATAAAACATTTTTCAAAGATTATACAGAAAAAGTTTGGGGTGTACCTTGTTCCGAAATCAGTGCAGAATGGGGTGCGCAAAGAATAAAAGGATTGTCTGTTACTAAAACACTTACGAACGCTATTTTAACCATTTTTAAAACTAATAAAAAGGATTTAAGTCAAAAAAACAAGGAGACTTCATTAATAGAATATTTTTTATATCCAAAATTTGGTCCTGGTCAAATGTGGGAAACAGTTGCAGAAAAAATAAAAAAAGATGGTGCAATAATAAAACCAAACAACCGTGTTATTGCAATAAATATTGAAAATAACAAAGTTTTAAGTGTGGTTGTCGTAAATACTATAACTAAAAAGGAAGAAATTATAGAATTTGACTACTGTATTTCAACTATGCCCATAATAGAATTAATAAATGGTTTAAATTGTGTAGTGCCAAAAAAAGTAAAAGAAATTGCAAATGGCTTAATGTATAGGGATTTCATTACTGTTGGCTTACTTCTTGAAGACATTAACTTTAAATTAGAAGATAATTGGATTTATATTCAAGAATCATATGTGAAAGTTGGGAGATTACAGGTGTTTAATAATTGGAGTCCTCATATGGTTGCTGACGCTTCTAAAACTTGGGTTGGCTTAGAATATTTTTGTAATGATGTTGATGAAATTTGGAATTTTTCCGAAGAAAAAATGATTAAATTAGCTACTAATGAAATGATTAAATTAGGTTTTATTAATTCTGTTGAAAATGTATTAGATTCAAAAGTTATTAAGGTTCCAAAAACATATCCTGCATATTTTGGTACTTATTCAGAATTTAATGAAGTGCAAAACTTTACAGATACTTTTGAAAATCTATTTTTAGTTGGACGAAATGGAATGCATAAATATAATAATCAAGATCACTCTATGCTTACTGCAATGCAAGCCGTTAAAAATATAAAAAACAATATTACTGATAAATCAAATATTTGGAGTATCAACACTGAAGAAGAATATCACGAAGAAAAATAAATTATGTTTTTTAATTTAAATACATTTTCAAAGAAGGAAAAAAGAGTTTTAGCTTACATAGGTTTACTCTATTTTTTGTTTTTAATTTTTAGATTTCTTTCTGGGAATTATTTTCTTGCAGATTCTTACGAGTACTTAGAAATTGCAAAATCAATCAATAATTTTACTTATTTTGAAAACACCCTAGATGTTGAACTAACAACAAAAAGACCTTTTATTTATCCGTTTTTCTTGTCGTTTTTTATAAATACATCAATACTGTTTATATTACTTGTTCAAACTTTTGTTAGTTGTTTTAGTGTTTTTGTTTTCTTCAAAATATTAAAAAAATTAGAAATAAAAATTTCAAATTTATTAATCGTAATTTTATTTTTTACACCAAGTATTTTTATTTATTCACAGTTAATAATGTCCGAATGGATGGTTTTATTATTGCTAAACATTTTAACATTAGTTTTATTAGAGCCATTTTCAAAAAGAAATTTTATTATTATTCAATTAATAACCGTTCTTTTAGCTTTTACAAAACCCGTTTTTTATCCTTTTATATATATAAATTTTTTATTCTTTGCTTACTATTTATTCAAAAACAAAACTTTTAGCTTGTGGCTGTTTTTTCCAGTTATAATTTTACAATTATACTTATTTCATAATGATCAAAAATCTGGTTTCAAACATTTTTCTTCGATAGAAAATTACAATTTAATAAACTATAATTTATACTATTTCAAATCGTCTAAAGTTGGAAAAGTTGAAGCTGATAAATGGCACAAAAATGTTTACGACAACAAAAATTATATAGGCAAAAATTATAAAGAACAAAACGAATATTTAAAAACAGTAGGCATTAATGAAATAAAAAATAATTTTTTAAGTTACTCTTTTTATCATTTTAAAACTGCAATTCGTGGTGTTTTCGATCCAGGTAGATTTGATATAATGACTTTTTTCGATAAAGAAGATGGCAAACAAGGTTTTTTAGAAATCTTAAACGGTAATAAATCTCTAAAATCAATTTTTAAGGAGAAAATGATCATTATAATTTTGTTTATTATCCCAATCTTTTTTATAAATATTATTAAATATTTTTATTTTGGAAAATACATTTTAAAAAACAAACACAGCAATTTAATTTGGTATTTATTTATATTACTAGTTTATAATATTTTGGTTTCTGGACCTGTAAATTCTTCACGTTATATGATGCCTTTCCAAATTATAGTAATTTGTTTTGCTTTAAAAGAATTTCAAAAACATTCAAAAAAAAATGCAACAGTTACCTAATTTAACATCACTTCGATTTATTTTAGCAGTATTAGTTATATTGTTTCATATTCCAGGTTTCTTTTTAAAAAGAGGAATTACCTCCAGTTTTGATTTTTCAATATTTTTGAACGGAAATGAAAGTGTTTGGTTATTTTTTTCCTTAAGCGGTTTTTTAATTATAAAACAACTTAACGATGAAAAAAAATCTACAAATACTATAAATTTAATTCGTTTTTTAAAAAAAAGAATATTGCGAATTTTCCCTTTATATTATTTGATTTTAATATATGGTTTAATTCATTATCATGTAATAAGACCAAAATTAGGATTTGAATCCGATTTCTCTTACGATATTAGTGAAGCAATATTATTAAATTTTACTTTTTTTTCAAATATTTTTAGAGTTAACTCTCCAGGAATTGTTTTAGAAATTCTTTGGTCAATTGGTATTGAAGAACAATTTTATATTCTAATTGCTCCATTATTTTTTTTATTACCAAAATCGAAAATTAAAACTACTTTAATATCAATAACCATAGCTTATTTACTACTTTTCACAAGTACTATTTTTCCTTTTTTAAAAGAATATAGAATGTATTTTTTCTTTTTCACTTTCAGTGGACTTTGCGCTATCTATCTTGAGAAAACAAATTTTAATAAACTATTTTCATATCCAATTTACTTTGTAACACTAACCTATTTTTTAAGTAATTGTTTTAAAAACAATCTTAATGAAAATCAATATTTAATTTTTAGTATGATTTTATTTGGTTTGTTTTTAACAGTCCTTTCAAAAAAATCAATCCCACTTTTAGAAAACAGCATCTTAAAATATCTAGGAACAATTTCCTATGGAATTTATATGTTTCATGCGATTGCTATGCAAATTATTGGCTATGTATTTATAAAACTTAATTTACAACTTCAAATTTCAAAAGTGTTTCATATTATTAGTTATACTTTTTTAGTTATGGTATTAACCATAATAATGGCTCATTTTTCATACAAATATTATGAATCGTTTTTTTTAAAGTTTAAAAAATCTACTTAACTCTAGTAACCGTCAACCCATCACGAATTGGCAATAAAACGGTTTCAACACGTTCATCTTCATTAATGATTTTATTATAATCAAGTAAAATTTGCGTGCTTTTGTCGTTTGCTTTTACTTCTTCTAAAACTTTACCGCTCCACAATACATTATCGGATAAAATGATGCCGCCTTTATTCATTAACGGCACAATTAAATGAAAATAATTAATGTAATTTTCTTTGTCTGCATCTATAAAAACCAAATCAAATTTTTTATTCAAAGTTGGAATAATTTCAATGGCATCGCCAATATGCTGAATAATTTGATTGGAATACTCAGATAATTCAAAATATTTTTTTTGAATTTCCTCTAACTCTTCATTTATATCAATGGTATCTAATGTCCCGTTTTCTTGTAAACCTTCTGCCAAACATAAAGCGGCATAACCTGTATAGGTTCCAATTTCTAAAATAGATTTAGGACTAATTATTTTTGATAACATACTCAAAACTCTACCTTGAAAATGGCCGCTTAGCATTCGTGGTTGCAAAATTTTCTGATGCGTTTCTTTATTCAATTGTACCAATAATTCGGGTTCTTGTTGCGAATGAGTAGCTACGTAATTTTCTAAATCTTCTGATATAAAGTGCATAATTTTTTAAAATTTCAAAGTACAAAAGTACAAATTACAATCTTTTAAACACCGATTCAAGAAATTTATAAAATTTATAAAAACAGCATTTCATTAAATTGGCATATTGAAAATTGATTAATTGGCACATTAATAGTACTTTTGCCGTATGCAAGCAGAAAAAAAAGACATACGTGCCTTATCTAAAGAGCAATTACGAGATTTCTTTGTTACTAATGGCGATAAAGCGTTTCGTGGTAATCAAATTTATGAATGGTTGTGGAGTAAAAGTGCGCATTCATTTGAAAGCATGACCAATGTTTCGAAAGAAACTCGCGCTATGTTAGAAGCCAATTTCGTAATTAATCATGTAAAAGTGGATACAATGCAACGCAGTGAAGACGGAACTGTTAAAAATGCAGTGCGTTTACACGATGATTTAATTGTTGAAAGTGTTCTGATTCCAACCAAAACGAGAACAACTGCTTGTGTTTCGAGTCAGGTTGGATGTAGTTTAGATTGCAATTTTTGTGCTACTGCCCGATTAAAGCGAATGAGAAATTTAACACCTGGTGAAATTTACGACCAAGTAGTAGCTATAGATAACGAGAGTAAATTGTATTTCGACAGACCTCTATCAAATATTGTTTTTATGGGAATGGGTGAACCATTAATGAATTACCCTAACGTAATGAAAGCGATTGACATGATTACATCAAACGAAGGTTTAGGGATGTCGCCAAAACGAATTACCGTTTCTACTTCTGGAGTTTCGAAAATGATTAAAAAAATGGCTGATGATGCTGTAAAATTTAATTTAGCCGTTTCTTTGCACTCTGCAATTGAAGCCACTCGAAACGAAATTATGCCGTTTACTAAAAGTTTTCCATTAACAGAATTACGTGAATCATTAGAATATTGGTACGCCAAAACAAAAAGTAAAATTACTTATGAATACGTAGTTTGGAAAGGTATTAATGATGACAAAGCCTCTATTGATGCCTTAGTGAAATTTTGCAAATATGTACCTTGCAAAGTCAACTTAATTGAATACAACGCAATTGATGATGGCAATTTCCAACAAGCCAGCGAACAAGCTACAAAAGACTATATTACTGCTTTAGAAAGAAATAATATTGTAGTAAAAGTAAGAAAAAGTAGGGGAAAAGATATCGATGCCGCTTGCGGACAATTAGCTAATAAATCATAAAAAAATATTTTTCTAATCCTTTAATCTGTAGTATCTTTGAGGTAATGAAAATTACCGAGCAAATAAAAGAACCCATAGCCTACGAAATGGAACTTTTCGAGAAAAAGTTTCAATTGGCTATGTCTTCAAAAGTCGCCTTGTTAAATCGTATTACGCATTATATTGTCAACCGAAAAGGGAAACAAATGCGACCAATGTTTGTGTTCTTAACCGCAAAAATGATTTCTGGTGGCACGGTAAATGACAGGACATATAGAGGTGCATCGGTTATTGAACTTATTCATACCGCTACTTTAGTTCACGACGATGTAGTAGACGACAGCAATAAACGCCGTGGTTTTTTCTCCATAAACGCGCTTTGGAAAAATAAAATTGCTGTTTTAGTAGGTGATTTTTTACTTTCTAAAGGACTACTACTTTCTATAGATAATAACGATTTTGACTTACTAAAAATAATTTCTGTAGCGGTAAGAGAAATGAGTGAAGGCGAATTACTTCAAATAGAAAAAGCCAGAAAATTAGACATTACGGAAGACATTTATTACGAAATTATTCGACAAAAAACAGCCACACTAATAGCTGCTTGTTGTTCGCTTGGTGCTTGTGCAGTTGCGCCAGATAAATCGAAAACAATTGAAAAAATGCGAAAATTTGGTGAATTAATCGGAATGGCATTTCAAATAAAAGACGATTTGTTTGATTATACAGAAGATGCCATCGGAAAACCAACAGGCATTGACATCAAAGAACAAAAAATGACTTTACCACTTATATACACACTAAATAACTGTTCTTCAAAAGAAAAAAGTTGGGTGATTAATTCCATAAAAAATCACAATAAAGATAAAAAAAGAGTAAAAGAAGTAATTGCCTTCGTAAAAAATCAGGGAGGTTTATCTTATGCCGAACATAAAATGATACAATTTCAACAAGAAGCTTTAGTACTTATTAAAGATTTTCCTGAATCAATATATAAAGATTCCCTTGTTTTAATGGTAAACTACGTTATTGATAGAAAGATATAATTTTAATGTGCCAATTAGTCAATGTTCAATTAGCCAATTTGATACAACCCTTTTAATTATTAAATCGTCAGTAGAAATAAGCACATAAATTGACATATTGTTTAATTGGCACATTGACTAATTGCAATACAACCTTTTTTAAATCATTCTCGTCTATAGTAATAAGAACACAAATTGGAACATTGACTAATTGGCACATTGACTAATTAAATCTATGAAAGTAATCGCATTGCATAAAGAAGAAGCACAACTAATCTGTGAAGCGATTACTAATAATCGCCAAGCACAACATTTGTTGTACACTAAATATGCTTCTAAAATGTTGAGTACGTGCAGACAATATATAAAAGACACGCATCATGCAGAAGATGTAATGATTACGGGTTTTATGAAAATGTTTACCAGTTTGAAGAAATTTGAACACAAAGGCAGTTTTGAAGGCTGGATAAAACGCATCATGATTCATGAATGTATTGATTATTTACGAGTAAAGAAAAACAGTTTTAATCATAAAAACATTGAAGACATAGTTTATTCTGAAGCAGAAGACAATTACGAAATGGAAGGTGATTTTTCTGTAGATGATATTCAATTTTTAATAGACAATTTGCCTGATGGCTATAAAATGGTTTTCAATTTATTTGTGATTGAAGGATACAAACATAATGAAATTGCTAAATTATTACATATTTCAGAAGGCACATCAAAATCGCAATTATCACACGCAAAAAAAATGTTGCAATCTCAAATTACAATGTTAAAAAATAAAGAAAATGGAACAAGATAATTTTAATAAAAACATACAAGAAAAATTCAATTTTCGTACAATTGAACCATCCGAAACGGCTTGGAACAAATTAGACGCGATGTTGACTCTTGCAGAAGAAAAAAAACGACCTAAAATCTTTTTTTGGTTAAGTATTGCAGCTACATTTATTTTATTTTCTGGTATAGGATATGTTTTCTTTCAACAAAACGAGAAAACTATGTTAACGCCAGCAACTGAAGTCGTAATTACATCTAAAACAAATTCCGAAACAGAAACGCACAAACAAAGTACGGAAGAAAGTAGTGTTTTATATGAAAATGAATTGGCAAATAACGCGACAATAAGTACTACTTCAGAAACGAAAAAAAGTACGACTATCCATACCGCTCAAAAAGAAAATTCTAAATTAGAAGTCTTTGAAACGACACTTTTAAAACAAGAGGAAGTCATTACTGCAAACGAAATTAAAAAAGAAGGAATCAAACAAGAAATTAAAGAGCCGACTTATAATTACCCCACAGCAGAAACCCTTTTAGCAGAAGCGCAAGGACAAAAGAAACCAACTAATATTAGTTCATTTAAGTCTACATTACGAGTAAATCCAAAGGAGTTATTACAAGCTGTAGAATCAGAATTGGATCAAACCTTTAAAGAAAAAACCATCACAAAATTAAAACAAGCAAAATCAGCATTTGTAAACAGAAATTACGATTAGACTTCGAGAACCTCAGCCAAAAAAAACCCCAACTAAAGTTGTCTGAGGACTCGAATACTAAAAATTTAAAATAAAAACTAACTTTTAAAACCCCCTAAATTATGCAAAAAATTATTTTGTACATCAGTATCGCGCTGCTAACATTGGTAAATACCGTTTGCGCTCAGAAAAAAAAACCGGAATCTTTTAGTATTCAAATTGAAAAAGTTGGATACCAAATTGAATTTCTTTCGTATCAAAAAAAATTAGAATTAAAACAAAAAATTGATTCGTTAGAAACACTTCATAAAAATAATAAAATCAGTTTACAAGAATTTGAAACGCTTAAATTAAAAGAAGCAGAAAAAACAGCAAAATTTATTGAAACAAATCTCAATAATTACAGAACTCAAATTGATACAATCATTCAAAACAAATTAAATGATGAAAACACTAAAATCAGACACAAAACCGACACTATAGATGGTAAAGAAGTAATTAAATATTATAACGATAATGATTATGTAGAATATAATGTTCCAGCATTAAAAATATATAAATCTAAAAAGGAAAAAGAAGAAAGACTTTCAAGAAGAACTACAAGTCAAGTCGTTTTCGCAGCGGGATATAATAACTTAGTAACCAATAATATGGTAGCCAATTCTCAATTTGGTTATGGCCGCTCTGGATTTTGGGAATGGGGAGTAACTTGGAACACCCGTTTATCAAACAACAGTAATTTAGTGCATTTAAAATACGGAGCTGGATTTATGTACAACAGCCTACACGCCACAGACAATAGAGTGTTTGCAGATATTAATAATCAAACCGTTTTAGTAGATGCTGGTGTGGAAACAAAAGCCAAAAGAACGTATTTTAAAAACGTATATTTCGTGGTGCCAATGCATTTAGAATTTGATTTTTCAAAAACAAAAATAGTGGACGATAAAAAAGTATTCAAATCGCATACTGGAGCACGTTTTGGAATAGGTGGTTTTGTGGGTGTAAATACCAACTCAAAACAATTTATAGAATACGAGCAAAATGGGTATAAATTTAAAGAAAAACAAAAAGGCGATTTCAATGTAAACGATTTTACATACGGTTTAAGTACTTACATTGGTTACAGAGCCACTTCATTATATTTAAAATACGATTTAAACCCAATTTTTAAAAACAATCCAGTAGATCAAAACAATATTTCATTAGGTATTCGTTTTGATTGGAATTAAAAAAAGCATAACATTTGAGTTATAAAAGTGCTTTTTTCAAAACCTACAAGGAAATTTCTTGTAGGTTTTTTTTATGTTTTTAATTATTGTATTTTTACAAACTAAAACAAATTTGTTACATTGATATCTAAAGAAACCATAGAAAAAGTATTTGACCAAGCTCGTGTAGAGGAAGTCATTGGCGATTTCGTACAACTCAAACGTTCCGGAAGTAATATGAAAGGACTTTCGCCGTTTGTGAACGAAAAATCGCCTTCCTTTATGGTGTCGCCAGTGAAACAAATTTGGAAAGATTTTAGTTCTGGAAAAGGCGGAAATTCGGTTACTTTCTTAATGGAACACGAACATTTTACGTATCCAGAAGCCATAAAATATTTGGCCAACAAATACGGAATTGAAGTAGAAGAAACTATTGTTTCTAATGAAGATATAGAACAAGCGAACGAAAAAGAAAGTATGTATTTGGTCTCGGAATTTGCTCGAGATTATTTCCATAAAACGATGCTCAATACCGATGAAGGCCAAGCAATTGGTTTGTCTTATTTTAAAGAACGTGGATTTACAAAAGAGACTATCGAGAAATTTCAATTGGGATACTCACCTGATATTTGGGATGCGTTTACCAAAGAAGCCTTAGGAAAAGCATACAAATTAGAGTATTTAGAAAAAACCGGACTAACCATCGTAAAACAAGAAGACGGAAAAACATTTGACCGCTTTAAAGGTCGTGTAATGTTTCCTATTCAAAGTATGAGTGGTCGCGTTTTAGGATTTGGCGGTAGAATTTTAACTAACGATAAAAAAGCAGCCAAATATTTAAATTCACCGGAAAGCGAAATCTATCATAAAAGTAAAGTTTTATACGGCATTTTTCAAGCCAAGCAAGCTATTGCCAAACAGGATAATTGCTATTTGGTTGAAGGATATACCGATGTAATTCAATTTAATCAGAGTGGTATTGAAAATGTAGTGGCTTCTTCTGGAACGGCATTAACGCCTGATCAAATTCGTTTAGTAAACCGATTAACCAATAATATTACCGTCCTTTTTGATGGTGATGCCGCAGGTTTACGCGCTTCTATCCGTGGAATTGATTTAATTCTGGAAGCTGGAATGAACGTAAAAGTTTGTAGTTTTCCTGACGGAGAAGATCCAGATAGTTTTGCCAAAAACAATTCGTATGAGGTTTTAAAACAATATTTAGACGAAAATTCTAAAGATTTTATTCAGTTTAAAGCTGATTTATTAGTTAAAGAAGCCAATAACGACCCTATAAAAAAAGCAGAATTAATTAGAGATATGGTAAATAGTATTTCTAAAATTTCTGACACTATTAAACGCGAAGTATACATTAAAGAATGTTCTCGCATTATGGATATTTCTGAAGACGTATTGTATAATACTTTAGCTCAAATGCTCAAGAAAGATATTTCTGAAGCCAATAAAAAATATACCGAAGAGAAAAAAGCATTTGAAGTTCATAAAAATAATGAACAGTTACAACCAGAAAAAATTAATATTTTATACGAACTGGAACAAAAAATTATTGAAATATTATTAATTAACGGTTCTAAAACAGAAGATTTTACAGAAACATTTTTATCAAAAGATGAAGCAGGAAACATTGTAGAAGTCAAAGAAACCAACACGTATAAAGTATACGAAAAAATATATTTGGCGCTTCAAGAAGATGAAATTGAATTGTCGAATCCAATGTTTAAAACCATTTACTCAGACATAATCAATTACTACAATCAAAATATCGAATTTGAAATTGATAAATATATTTCGCAAACTTCTCCAGAAATAGCCAATAAAATTACTTCTATTTTAATGCTTGAAGAACGAGATATTTTACACAAATGGGAAAGCAGAAAAATTGTAGTAGAAGATAAAAATATTAACTTAGCACAAAGTGTTAATGAAACGATTTTATCTTACAGATGGTATTTGCTAAACAGTATTATTGAAGAAAATAAAAACAATATTACTTCAGATGTTTCTATCGATAATTCAGAAATTCTCACAACTATTAAAGATTACTTATCATTAACTTCTGTAATCGCAAAAAATTTAGGTCGGGTTTTAGCTCGATTTTAAAAATTTATATTTTAACTTCTTAATGATTTTGGAATTTCACAAACTGGAATGGGTTGCATTTTATGCTGGTTAATTCTATTTAATCGCTGGTAGATTTTAAAAACTTCGGCTTCTCTACCCACAAAGTTTTCAATAGTTTTTCCATTTTCCATTGCTTCCATCGCCCACTCTAACTCGTCATATGAAGCGCCTAATTGGTCTTCATCACTCCTATCATCGCCAAAAAGTCCATCAGTTGGTTTAGCAATTAAAATACTTTCAGGTACACCCACAAATTTAGCTAATTGTCTTACTTCGCTTTTCATTAAATCGGCAATTGGACTTATATCTACGCCGCCATCACCATATTTTGTGTAAAATCCTACACCAAAATCTTCTACTTTATTGCCTGTTCCAGCCACTAAAAAACCATGAATTCCAGCCAAATAATACAAAGTGGTCATTCGTAAACGCGCTCTGGTATTGGCTAAAGTTAATGACAACGCAGCTTCATTTTCGCAAGCTGGCACGCTATTTTTAAACGTTTCAAAACTCGGAGTTAAATCAACTCTTTCGTTAAACACATTCGGAAACCGCGATTTTAATTGATGAATATGTTCGTTGGCTCTATTTACGTGACTTTCTGCTTGATGAATTGGCATTTCCACACATAAAACAGGAAAACCCGTTTGTGCGCATAATGTTGAGGTTAAGGCGCTATCTATTCCGCCAGAAATTCCAATTACAAAACCTTTTACACCCGAATTTGTAGCATAGGTTTTTAACCAATTGGCAATATGTGTTTGAATTCCTTCTAAATGCAACGTTGTGTTATTTGACATAATTTTAGTAAATAATATAGGTATATAATTATATATTTGCAGTTGAATAATTTTTGATAAAAATAGTAAATTTCATACGATGAAAAAATTAATATTCTTGCTAATTTCATTTTTTTGCTTCATTCAGTGTAAAAAAAATGATGCTATTGAAAAAGTAGACATTAAAAAATCAGTAGATTTAAACATCGAACGATTCGATAAATTATATGCCGCGGCCACTCCAAAAACATTACCCGAATTAAAGAATGAATATCCGTTTTTATTTCCAACGCAATTTCCAGATTCAATTTGGTATGCCAAATTAAACGATCCTATTTTTAAAGAATTAAATGTAGAGGCTTCAAAACAATTTCCAGATAATTCAAAAATTGAAGACGATTTAGAAATGTTAGTTTCGAGAATTAAACATTATTTTCCTGAAGAAAAAACACCAAGAGTAATTACTTTAGTTAATGAAGTTTTAATTGATAAAAAAGCGTTTTATACGAATGATTTAATTTTAATTTCGTTAGATACCTATTTAGGAAAAAATCATAAATTTTATGAACCATTTTCTGAGTATCAAAAAGCCAACTTAGAGCCACACCAAATATTACCGGATTTAGTAACTAATTTTGCTTTCAGAAAAATAATGCCTTCGCAAGACAAAACATTAATTAGTGAAATGATTTACTATGGAAAATTACACTATTTAAAAGATCTTTTGCTTCCAGAAACGCCAAATTATCAAAAAATTGGATATACAGCAATGCAAGAAAAATTCTGTATTGAAAATGAATTTCAAATGTGGAGTTATTTAGTTGACGAAAAATTGCTGTACGATAACAATATAAAAAATTATCAACGTTTTATCGAAGACGGACCTTTTACTAAATTCTATTTGGAAATTGATAGAGAATCGCCTGGAAGAGTTGGACAATGGTTGGGTTGGCAAATTGTAAAAAGCTATATGGAAAATAATGATGTATCCTTAGACCAACTATTAAAAACAGAACCAACCGTTATTTTTAACAAATCGAAATACAAACCAAAAAAACAGTAATTAGAGTTCTATTATTTTTTACCTTAAACCCTTTACCCAAAACCTTTTACCCAATAAAAATGAGCAAAACATCAGAAATTAAAGTAATTATAGATTTAGACCAAAATAATGTCCCAGAAAAATTAACTTGGTCAGCACAAGACGGTGGCGTAAATAACGAAGAAGCCAAAACGGTTTTATTATCCATTTGGGATGCAAAAGCAAAAGAAACCCTTCGTATTGATTTATGGACAAAAGATATGCCAGTAGATGAAATGAAAATATTTTTTCATCAAACTTTAGTAGCTATGACAGATACGTTTCAACGGGCTACGGGCGATGAAAAAATGGCGGGTGCAATGACCGATTTTTGTGATTACTTTGCCGAAAAATTAGAATTAAAGAAAGAGTAATCTTTTTTGAACTTCAATAATTAACCATCTTAACGATGGTTTTTTTGTGTAAAATTCATAAATTTTAGTTAAAATCTCAAAATTAATAGTATTACTATCAATATTGAGTGTATATTTGCTATACTATTAAAACTAATAAAAAAAACTATGAAAATTATATTTAGCATTATATTTATGTCTATGATTAGCATAAATAGTTTCGGACAAAAATTGGATAGTTTAAAAATATATTCTGAACCAACAAATTTAAAAGAAGCCTTAAAAAATCCAGAAAATATTAAAATATTGAATTTAAGTAATCAAACTATACAATTTGAAAAAAATTTCTTTTCAAAATTTACTAATTTAGAATATTTAATATTAAAAAATGATCACTTGAAAGAACTACCAATTGAAATTGGCGGATTAAAA
>NZ_JBIKJY010000014.1:0-65130 GCF_044360715.1 Flavobacterium sp.
AGATGCTAATGCTTCACGTTTATCGTGTAGAATTTTAGTAATTTCACTAAACTCTTGCCAAATTTTTTCTCTATTTTCTTTGTCAACAGGCCCAATTTCTTCTTTCCAAACACGATGTAACAATTGTAATTCTCTGAAAGATTTAGTTACATCTGGTAATTCTACTAAAAGTTTTGCTTTGGCAATAATTTCTAACTTCTGATCTAAATTGTTTTTAAAATCAGCATCCCTAATTTCTCTATCTAAATGAACAATTTCGTAAAATCTATCTACATGAAAATGAAAATTATTCCAAACTAAATTGTATTTGTCTTTCGGAATGGCTCCCGAATTTTTCCAACGCTCTCTAATGTCGTTGAATTTTTTAAACATTTCTGAAATATTAGAATCGTTACTAGCAATTAATGCTTTCAATCCTTCAATTAAAGCTGTTTTCTCCGTTAAATTATTTTTTAATTGATTTTCAATATTTTTAAAATTTGTATTTCTTTTGTTACGAAAAGTATCTAACAATTGATCAAATTTTACTTTTATTGGTGAATGATATTCAAATTCTGTAGACGTTTCATTTTCAGCAAAAAAGGCAGCTCTTTTTTCTTCAAGTAACTGATGAAATTGATTTAAAAATGCTTTTTTTACATCTTCAATTTGATTTTTGAAAACTAAGGCTTTTTCATGACCTACAAGAGTTGCCAATTCGTCAACTAATTCTTCTAAAGAAAGTTTTTCGTAATCTTTAACTTCAATTTCTAAATCGTTATCAATAGAACCTTCTTCGCTTGATTCAGCCAAATGATTGTCTATTTCATCTTGAACGGAAACAGTTGTTTCTTCTTCTAATTTTTCCGAAATCGTTTCATTTTCAGTTACTTCCAAAACTTGACTTTCTAATTCAGTTTCTTCTGAAATAGGTGTTTGGTTTTCAATTGAAGTTGTTTCTTCTTGTCCATCTGCTTGTTGCAGGTTATCATTCAATTCTTCTAACATGTTTTAATGCTTAAGTTTAGGGCTCGAAGATACCAAAAGAGGTGGGAAATACAAAGAAATTGTACTAAAATATCAAATTAAATGTTATTTGTTCCATATTAACCAAGCTTTTTCAGCCTGATTTATAAGCATTTCTTGTCCATTTTTTGTAATTGCACCAGCTTTTCTTGCTTTTTTTAAGAAAGCGGATTCTTCAGGATTATACACTAAATCAAAAGCAATATGTTTTGATGTAAATAGGGCATAATCTAATTTTGGAAATTCCGTAATATTTGGGAATGTGCCTAATGGAGTAGTATTTATAATTATTTGATATTCATTAAAAATAGCCGCATTAATTTCGTTGTATCCGATTTCATATTCCGAAGGATTTCGAGATACAAAATCAAATTCGATATTTAGTTTTTTTAAAGCGAAAGCTACAGCTTTACTGGCGCCACCAGTTCCTAAAATCAAAGCTTTTTTGTGATGATTTTTCAATAAGGGTTTCAATGATTTTTTAAACCCATAAAAATCGGTATTGTATCCTTTTATTTTTTTATTTTTAGAAATAGAAATGCAATTTACAGCGCCAATTTTTTTTGCGTTTTTTGAAATTTTATCTAAAAACGGAAGAATAGATTCTTTGTAAGGAATAGTAACGTTTAGCCCAACTAAACCTTTGGTTTTATTTATAATTTCAGTAATTTCTTTAATATTTTCAATATCGTAATTTTCATATTCACAGTTGTGAAAATGATTATTAATAAATTTTTCGGAGAAGTATTTTTTAGAAAAAGAATAACTTATGTTTTTACCAATAAGTCCAAACTTGCGCTGTTTCTTTTGTGATTTATGCTTCATTTCCGTTACGCTTTGTTAAATTTGGATTTGAAAATTTTAATGAAAATAGGTAATACTGAAACTAAAACAATACCTAAAACTAATTTTTCAAAATTGTTTTTCACTATTTCAAATTGTCCTAAAAAATAACCTAAAAGCGTAATTCCTGCTACCCAAAGTATAGCGCCTAAAATACAATTCAGAATGTAATTTCTATATTTCATACTTCCAGCTCCGGCCACAAAGGGTGCGATAGTTCTTACAATAGGCACAAAACGAGCCATTATGACTGCTTTTCCTCCATTTTTTTCGAAGAAATCTTCCGTTTTTTCAATATATTCTCTTTTAAGAAATAGAATTTTCTTTTTTTCTTTTATGAATTCACCAAATTTATGCCCTACAAAATAGTTTAAATTGTCACCAAGTAACGCAGCTAAAATTAACAATGGAATTATGATCACTAAACTTAATTTTCCGGTAGTTGCAGCAATGACACCAATGGCAAAAAGCATCGAATCTCCTGGTAATAATGGCATTACAACAAATCCAGTTTCCACAAAAACTACTAAAAATAATATAAAATAAATTAGTGTATTGTATTGGTCAATTAGTTGGGTAATTACGGTTAAAGGATCTTTTAAAAAATGTAATAAAAAGTCGATAATTTCCATAGATTGGCTTATAGTGTATGTTTTTTAATACTATTTTGTACAGTTTCGCATTCCCAAACGTGTGGGAAGGTATCTTTTAATATATAATTTTTATTAAAATCGGTTGTTAAAGCCGTTTCTAATGCTTCGATGGCGTTAGTTTCCTCCTCAATATTGTAGAATAGACCTACTAAACGATATAAAATCTCGGCTTCATTTGGATACAATTCTTTGGCTTGATTTAATATTTCGAAAGCTGCATTTACTTCGCCTAAAACATATAAAACATCACTCCAAAAAAGAAAATTATCTAATGCTACATCTCCGTTTTCAAACGCTTTTCTGTAACCTTCTTCTGCCTCTTCAAAGAAATTCAGGTATTGATTTATGGTAGCATATCGTCTCCAATAAAGTGGATTTTCACCATCAATTCCAATTGCTTTATTTACATAATATAATGATTTTTGAAAATCTTTTTGTTTGATGTAAAAATCAGTTATTGCTAACCAAGCCTTATCCAATAGAGGATCTTCGTGAACAGTTTTTAAGTAAAAATTCAAAGCTTGTTCTGAATTTCCAAGTTTTTCATAGCATTTTCCAATGCGCAAATAGGCGAATGAAGTAGGATCATCTAATTCAATAGTTATTAAATAGCAATCTATGGCTTCTTGATAGTGCTGAAGTTTTTCTAATGATTTTGCTTTTTCTAAAAAGGCGCCTAAAAAACCTTCATCAATAAGACAAGCATAGTCAAAAGCCCAAACTGCTTTTTCGTAATTTTTAATGGCATAAAATTGGCGACCTAATTGGTGCCAAGCTACTTCGCTATAAGGATTTTTCTCTATAAAATTTTCTAAATATACTATTGCTTCCTGATTCTGGTCTAAGAAATCAAAACAATATACCACATTGTAAAGTGCAGAATAATCTTCTTCGTCATTATCTAAACATAAAATAAAGTTTTCTTTGGCCAACTCTAAATTATCCATAAATAAATACTCCATTCCAATCATAGAATAGACATCTGCTTCATCATCTGTGTATCGAAGTGCAATTCTTAAATGTTCAATAGCTTTTTCGTGTTGGTCTCTTTTAGAACAAATGTTGGCACGTTGAATAAAAACTTCTTCGTTTGTAGGTTCTAATAACGCGATTTCGTTTAAGATTTTTTCAGCTTGTTCAATTTTGTCATCGTAAATTAATAATTCAACGTGAACCAGTTTTAATCCTGTAGATTTTGGATGTTGCTCTAAGCCTAATCTTAGTGCTTTTTTTGCCAAATTTATTCGCCCTGTATCCATATAATGCAAAACAATATCTTCAAATTCTTCTGAATCAAAAAAGAAAACCTTGTTGGTTTTTAGCATCGATTCGAATTTAGAAAGCGATAATTTGTTTTCTTCCTCTTCTTCATTATGGCTCATATTCATAGCAACAACTTTTTAAAAGTTACAGTAATAAAATTACGTAATTTAATGCTATCAAATTCTTTGCCAAGTGTATCTTTTGAACAATTTAATTAACAAAATTTAAGTTCAAATACAGTTTTTATGCAACACAGATCTGAGAAATTATACTAATTTTTATAATTTCTCAAATCAGTGTTTAAAAAATTAATATTTAGGTTTTAAAGATTCAAAGTATGAACCTCGGCCATAACTTCTAATAATAATTGACAACCTTCTTCAATTTCTTGATTGGAAATGGTTAATGGCGGTGTAATTCGGATGGCTGTTCCTTCAAATAGTAACCAAAATAGTATTAGTCCACGTTTGTGACATCGTAAAATAACTTCGTTTGTAATGTTTGCGTTTTTTGTCATTGCAGCTAACATTAAACCTTTTCCACGTACTTCTGTTATTAAAGGGTGAACCAATAATTTTCTAAAAAGAATTTCTTTTTCTAATGTTTCAGCCATTAAATTGGTTTCAGTAATTTCTTGTAATGTGGCTAAGCAAGCCGCTGCAATTACAGGATGTCCACCAAATGTGGTGATATGTCCTAACTTCGGATTGTTGTATAATAAATCCATATGTGCTTCAGAAGCTACAAATGCGCCAACTGGCATTCCACCGCCCATTCCTTTTCCGATAACTAAAATATCTGGAATGCAATCGTAATTTTCAAAGCCAAATAATTTTCCGGTACGACCAAATCCGGGTTGAATTTCGTCTATAATTAACATCGCACCAACTTCGGTACATCGTGCTCTAACTTTCTTTAAAAAATCATTTTGAGGTTGAATAAAACCTGCGCCACCTTGAATGGATTCTAAGATAATTCCAGCTGTTTTCGTTGTGATTTTCTGTATGTCTTCTTCGTTATTAAACGTAATGAAATCGACATCAGGGAGTAAGGGTCTAAATACTTGTTTGCGTTCTTCAAATCCCATAACACTTAAACTTCCCATAGTATTCCCGTGATACGCATTATGGCAAGATATAAACTGGCTTCTTCCGGTTATTCTTCGGGCTAATTTTAAAGCACCTTCTGTAGCTTCTGTACCCGAATTTACCAAATACGTTTTTTTCAATGGATAGGGTAGATGTTCGGCTAATAATTTACAATATTCGGTTGCTGGATGTTGGGCATATTCGCCGTACACCATAACGTGAGAATATTTGTCTAATTGGTTTTTTATAGCCGTATTTACACGCTCATTTTGATGTCCTAAACTACAAGCTGAAACACCTGCAACAAAATCTAAATATTTATTTCCAGAAGTATCATAAATATAAGAACCTTTAGCATAAGAAATTTCCATAGCTAATGGGTGAGGAGAGGTTTGTGCTTGATATTTAAAGAAATCGTTTATCATTATTTTGGGTTTTAGGTGAAGGGTTAAAGGTGATGAAGTTTACTGCTTTTTACTTTTCACTTTTTCCTTTTTACTTCCTACTTTTTTTCCATAATCCGTAGTTTCTTTTAGAACAGACATTGGTTTTTTCTCTTCTTTTTCTTTCTTTTTTGTTTCGACTTTTACTTTTTCGTCGATGGCTTTTTCTTCATCAGGAAAAATATTCTCTAAAGATGTGATTTTTTCGTCTATTCGCCAAATAAAACCTCTAAGTCGCCTTGCGTTTTTTGGAAATTCTTTATCAGGATAGGTATCGCTTAAAATTTGTTTGAAAGAAGTTAGTTCTAAAATTTTGTTATTTTCCAATTGCATATTGATACTACTTGAAACGCCTTTATCAATTCCAACCATTTCATTTTCGTCGTTATACATAAAATAAATTTTCTCGGTATTTTTAATTAAATCTACTTCGTATAATTTATTATCTCTAAACTTTCCGTATAAAAATTGCCCTTTCACTTGATTGAAATTGTCTTCACCTATAGTATCTTTTTGAACCAAAAAGGCATTATTGAGTATTTTCAATGAATCTAATTTCTCGGTTTTATTATTTCCTATTAAATGAATAACGTCTCCTGTCATTTGATTGTCGGCATTCCAAACTACAGGTCTTCCGATAAGTTTTGTGAGTTGTGTTTTATTATTAGAATGAATGGAATCGCATTTTCCACTCATATCCGTTTTAAAAAATCGTACATTGTTAAAAGCTCTAATCGTTCTATCTTCTTGCGGGCCCGTAACCAATATTTTTTTTCCGTGTAAATACATAGTATCTTTTTCTACTAATGTTTTCACCAACGCTTTTTTGGTAATATACATCGAATCTTTTTTGGTGCCGCCAATATTTCTGTACACTTCTGCGTAATGTCCGGTAGCAATCATATTATTAATTGTATCGGTAATTTTTACATTATTGGTAGCTTTTGCGAAATTTTTCTTACGGTCGTAATTGATAATATCGCCTTCTACTTTCCGATTGTTGTAAACAATATTAGATTTATCTAAAAGCCTTCCAACATCATTTTTAGTGTCATAAAAACCGTTTGTAGTGTTAATCACATTGTCTTTACTTGTAATCGTACTTGGGCCGTAAACATAGGCGTGTCCTGAGTTGTCGTAAAAATCTAAATTATTAGTTTTAATAGTAACTTGCGGATTTACAACGGTAACTGCCGTTTTGAAAACGTATTTTTTGTTATTTAAATAATATCTTCCAGATTTACTTTTTAAAGTATTTTCTTTATTAAGAATGGTTCCCCAGCTTGTGTAATAAGCTTCTTGAGATTTTCTGTTGAAATGAATGGTATCGGTTGTTAAATTAGAATCGGGCGAACGCAAATTCACATTTCCAGTTGCGAAGGCTTGTAATGTTTTCCCATCGTATTCCGCATAACGGCTATTCATTACAATCGTATCGCCTTGGTTTAATATTACGTTTCCAAACGCTTTTACGTAATCTTCATCGGTATAATGATACGCTTTATTGCAATTTATAAGAACACCATTATGTTGCACTTGAACATTTCCAGTAAAAATAATGGCGCCCGGGATTTCATTTTGATTTTTATCGATAAAATCAGAATGCAAAATTTTTATCCCATTAGGATTAGAAGGAGTAATTTGTTGATTTGTAGTTTGAGCATTTCCAAACCATATGGTAAATACCAAAACGACAGCATATAAATATTTTCTCAATTTCTCAATTTTTTGTCAAATTTAAGTAAAATGTAGAATAATGAATGCGTATTAAGAATATTTTATGGTTTTTTTGATAGGTACACAGATTTTGCGAATTTTAATAGATCAAAAATAAGAAACCGCAGATTTCAGATTTTGGATAATCTGAGAATCTGCGGTTTTAATATGTGTAATACTTAAACGAGTTCAGTATAACAAAATTTTGTAACTTATCTTGTAATTGTTTGAGTTCTATCAGGACCTACAGAAACAACTTTTATTGGCACTTCTAATTCTTTTTCAATGAATTCGATGTAAGTCTTTAATTCTGAAGGTAATTCTTCATACATTGTCATACCCGTTAAATCGGCTTGCCAACCTTTCATTTCGGTGTATATTGGTTGTACGTTTTCTGGTTCAATGTTGTAAGGGAAATGTTTTAATACTTCTCCTTTGTACTTGTATGCTGTACAAATTTTTAGTGTTTCAAATCCAGATAATACGTCACCTTTCATCATATATAATTCGGTAACACCATTCACTTCAACAGCATATTTTAAAGCCACTAAATCTAACCATCCACAACGACGGGCACGACCAGTAACTGAACCAAATTCGTTTCCGATTTTTGCCATATTGGCGCCTACTTCATCAAATAATTCTGTTGGGAAAGGACCGCTTCCTACTCGAGTGGTATACGCTTTAAAAATTCCGAAAACTTCTTTTACTCTGTTTGGAGCAATTCCTAATCCTGTGCAAGCTCCAGCAGCAGTAGTGTTAGAAGACGTTACAAATGGATACGTTCCAAAATCAACATCTAATAAAGAACCTTGTGCGCCTTCTGCTAAAATCGTTTTACCAGCTTTTAATGCTTTATTTAAATATTCTTCTGAATCAATGAAAGTTAATGTTTTTAATTCTTCCACTGCTGCGAAAAATTCAGCTTCCATTTCGGCTAAATTATATTGTAAATCTACATCATAAAAAGCAATCATTGCTTCGTGTTTGTCAGCTAAAGCACGGTATCTTTCTTTAAAATCAGCCATTTCTAAATCGCCAATTCGTAAACCATTTCTACCGGTTTTATCCATATATGTAGGCCCGATTCCTTTTAAAGTAGAACCAATTTTAGCTTTTCCTTTTGAAGCTTCCGAAGCGGCATCAAGTAAACGATGTGTAGGTAAAATTAAATGCGCTTTTCTTGATAAAAATAATTTTGATTTAACATCCAAATTAAATTTTTCTAATCCTTTAATTTCTGTTTGAAAAACCACAGGATCCATTACCACACCATTTCCAATGATATTTACATTGTTTTTATGAAAAATTCCAGAAGGAATGGTTCTTAAAACGTGTTTAATTCCATCAAATTCAAGTGTGTGTCCTGCATTCGGACCGCCTTGAAAACGCGCAATAATATCGTATTTTGAAGTTAATACATCGACGATTTTTCCTTTTCCTTCGTCACCCCATTGTAATCCAAGTAGTAAATCTACATTCATTGTGTTGTTGTTTGTGTTGTTTGCATTGAATAGACAAATTTAATTTGTCTGTATTTTTATTTCTTTTTTGTTCCGTAAAAATATAAGGAATGTGTTTCTATATTAATTCCAAACATTTCTTCCATTGTTTGCTTAATTTGCTGAATACGAGGGTCGCAAAATTCAATTACTTCTCCTGTATCCGTTAAAATAATATGATCGTGTTGCTTATCAAAATAAGACTTTTCATAATGTGCTTGATTTTGTCCAAATTGATGACGACGAACTAATTTACAATCTAATAATAACTCAATAGTGTTGTATAAAGTAGCACGAGAAACACGATAATTTTTGTTTTTCATTTTAATATACAAGGATTCGATATCAAAATGTTCTTGATTTTCGTATATTTCTTGAAGTATTGCATAACGTTCAGGCGTTTTGCGATGTCCTTTTTCTTCAAGGTATTTTGTAAAAACGTTTTTTACCGTTTCTTGGTTTTGGTTGTTATCCATTTTAAGTTTAAATGAAAGAAATGCAAATATAGTAAAAAGTGATTAGTGAAAAGTAAAAAAAAGAATTAACTAATTGACATACATAAAAATCCCTAAATTTTTAATCTTATGTATTATAAACCCTTGTCACTTTATCAATGCCATCCACAGTTTTGATGTTCTCAATTAATTTTTTGAGAATGACATTATTCTGAACCATAACAGTAATTTGACCTTTAAAAATACCTGCTTCAGAGCTTAAACTAATACTTTGAATGTTCACGTGCATTTGATTTGAAATGACTTTAGTAAGTTGATTGGTTAATCCCATAACATCCATTCCAGTAATTTTTAAAACGGCATTAAATTCTTCCTGAGTAGAGTCTATCCATTTGGCTTGAACAATTCGATATGCAAAATTAGATTGTAAACTAATGGCATTCGGACAGTCCATTTTATGTACTTTTATTCCTTCGTTAATGGTTACAAAACCAAAAACAAGGTCGCCAGGAATAGGATTGCAACAAGGAGAAAATTTATATTCTAATTTACTTTGTTCCGTTCCAAAAACCAATAAGTCGAGTTTTTCATCTGTCTTATTTTTTTGATTTTTTTCATCAGAAGAACTGGCGCTTCTTTTAATGGTTTTCTTAAAAAAGTTGACTAAAGTATTGCTTTTTTGTGCCGCATAATCACGTAATTGCTGATTTTCAATAGCACCAACACCTACTCTGTAAAACAAATCTAAACTGGTTTTTAATTTGAAAAAATTTACCAATTCATTAATTGATTTCTCATTTAAAGTAATTTTTAAATGGCGTAATTTTCGAGTTAAAATTTCTCGGCCTTCTTCGCCAATTTTTTTGATGTCCTCGTTTAAAACATTCTTAATTTTATTTTTGGCACGTGAGGTAGTTACATATTCTAACCATTGAATCGTAGGTTTTTGATTTTGCGAAGTAATAATTTCTACTTGATCCCCACTATTTAATATATGATTTAGCGGTACTAATTTACCATTTACTTTTGTTCCTCGTGTTTTTACACCAATTTCCGAGTGAATACTAAATGCAAAATCGAGTGATGTAGCCCCTTTTGGTAACGATTTTATTTCACCTTTTGGTGTGAAAATATATATTTCTTTAGCATATAAATTCAGTTTAAAATCTTCTACAAAATCAACGGCATTATTGTTTGAATTTTCAAGCGCTTCTTTAAGTTGGTTTAACCAAATTTCCAAACTGTTTTCTTCGGTTGCTCCGTTTTTGTATTTGTAATGTGCAGCATAGCCTTTTTCTGCAATTTCGTCCATTCGTTCACTTCGAACTTGAATTTCCACCCAACGCCCTAATGGTCCCATTACAGTAATGTGTAGCGCTTCGTAACCGGTTGATTTTGGTGAAGAAATCCAATCGCGTAAACGACTTGGACTCGGTCTGTAATGGTCTGTAACAACAGAATAAATTTTCCAAGCTATGAATTTTTCATCGTGAAGATTGGAATTGTAAATGATTCTAAGCGCAAATTTATCGTACACCTCATCAAAAGTTACGCCTTGCACTTTCATTTTTCTGCGAATTGAATAAATCGATTTTGGACGCCCTTTAATAATAAAATCAATACCTTCCGTAGTCATAGATTGACTTAAAATATCTGAAATAGATTTTATATATGTGTCTTGCTCTTCTTTGGTTTCTTTAATTTTGCTAACAATTTCAGCGTAAACTTCTGGTTCTGTGTATTTTAAACCTAAATCTTCTAATTGCGTTTTAATATTGTAAAGTCCTAATCTATGAGCTAAAGGCGCATAAATATATAAAGTTTCCGATGCAATTTTCGCTTGTTTGTAGTCAGACATTCCGTCCATAGTTTGCATATTGTGCAATCTATCGGCAAGTTTAATTAAAATTACCCTAACATCATCATTTAGCGTGAGTAACATTTTTCTGAAATTTTCAGCTTGAAGCGAAATCTCTTGGTCGTTTTTTACTTTTGGAATTTTAGTTAATCCTTCAACAATTTTAGCAATTTTAGGATTAAACATTTTTTCAATGTCAGAAATAGTAATGTCTGTATCTTCTACCACATCGTGAAGTAGGGCAGAGGCAATACCTGTTGAACCTAAACCAATTTGTGAGGCTACAATTTTTGCAACAGCAATAGGGTGAAAAATATAGGCTTCCCCAGATTTTCTTCTTTGATCTTTATGCGCTTCTACTGCCACATCAAAAGCCTTACGAATTATTTTTTTATCATCGGCTGTTAAGCTTTGATAACTAATACGTAATAACTCTTTATATTCTTGGGCAATAGCTTTGTTTTCGGCCTCTAAATCTATCTCTGTCATATTCAATTTTTGTAGAACATAAAAATAGTGTTTAAAATTTAGATATCAAAAAAGATTTTTAAAAAAATATAGAAGGTTTGATTGAAAGTTTTGAAACACAGATTAAAGAAATTTTATAAATTATAATAATTTTTTAAATCTGTGTTGTTTTTATTGGCACATTGACTAATTGATAATTGTCTCATTCAAATCCACGTTGTCTTTTCGCTTCGAATAGTAAAATAGCCGCCGCTACCGAAACATTCATAGAATCAATGCTACCTTGCATAGGAATGTTGATGTTTTTGGTTGAATTTTGTCGCCAAACTTCAGTTATTCCTGTGGCTTCTGTTCCTACAACTAAAGCGGTTGGTTCGTTATAATTTTGTGTGTGATACGTCGCTGAATCTTGCAAAGTTGCACAATAAATATTTATGTTGTTTTCTTTTAAATAAGCAATTGCTTCCTCTGAAGTCGCCACAGCAATTTGACGTGTAAATAAACAACCCACACTTGAACGCACAATATTAGGATTGTACAAATCCGATTTTGGATTAGCTATAATAACGGCATCAATATTGGCTGCATCAGCGGTTCGTAATAAGGCACCTAAATTTCCTGGCTTTTCTAATCCTTCTGCAACTAAAATTAATGGATTTTTAGATAATTTTAAATCGGATAAATGCAAAGGTTTCGATTTCGCAATGGCAATAATTCCCTCGGTTGTATCGCGATATGCTAATTTTTGGTAGACTTCTTTCGAAATTTCTATTTTGAGATGTTCAGCTATTTGGATGTTCAGATGTTCAGATTTTCCAGATAATTCTGGACAAAAAAGTACTGTTTCTAATTCGTAACCGCCTTTTACGGCTAATTCAATTTCACGTATTCCTTCAATAATAAACGTTCCCGACTGTTTTCGTGCTTTGGCTTTTTCTTGCAATACAACTAAGTTTTTTACAAACGGATTTTGAATGGACGTGATTTGTTTCATTTTGAGTGACTAAGTTGCTGAGTATCTATGTTACAAAGTTATCGTTTTTAGGGATAAAAACAAAGTCGCAAAACGATGGGCTTTGCGACTTTGAAAATATTATTTTGTGATTTAGTTTTTTACTTCCGATTTTGAAGAACCTTCACTCTCAAACTTCCCTTTATATCTTTCGTATAATTCGGTTTGATGACTTTCTAAACTAATTTGTCTTCCATCAATAAAAGCGTGAGACAATTTATTGGTTTTCATATCTAAAGCATCACCTTCAGAGATGAATAGGGTAGCGCTTTTTCCTGCTTCTAAGGTTCCGTATTTGGCATCAATTCCTAAAATTTTAGCAGTGTTTGATGTAATTAATTTTAGCGCTTCTTCTTTATTCATTCCCCAAGCGGCACAAGTACCGGCATAAAACGGTATGTTTCTTGTTTGCATACGTTCCATATCTCCCGCGTTTTCTAATCCAACTACAATTCCTTTTTCGGTTAAGATTTTAGCAATTTTGTACGGTAAATTTACATCTTCATCTTCAGAATTGGGAACGTCGTGCACTCTTCTCAATAAAACAGAAACATTATTTTCTTTTAATAAATCGACAATTTTATGTGCATTATAACCGCCAATAATTACCAATTTTTTAATATTATTTTTCTTTTTGAATAAGATAATATCTGTAATTTCTTTTTCACCATTTGCGTTTACAAACAACGTTTTTTCTCCGCTTTGTAACCCATTCATCGCATCGTAAGGAATGTCTTTTGTTTTTTTATCTGAATTTAAATAATTAAACGCATTGTCAAAAAACTGTTGAATGCCTTTGGTTTGCTCGTCATATTTTTTGTTCGATTCAATGCCGCCTGGTTCAGCCCACCATCCTAATCGTGCATAACTATTTGGCCATCGCATATGAATTCCGTCATTTTCTTTTATTACTGCGTCTTCCCAATTCCACGCATCAAATTGAACGACAGAAGAAGTTCCAGAAATTCTTCCACCACGTGGTGTAATTTGGGCTAAAAGTACGCCGTTTGGACGAGCTGATTCGGTAAGTTTCGATTCGGCATTATAAGCAATTAAACTTCTAATATGTGGATTGAATTCACCAATTTCACTTTCATCATCTGAGGCACGAACGGCATCAATTTCTACTAATCCTAAAGTAGAATTTGGTGCGATGAACCCCGGATATATATGCTTTCCATTTGCTTGAATCACAATATCGTGTTTGGCAATTTTAGTAACAGTAGCATCTGAAACGGAAGCAATTTTCCCATCTACAATTGAAATTAAACTGTTTTCCTGAATTTTTCCGTTGCCTAAATGCGCCGTTCCACCCATTATTAAAATCGATTTTGTTTGCTTAGGAGCAGGTGTTTGTTGTGCAAAACTAATTAAAGTAGTTAGTGCTAAAATGTATGTTAGTTTTTTCATTTTATATTAATTTTTTATAACACAGATTTTTGAAATTATTTTAATCTGTGAAATCTGTGTTGAAAAATAGTGTAATACTTATTAGTTATTGTATTTAGCGTGAAATTCTCTGCATTTTTCACCAAGGGTATCGCAGTGGTAATGTCCGCTCGATTTTTTCTTAGGTTCTTGTGTTTTTAAGCCTTTATTTTTGGCGTCTAACATTAAATTGATTAACTCGTTTCTTTCTTTTTGAACCGTTTCGTTTTTTGCTTTTTCTTGATCTAAATCAAAGAAAATAATTCCATCCACAACTGTTTTTTCAACTGTAGCATAAATCGTTAAAGGATTGTCAGACCAAAGTACCACATCGGCATCTTTACCTATTTTAATACTTCCAACTTTGTCATCAACTTGTAATAATTTAGCAGGATTTAAGGTTACAAAATTCCAAGCCGCTTCTTCCGTTACACCACCATATTTTAGTGTTTTTGCCGCTTCTTGATTTAATCTTCTTGACATTTCAGCATCATCAGAATTAATAGAAACCGTTACACCTACAGTATTCATAAGTGCTGCATTATAAGGTATAGCATCATTTACTTCATATTTATATCCCCACCAATCTGCGAAAGTAGAACCACCCACACCGTGTTTAGCCATTTTGTCTGCCACTTTATACCCTTCTAAAATATGAGTGAATGTTTGAATTTTAAAATTATATTTTTCAGCTACTTTTAACAACATATTTATTTCAGATTGTACATAAGAGTGACAAGTAATGAAACGTTTTTTATTTAAAATTTGACTCAATGTTTCTAATTCAATATCAAAACGAGGTGCAATTTTACTTTTGTTTGTATTGTATGCATCCCATTCTTTTTGATAAGCCATTGCACGAGAAAAATAGTCTTCATAAACTTGTTCTACACCCATTCTGGATTGAGGGAAGCGTAGTCTTTCAATATCCCCCCAATTGGATTGTTTTACATTTTCACCCAAAGCAAATTTGATGTATTTAGGGGCGTCTTTAACTAACATTTCATCTGAATTGTATCCCCATTTTAATTTTACAAATGCAGCTCTACCACCAATTGGATTGGCAGATCCGTGTAATAAATTAGCAGAAGTTACGCCACCAGCTAAATTTCTGTAAATGTTAATATCTTCAGAATTTACTACATCTTCAATAGTTACTTCAGCAGATGAATTTTGTCCGCCCTCATTTACTCCATTTGAAATGGCAATATGCGAATGTTCATCAATAATTCCAGCGGTTAAATGTTTTCCAGTTGCATCAATTACCTTTCCTTTTTGAGGTAAGTTTTTGCCAATTTTAATGATTTTTCCGTTTTCAATTAAGACATCGGTTTCTTTTAAAACACCTTCTTTTTCACCTGTCCAAACTGTAGCATTTTTAAATAATATCGTTTCTTGTTTTGGTTTTGTACTATTACCGAAAGCAATATTTGGAAAAGTAATTGGATAAAAAACAGGCGTTTTTTTCTCGTCTTTTTTCTCAGCTACAATATCTTTTTTTAATTCAGTTGTTTCTGTTTTTTTAACTGCAGACCAACTTACTTCATTGCCGTTTTCTAAAATGGCTTTTCCAGCTAATTCGGTGTCTGATTTTAATCCAGATATTCTAATAAATTTCGAATCAATGGTATCTTTACTTTTAATAACCAAAGTAATCCAAGGATCGTTATACGTTACTTTCGTTCCGAATTCTGTTTTGTTTTGCGAAATCTTTGCTTCGATTTTACCAATTTCACCTTCAATTGATAAGTCGTATTTATTTGAATCGATATTTAATTCATATTTTCCTCTTATGTCAGAAGGTTGTATTTTTTCAATAATGGTTCTATTTCCTTGAATCCAATTTTCTTGAATGCTACTTTTTGATTCGAAAATATCACCACTCACAATGATAAAATTCGCTAAATTTCCTTTCTTTAAAGTACCAATATTGTTTTGATTGGCAATTTTAGCTGGTATTTCAGTTAAAGCTGCTAAGGCTTTTTCTTTTGGAAATCCATATTCTACTGCTTTTCTTAAATTGGTTAAAAAGTCTTTTGGATTTTTTAAATCAGCTGTAGTTAAAGCAAAATTCACATTGTTTTCTGCTAAAACTTTTAAATTATATGGCGCTTGATTCCAAAATTTCATATCAGACAACACTACTTGTTCTGCAAGAAACGAGTCGGAAACATCATAAGCATCAGGGAAATTGATTGGAACAATTAGTGTTGCATTTGTTTTTTTAATTTCTTCAATACGTTCTAATTCGTTTCCACTTCCTTTAATAACGTAATTAATTCCAAATTCGTCACCAATTTTATCTGCTCTTAGGATATTTAATTTATCGCCAGCATTAAATATTTGAACTAAATTTTTATTTTGATTAAATACATCTAATGAAATATCATTCGTTTTTGAACCTCCTGCAGCATACCATTTTGCATCGTGATACAATTGTTTTATTAATGCCATACTTCCCATTAAAGAAGAAGGGTAAGCTTGACCAGAAAGCGAACTTCTTTTGAAAGTAAAGTGTTGCGATATTTTATTATTTAAAATACGAAATCCATTCGTATCTTTATCGTTTAATGTCCATAATAAACCTGTTCCGGCTACAATTCCGTCATTATTAAAACTTAAAACCGTACCAAATCCAGTTTCTCTTAATTCTTTTGCGGCTTTTTCATCGTAATTTAAGTTTTCATACGCATTAAAATCGGCTCTAATGTGGTCATTCCAATAATACCCATTTCTTTCTGTATCATACTGAGGAGATCTTGAATTCCCCGATTTTCTTTGCGGTTTTTGAATTCCAAATTCGGTATACAAATCAATAAATGAGGGATAAATTGTTTTGCCGGTCGCATCTATTATTGTCGCTTCTTTAGGAATTGAAATTTGAGTACCAATTTCTAAAATTTTATCTCCATCAAGGAGCATAGTAGCATTTTCAACTTTAACAGATGACGAAGTATAAATTGTTGCATTTTTTACTACAATCGGGTTTTTGAAGGTTTGCTTTACGCCATCATTTTTTGGAAAATAATTTTGACTGAAACCGCAATTTATAGCCAATACTGCTATTAAGACATTAAATATTCGCATAGTTTTTGTTTTTTGTTGGCTAAAAATATAAAATATATTTGAGATTATTAATTTTAAATAAGTAATAATTTAATTTTTAAGGATTGTCTAACTAAAATTGATTATCTTCTCAAATACAAATAACCATTTATAGGTTTTGGATAATCAGGGTCATTAAGATATAAAATGTAGTAATATGTTCCACTTGCAGCTTCATTATTTCCCATTGTATTTTCGGAATATCCGTTCCAATCTGGTTTATTGTTGTTTCCAGTCCATAATAATCTTCCCCAGCGGTTATAAATTTCCAATTTAAAATTTATAAAAATATCTCGTAATCCTTCAATAAAAAAGAAATCATTTTGCCCATCATTATCTGGCGATACGGCATTATAAACTATTGGTTCGCAATTTTTTGTTAGTAAATCAAATGTAGTTAAACTATAACAACCAATTTGTGGATCATCAATTCTTACCCAAATGGTTTTCGGAGTTTGTGATGCTTCAAAATTATTTAAAAACAGTATTTGATTCGTAAAATTTAAAGCATCTATTTCTGAATTATAGAAGGCGCATAGATGGCCAGAATTAGTTTTTACACTTCCTTCATAATCAGAAAAATTGAAAATACCTTTTGTGAATCCTAAATTACAACTCACAATATCATCAAGCGGATTGAAATTAGGAGAAGCTAACAGTTGAATGGGTAATGAAAACAAATTATTTGTATCTGATATTTCATTTACTATTCCTGTTCCATTTCCAGTATCGTCAACATTAGCAATTAAATTAAATTGCAATGGAATATTTGCTGGAATTGTTACTGTAATAGTTCCCGTTTCAAATCCGTCAATTGGAATGACGTTTTGCGTAAGAGCGGATCCAATTACGACATTATCAGCGTAAAAAGCAATTGGTGTATTTGCAGGTAAACTGGCAGTAGAATTGTTGTTTGTTACGGTGTAATTAATTTGAAGTTGCCTCACATTACAACTTAAAGCTGGTGCTGGAAAAGTAATTCGAGCATCTGGTAACTGGCTGTTTAATTTTGTTACAATAGCATTAATCATTACATAATCTTGACTTGAAGTTAGTTGAATTAACGCCGAAGTATCACCTATATTGATATTATTTTGGATGTTGTAAATATCCAAATCCATATTGTATAATTGATTGGAATTGGTTGTAGAATTCGTACCGTTAAAAGCATTATTAGCAGGATTTAAAGGCGGATTGCTAATTATATTTCCATTGATTCGCAATGTTTCATTCACTTGAATTCCGGAATCGCCTTCCCAAGCTAAAAAGCCAATTTTAGCATCCACATTATCAATTACATTTAACGCATTAAGCGTAACATTTAGATTGTTTTGTAATTGCGATACCACTTGTAACCCATCGTAAATATTTAACTGATTTAAGGGTAATGATAGGTTTTTATATACTACAATTAATGCCCAACCTGCAAAATTAGTACTGTTTTGCGCGTGAAGCGGTACGAAACTACTCACATCTAAATCTGAAAGAGTATAGGTGCCATTTCCGGTGGATTGTACTTGTGAGGTAACATTCGCAAATGCACTAAAATAATTAAACGATTGACTTTGAGTTAATATATTTGAAAAAGTTCTGGTAGCAAGTACATCTGTACCATTTAATTTGACATTAAAGTCCCCAGTCCCACAGCCTGCCCAATATAAATAGGCGCTTTCAATAATATTATTGGTGCTAAGTGCTAACGTCGCCGAAGATGTTGTTAAAACTGCCGGAGTGGTTTGAAATGAATTTTCAACAGGATTTAATGTATTTCCTACAAAAGTAAAGTCGTATCTTCCATTAAATTGGCTATATAAACCAATATTTTGAGAAAATGAAAATTTTAGGAAAAACACAAAAAACACTAGTGATTTTTTCATCAACAGGTTTTAAAATTTAATATTTATGCTGAATAATTTTACCAAAGTAATAAATTTTACTAATTTCCCCAAAGATTTATGAAGCGAAATTGTTATTTCTCATAATTAGAACACTCAAAATCAATAATGAATACGTTTAAAATAATAAAATATACTTCCGAATATTATAATTTATGGAATGACTTTGTAGCAGATGCAAAAAATGCTACATTTTTGTTTCATCGAGATTTTATGGAATACCATTCGGATCGATTTGAAGATTATTCGTTGCTTATTTTTGATGAAAAGGAAAACTTAAAAGCACTTTTTCCTGCAAATAGAATTGAAAACGACCTTTTTTCGCATCAAGGTTTAACTTATGGCGGACTAATCTTAGATGAAAAAAGCAAACTTTCTGAAATAATTCATTTAAACTATAATTTATTTCAATATTTATTTGAAGCCGGATTTAATAAAGTACAATTAAAAATAATTCCTCCAATTTATAATTCCTTCCCATCGGACGAAATGGAGTACATTTCTTTTTTATTACAAGCCAAGCTTATTCGAAGAGATGCCATAGCTATTTTGGAATTAGCAAATAAAATTGTGCCTTCTCGTGTTCGTAAAAGAGGCATAGAAACAGGCGAAAAACAGCAATTAAAAATTGTCGAAGAAACCTCTTTTGATTTATTTTGGGAAAAACTATTAATTCCTAATTTATATACCAAATACAATTCAAAACCCATACATACTGTGGAAGAAATGACTTATTTAAAGTCTAAATTTCCTAAATTAATCAGACAATTTAATGTGTATTTTGAAAATGAAATTATAGGTGGCGTAACTGTCTTTATTACAAAAAATGTAGTTCATCCTCAGTATATCTCAGGAAATAAAGCATTTAACACAAAATTAGGTGGTTTGGATTTTTTATACAATCATTTAATTCAAAACGTATTCTCAAATGATAAATATTTTGATTTTGGAATCTCTAATGAAAATAATGGTTTACAACTGAGGGAAAGTTTACATTATTGGAAAGAATCCTTTGGAGCAAGAACAATTGTTCAAAATTTTTATGAAATTGAGACTAAAAATTATGTAAAATTAAATCAGGTATTGATATGATAAAATTCCTCGATTTACATAAATTAAATAAGCCTTTTGAAGCTCAATTTTTAGCTAAAACCAAAGCGTTTTTAGATAACGGTTGGTATATTTTAGGTGATGAAGTAAAACAATTTGAAACAAGTTTTGCCACATATTCTAAGTCAAAACATTGTATTGGCGTAGGAAATGGGTTAGATGCTTTAGTGCTTATATTAAAAGCAAATATTCAATTAGGAAACATAAAAAAAGGTGATGAAGTGATAGTTCCTGCAAACACCTATATAGCTTCTGTTTTGGCAATTTTACAAGCCGATTTAATTCCTGTTTTTGTAGAACCAAATATCGAAACGTACAATATCGATCCCAATTTAATTGAAGAAAAAATCACTTCAAAAACTAAGGCCATTTTAGTGGTTCATTTATATGGACAATTGGCCGAAATGAACAAAATTAATGCTATTTGTGCGACTCACAATTTACTTGTTATTGAAGATGCTGCTCAAGCGCACGGATTAACTTTTAATGGTAATCAAACGAGAGCTTTTAGCTTTTATCCTGGAAAAAATTTAGGTGCTTTAGGCGATGGTGGTGCCATTACAACCAACGATGATGCATTAGCAGAAATTTTATTTTCTTTACGAAATTATGGTTCAAATAAGAAATACCATAACGATTTTATTGGAGTAAATTCAAGATTAGACGAATTACAAGCGGCATTTTTAAACATAAAGTTGCCACATTTAAATACCGAAAACGAGGTACGAAAAAAAATAGCAAAACGTTATTTATCTGAAATAAAAAACAACAAAATTCAATTGCCAGTTTGCAATAATTTTAATGATCACGTTTTTCATTTATTTGTAATTCGTACAGAAAGCAGAGATGCGTTACAAGAATATTTATTTAAGAACGGAATAGAAACAGTAATTCATTATCCAATTCCGCCTCACATACAAAAAGCATTGCAAGAATTTAATCATTTAAGTTTACCAATTACAGAAAAAATTCATCAAGAAGTGCTGAGTTTACCAATGAGTTCCGTTTTGTCAGATGAAGAAATTACGCATATTATTGCTACTTTAAATTCGTATTAATTGTCTGAAATTAAAAAAATAATACAACAACCTTTATTCAAAATTACTTCTTTGAATAGTGTTCATATATTGTTGAAATTGATTTTTGGTTTCATCACTTCAAAAGCGTTAGCCCTCTTTGTTGGTGCAAACGGAATGGCTTATGTAGGAAATTTTAGAGCCTTTTTAAATGTATTGGAAAATTTTTCTTTACTTGGAATTCAGAATGCCGTTGTGAAATATGTTTCTGAATTTCAGAATGATAGATCTAAATTGAAATCGGTTTTAGCTACTTTTGGATTGTTGCTTTTAACTTCTTCTATTGCAATTAGTTTGTTTTTAATTTTAGGAGCTGATTATTTATCCAAACAAATTTTTAATCACTCAGAAATATATAGTTTCGTATTTCACAGTATAGCGGTTGTATTTCCATTATATGTTTTTTCAACGTTTTGTATTTCAGTAGTTAACGGTTTTCAGGAATATAAAAATGTTATTTATATTCAGATTATTTCAAGTGCAATTGCTTTGATTTTTTCAGTATTTTTTATCTATTATTATTCCACAATTGGCGCATTAGTTTCATTAATTTTCGCACCAATTTTTGTTTTTTTTGTTAGTCTTTTTTACTTAAAGAAGCATATCCGTTTTCGGGATGTTTTATCTATTGAATTTTTCGATTTTAAGATTGTGAAAAATTTGTCAGAATATGTCTTAATGGCACTTGTTTCTGGTGTAATTGGTTCTTTCGTATTATTGGAAATCCGAACTGATATTGTTGCAATTACAGGTTTACAACAAGCAGGTATTTACGAAGGATTACAACGCATTTCGTCTTATTATTTATTATTTGTTTCTTCTATAATGGCGATTTATTTTTATCCAAAATTAGCAGAAACGAATTCAAATTGTAAAGAAATTGTTTTACACTATTTAAAAACAATTATTCCACTTTTCACAATTGGTTTAGTGATTATTTATTTTTTGCGAAAATTAATTATTCAGGTTTTGTTTTCTTCGGAATTTGAATCTATGGAATCGTTGTTTTTATGGCAATTAATTGGCGATGTGTTAAAAGCTACTTCACTTATTTTTGGAACCCTATTAATAGCTAAGAAACAGACTAAAGTTTTTATAATTACAGAAACTATTTCTTTATGTATTATGTATTTTTCTACAAATTATATGTTGCATACCTTGGGAATTAACGGAATTGTTCAGGCGTATGCCTTTACATATTTGATTTATTTAGTGGTTTTAGTAATTTACTTTAGAAAACAATTAAGATGAAAATTACGATAATAATTCCGTTTTATAACGAAGAAAAACGAATCGAAATTGAACGTTTTTATCAGATTTTTAATAACTTCACACAATATAATTTTTTATTAGTTAACGATGGAAGTACTGATAATACAAATACTATTTTAGACGAATTCAAAAGCAAATTTCCAAACTTAACTATTTTAAAATTAGATAAAAATGTTGGAAAAGCAGAGGCCATTCGTGCGGCTGTTTTATCTATTTCTAATACTGATTTTATTGTGTATTACGATGCTGATTTGGCTACACCTTTTTCAGAATTAGAAAAATTAATCCAGTTTTCTATAGTACACCAAAACTACAAAATGGTTATGGGAGCTCGAATAAAGTTAATTGGAAATCAAGTAAAAAGATCTTTAACAAGACATTATTTTGGTAGAATTTTCGCCACAATTGTGAGTCAATTTGTACTAAAAGTAGCGGTTTATGATACGCAATGCGGTGCTAAAGTCATTGATTTTGAAACAGCTAAGCCTATTTTTTCGAAACCTTTTATTTCAAAATGGTTATTTGATGTGGAATTATTAAAACGATTGCAAAAGAGTCATAACTTAAAAGAAGTAGTAAAAGAAATTCCATTGGAAAAATGGGAAGAAATAGGGAGTTCAAAAATTAAACGTACCGATTTTTTTAAAATTCCTTTTGAACTTTTTCAAATTTATAGAAATTAAAAATGAAGCAACATATACTAAATAATAAATATATTTATTTGTTGATATTTTTCCTTTTTACGGCAAAAATAATTTTCTACTTTGAATATAATTCGTTTTCTGAAGCGCCAGATAGTTGGGCATTTAATCATTTTGTTACAGAATTAATTAATGATAATTTTAACGATTATGTTGGAGAAAGAACTCCAGGTTATCCCTATTTGATTTATTTACTAAATCATGATAAAATGTTGGTGGTTTTAGTACAAATGTTAATGGGAATTATCACCAGTATTTTATGGTTTAAAATGTTATTAAACCTTAAAATATCTGAAAAAATTTCGTTTTATTGCACGTTATTTTTTGCGTTATACCTTCAACATTTTTTCTATGAAACGTTTATTTTAGCAGAAACATTTATGTTGCTTTTAAATTCGTTAATTCTGTATATTTTATTGAATAATTATTTCTACAAAAGACAAATTATTGTTGAAATTTGTATGAGTGTCCTACTTGCTATATTAATTTTAGTAAAACCCTTTTTTCTGTTTTATCCATTTTTAATTTTTGCTTTATATCTAATTAAAAATCCTTCTTTGAAAAAAGCAATTTCTGTTAAATTAATTATTTTTATTTTGCCTGCTTACGCTTATTTTTCTTGGTGTAGTTTTGTAGAAGAAATATTTGGTTACTTTGATCCAACAGCTTATTTTGGTTTAAATTTAGCTCAAAACTGCTTGTTTTTTGCTGAAAAAGGACCAAATGAATACGATTATATAGCAAAACCGTATGTTAAATATAGAGATGAAATGTTACATAATGGCGAAGATGCTTCTATGGCCGTTTGGAAAGTATGGGGCGGTCAACATTTGGCACCGAAATATACAAAATTTGCCGATGTAACACATCAATTTGGCGATTATGCAAAAGCCACAATTGCCTCTAATTTTGGAGATTATCTATATTATTCCATTACCCATTCGTGGTTTGATTTTTGGAAGGTTTTTGATGTGAAACCATATATGAATTTTAAAGACAATGCCTTTAATTCAGTCGTTTCTGTTATAAATGCAATTCAGATGGTAATACTTTTTATTTTGAAATTCGTTTTCTTATTTTTAAGTTTTTACTATACGTTTCTCTTTATTAAAAATAAAAAAGTGACTAATGTGATGATTCTTTTAGCTTTTATTCACGCAGCAGCTATTTTACAAGCACTTGTAGTTTATGGCACCAATGCTAAATACGCCTTTCCATATGAATTTTTTATGTTAGTTGTGCTATTGTTGTTTTTGAAAGAAAAATTTAATTGGACTTCCAAAGCGTCAAATACTTTTGAGTTTGAGTAATATAATGATGTTCTTTATGTATAAATTGAATAGCATTTTGACCAATTCGATTAATTTCTGAGGGATTTTCAATCAAATACGATAATTTTTCAACTAAATAATTTACATCGGGCAATGCATTTACTGCTACATCATCTTCTTTTAAATGATAATGTTTTAAAAATTCAGTTTCAGCACCCGTAAACACTACTTTTCCTTTAGCCATAGCTTCTAAGGCATTAAAACCTTGATCAAAACCATATACTTGGTCTAAAATAATATGTGCGCTTTCAAAATGTTTTTGATATGCTATATAAGGTATATCTGTAGTAATTTTAACTTCAATCAAATTAGGATATTTTTCTTGAAGAATTACTAACGCGTTTTGAAAAAAAGAAACACCTTTCGTGAAAGAATTTCCTGAATTTATCCCTAAAAAAATAGAAATTTTTCCAGAAATTGTAGTTTCACTACTTCCAGTTTTATCAATATTTATAGGATTTGCAATCATTCCTAAATACTTTTCATTTCCAATTAGCGGTGCAACATAATCTAAATCAGACGCAATTACACCAGAACTATTTTTGTATAAAAATTGATGGATTTTTTGATGAGATTTTGTTAAAAAATCAAAGAAGTAGTCATATTGTTTTGTTGCTTCAGGAATACCTTCAAAATAAGGATTCATAACGGAATACTTGTCTTTTTGTTGTAACATATGAGATACGGTCATATAATCTATACCACAACACATTAAGTATACTTTTTTATTTTGCTTGAAAATACGTTTCAGTAAAAAAAATTCTAATTTAAAAGTAGTTTGAATTGGTCTTTCATTAATTAACTGAACGACATCAAAATTTTTCAGTTTTTTGGAAATCCACCAAAATCTAATTCCGTGTTCTAACAAAGCTAAATCATATTTGAAAATTCTTGCCCAAATTTGTCTTGGAACATTGCCTAATTTCGATTTAAAAAAATTGGCACCTATACTTATATCTGCAGGATAGTTTTTAAAGCCATCGCCATTATTCACTAATACAACTTCGTGACCTAATGCCAAGAGTCCTTCTTTTAATGAATTGTGTAACCGACTAAATTCTCCTACAAGTAGTATTTTCATTGTTTTATTTTAATATTTCAAATATAAAGAAAAAACCTATATGTTTTATTTCATATAGGTTTTAGTCTGATTTCTGAATATCCGAAAATCTAATTTATCTTTTTAACATCAAATGTAATGGCATTTTTTACTTTTTCTTTCAAAATGGCTATATCAATTACTTCTTTCATAGTATCCACGTAATGAAAAGTTAAGCCGGCTAAATAATCAGCATTAATTTCTTCAATATCACGTTTGTTTTCTTTACACAAAATAATTTCTTTTATATTGGCACGTTTCGCAGCCAATATTTTTTCTTTAATTCCACCAACTGGTAACACTTTTCCACGTAAAGTAATTTCACCTGTCATCGCTATATTTTTCTTAATTTTACTTTGAGTAAAACTAGAAACCATTGAGGTTAACATAGCAATACCAGCACTTGGTCCGTCTTTTGGCGTAGCACCCTCTGGTACGTGAATGTGAATATTATATTGGTTTAAAACTTCAGATTCAATATTTAATTGCTTTGAATTCGCTTTAATGTATTCTAATGCAATTGTTACCGATTCTTTCATAACAGTTCCTAAATTTCCTGTCATAGTCATCGCGCCTTTTCCTTTAGAAACTAACGATTCAATAAATAAAATATCACCGCCAACAGATGTCCAAGCTAATCCAGTAACTACTCCAGCTGAATCGTTATTTTCATATTTATCACGTTCCATTCTTGGTGATTTTAGTACTTCAAGAATATCAGCATCTGTTACTTTTATATTATAGTCTTCTTCCATAGCTACAGATTTTGCAGCATATCGAACCATTTGAGCAATCGTTTTATCTAAACCACGTACACCAGATTCACGTGTATAACCCGTTACGATTTTTTCTAATTGTTTTTTACCAATTTGTAAATCTTTTGTAGTTAATCCGTGTTCCTTTAATTGTTTGGGTAACAAGAAGTTTTTCGCAATTTCAATTTTTTCTTCAATGGTATAACCCGACATATTTATAATTTCCATTCTATCTCTTAACGCAGGTTGAATGGTTGATAAACTGTTTGATGTAGCAATAAACATAACTTTTGAAAGGTCGTAACCTAATTCTAAGAAATTATCATGGAAGTCGCTATTTTGTTCTGGATCTAAAACTTCTAATAGGGCAGAAGATGGATCTCCATTATGACTTGAAGATAATTTGTCAATTTCATCTAAAACAAAAACAGGATTTGATGTTTTTGCTTTTTTTATAGATTGAATAATTCTTCCAGGCATTGCTCCGATATAGGTTTTACGATGTCCGCGAATTTCTGCTTCGTCACGTAATCCACCTAATGAAATTCGAACATATTCTCTTCCTAATGCTTCTGCTACCGATTTTCCAATTGATGTTTTTCCAACCCCTGGAGGTCCGTATAAGCATAAAATTGGCGATTTCATATCGTTGCGCAGTTTCAAAACCGCTAAATGTTCAACGATGCGTTTTTTCACATCTTCTAAACCAAAATGATCACGGTCTAAAATTTGTTGCGCTTTTTTTAGGTCAAATTTATCTTTAGAAAACTCATTCCAAGGCAATTCTAAAAATAAATCTAAATAATTACGTTGTATTCCAAAATCTGGCGAATTTGGATTGGTTCTTTGTAATTTATAAATTTCTTTATCAAAATGTTCCGCCGTTTTTGCATCCCATTTTTTACTTTTTCCTTTGTTTCGCATTTCTTCAATTTCAGCATCGTGCGAAACGCCACCCAATTCTTCCTGAATGGTTTTCATTTGTTGCTGTAAGAAATATTCGCGTTGTTGTTGGTCTAAATCAAATCGAACTTTAGATTGAATATCATTTTTTAACTCCAATTTCTGAAGTTCTAAATTCATATATCTTAAGGTTTCTAACGCACGTTCTTTTAAATCTACTATTCCTAATAAATATTGCTTGTCCGAAACATTTAAATTCATATTTGAAGAAACAAAATTGATTAAAAACGGATTACTTTCGATGTTTTTAATTGCAAAAGTGGCCTCTGAAGGAATGTTTGGACTTTCTTTTATGATTTCAATAGCTAAATCTTTTATAGATTCAATTATTGTAGAAAATTCTTCATCTTTTTTCTTCGGACGCACTTCATTTACTTCCTTTATTTTGGCTTTGAAGTAAGGTTCGCTTTGGGTAAATTCACTTATTTCAAAACGTTTTTTTCCTTGAAGAATTATGGTTGTATTGCCGTCGGGCATTTTCAAAACACGCATAATACGAGCAACGGTTCCTACGTGATAAATTTCATCTGAGGTAGGATCTTCGTCAGCTTCATTTTTTTGCGCTACTACTCCAATAATTTTACCGGCGGCATTAGCATCGTTTATTAATTTTATCGATTTATCTCGTCCAGCTGTAATAGGGATTACTACTCCAGGAAACAAAACAGTATTTCTTAAAGGTAAAATGGGTAAATCTGCAGGTAATTCTTCATTATTCATTTCCTCCTCATCTTCCGGAGTCATTAATGGAATTAATTCTGCTTCTGAATCTAGTTCTTGAAGCGACAAATTGTCAATCGCTACTATTTTATGGTTTGGCATATCTATTTATAAGTCATTTTGTCATTAAAAATGGGACGTAAATTTACAACTATTTTTTTTAATCGACGTAAGTCTCAATAAAAACAACAAGTACAGATTAATTTACATATGTAGTAGTCAAGATGTATGCCATAAATGGGAATACAATATTTAGATTTTTGAATTATTTCTGAATTTTTAGGGTTCTATAAAGTAAAATAACACCAATTATAAAAAACAGCACCAGAAACAAAATGGCATTTCGCATACTTCCTGTAATTTGGTTGATGCTTCCGTAAAGTAGCATTCCAATTACAATTCCAATTTTTTCGGCAACGTCATAAAAACTAAAAAAAGAGGTGGTGTCATTTGTTTCGGGCATTAATTTAGAAAAAGTTGAGCGTGAAAGCGATTGTATTCCGCCCATAACTAAACCTACAATTCCTGCAACTAAGTAAAACTGTATGGGTTTTGTAACAAAAAAAGCACCGATACAAATAAATATCCAAACAGAATTAATCCCAATTAATGTTTTAATATTTCCGAATTTTAAAGCTAATTTTGAGGTTAAAACAGCTCCCAAAACTGCTACCAATTGAATCATTAGTATACTAACAATTAAGCCTTGTCTTTTTTCATCAGCATTTCCCCACTTTATTTCTTGTTCTCCAAAATAAGTAGCTACAAGCATTACTGTTTGCACTGCCATACTATAAATGAAAAAAGCAATTAAAAAACGTTTTAATAAAGCGTCTTTAAAAAATAATTTTTGAACTTTCTTTAGTTCATTATATCCATTAAGGACTACTGAAAAAGTTAGCGAGTGCTTATTTTTATTTCCTTTTGGTAAATAATAAAAAGTATATTGACTAAATGCAATCCACCAAATTCCAGTGAAAACAAATGATAATTTCATAGCTTGAATGGCTTCTTCATCTGTTCTTCCAATAATTAAATACAGACAAATAACAAGTAAAATTACACTTCCAACATAGCCTAATGAAAAACCTTTAGCGCTTAATTTATCGTGCTGTTCTGTAAAAGCAATATCTGATAAATACGAATTATAGAATACTAAACTCCCCCAAAAACCAACCAATCCAAAATAGAAACAACACATGCCAAAAATTATGTTTTCTTTGGTAAACCAATACAGTCCTATACAAGAGGCAGCACCTAAGTAACAAAAAAACTGCATAAATCGTTTTTTGTTTCCTAAATAATCTGCAATTCCTGATAAAATTGGCGATAGAATTGCAACTGTTAAAAAGGCAAAAGCGGTAATGAAGAAAACCAGTGATGTAGCTTTAATTGATGTTCCGAATAGATCAATATTTGGATTTTCTTTAGTAAATAAAAATCCAAAATATAATGGAAAAATTGATGAAGATATAACTAATGAATATACAGAATTTGCCCAATCATAAAATGCCCAAGCATTCATTACTTTACTATTTCCCTTTTCCAGTTGTTGCATCATATATTAAATAAAAATCCCGATAAATATCGGGACTAATATAAGATAATATTTTTACTATTTAAAAGTAACGCCAAATTTAGCAGCTTCTACTTTAGCTTGGGGAAGTAATGCGGTTAATTCATCAATTCTTGTTTGGTTACTTGGATGTGTACTTAAAAATTCTGGCGGTGCTTTTCCTTCAGATTGTGCCGACATCCTTTCCCATACTTTAACTGCATTAATGGGATCGTATCCTGCAATAGCCATAAGTGTTAAACCTATCATATCAGCTTCACTTTCATGTGCTCTACTAAACGGCAAAATTCCTAATACTTGCGAACCAGCTCCATACGCTTGCATGGCTTCATTTTGATATTTTGGCGCATATTTTTCAGCAGCTAATGCGGTTCCAATAGCTCCAAATTGTTGGATTAAACCTGCACTCATTCTTTGTTGCCCGTGATTGGCTAATGCATGTGCAACTTCGTGTCCCATTACAGCTGCTATTCCAGCATCATCTTTACATATAGGTAAAATTCCAGTGTAAAAAACAATCTTTCCGCCAGGCATACACCAAGCATTTACTTCTTTGCTATCTACTAAATTATATTCCCATTTGTAATCGTTCAAATAATCTGAATATCCATTGGCGGTTAAATAGCGTTCAGACGCTGTTTTTATTTTCATTCCAATGGTTTCAATTCGTTTGGCGTCTGAAGTTCCCTTCAAAACTTTGTTCTCAGACAAAAACTGATTGTATTGTTGAAAAGCAGCTGGAAAAATTTCACTATTTTTTTTAAAAGCCATTGTGCTTTTTCCTGTAAACGGGTTTTTTGCGCAAGAAACCACAAGAATTCCTGTTACGATAAGTGATTTTAGAAGTATTTTCATGATTAAAAATTTGGTCTAACAAAGTTATTCTATTTTTTGTTTATTTCAAAAATCATACCATACTATAATTGATTACTTTTGCATAAAAATATGACAGATGGCAAATAAAAAATCTTCAACCACAACTAAAGTTCCTAAATTTATAGTGTTAATTGGGCGGTTTTTATATCGAATTTCTCCTAATTTGGCTGAGAAATTTGCTCGAAAATTATTTATCACGCCAATAAAACATAAAATTCCGAAAAGAGAGTTTCAAATGGAAGCTACTTCGCAACAAACCAAGTTATTTGTTCCATCCATAAATAAAGAAATTGTGGTGTATGCTTATGGAAATTCGAGTAAAAAAATACTATTGGTTCACGGTTGGTCGGGCAGAGGAACCCAATTAGTAAAAATTGCTGATACTTTAATTGAAAACGGATATTCTATAATTAGCTTTGATGCACCTGCCCATGGAAAATCAGGTACAAAAACTACATTAATGCTCGAGTTTATCGAATCAATTTTAGAGGTTGAAAAACACTATGGTTCTTTTGAGTTTGCTGTAGGACATTCTTTAGGAGGTATGTCTATTTTAAATGCAGTTAAAAAAGGCTTTCAAATAAAAAAAGCGGTAGTAATTGGCAGTGGAAATAGCGTGATTAATATTGTGAATACATTTATTGAAAAAATTGGTTTAACAAATGATGTAGCTATTTTAATGAAAAATAATTTTGAGAAAAAATACCATTTTGAAATGGAAAGTTTTTCGGCATACGTAGCAGCTAAAGATGTGAAAATTCCAGTTTTAGTTATTCATGATACTGATGATGAAGATATACCGGTTTCAGAAGCCTATCATTTAGCGAAGCACCTTTCTGATAAAGAATTGCTAATTACAAATCAATTAGGACATAGAAAAATATTAGGTGATTCAAAAGTGATTCAAAAAATTGTTGAATTCTTATTGATAAAAAAATAAAATCTCATTAGTATAAACAGATTATTAAATTTATTTTTGCAAAAAACTTTTTACAATGACACAACAAATTTCTAATTTAGAACAATTTACACAACAAGTTCGAAGAGATATTCTGAGAATGGTTCATGCAGTTAATTCAGGTCATCCAGGTGGTTCTTTAGGCTGTGCAGAGTTCTTAGTAACCCTGTATCAACACGTAATGAAAAGAAACGAAGGTTTTGATATGAATGGTGCTAATGAAGATATTTTCTTTTTATCAAACGGACACATTTCTCCAGTATTTTATAGTGTTTTAGCTCGAAGCGGTTATTTTTCAGTATCTGAATTGGCTACTTTCCGAAAATTAAACACGCGTTTGCAAGGACACCCAACTACACATGAAGGTTTAGAAGGTATAAGAATAGCATCTGGATCTTTAGGACAAGGTTTGTCAGTTGCAATTGGAGCTGCTCAAGCAAAAAAACTAAATAAAGACACAAATTTAGTGTATGTTTTAACTGGTGATGGAGAGTTGCAAGAAGGTCAAAATTGGGAAGCAATTATGTATGCATCTGCTAAAAATGTAGACAACTTAATTGCAACAGTGGATTTAAATGGGCAACAAATTGATGGTTCTACTACTGATGTTTTAAATATGGGGAATATTAAAGCGAAATTTGAAGCCTTTGACTGGGATGTGTTAGAAATTACGGAAGGAAATAATATAGAAGCCATAATAAACGGAATGGCAGATGCAAAATCTCGTACAGGAAAAGGAAAACCGATTTGTGTTTTATTACATACAGAAATGGGTAATGGAGTAGATTTTATGATGCATACACATGCTTGGCACGGTAAAGCACCAAGTAATGAGCAATTAGAAAATGCTTTAAATCAAAATCCAGCCACTTTAGGAGATTATTAATTAATGCTTTGTGCTTAATGCCTTATGCTTATAGCTTAAAAATATGAAAAAATACGAAAACACAGGAAGTAAAGATACGCGTTCAGGATTTGGCGCAGGAATGACCGAATTAGGACAAAAAAACGAAAATGTAGTAGCACTTTGTGCCGATTTAATTGGTTCGTTAAAGTTTGACGATTTTAAAAAAAATCATCCAGAACGTTTTTTCCAAATCGGAATTGCAGAAGCCAATATGATTGGAATTGCAGCAGGTTTAACCATTGGAGGAAAAATTCCTTTTACAGGAACTTTTGCTAACTTTTCTACTGGAAGAGTATATGACCAAATTCGTCAATCTGTAGCTTATTCTGATAAAAATGTTAAAATTTGTGCTTCACACGCGGGTTTAACTTTGGGTGAAGATGGTGCCACGCACCAAATTTTAGAAGATATAGGTTTGATGAAAATGTTACCTGGGATGACAGTAATCAATACATGTGATTACAATCAAACTAAAGCTGCGACTTTGGCATTAGCAGATCATCATGGTCCTGCTTATTTACGTTTTGGTCGTCCAGTAGTGCCTAATTTTATGCCAGCAGATGAGCCTTTCGTAATTGGGAAAGCCATTTTATTAAACGAAGGTAATGACGTAACTATAATCGCAACAGGGCATTTAGTTTGGGAAGCTTTAATCGCTGCTGAAGAATTAGAAAAACAAGGCGTTTCTGCAGAGGTAATCAATATTCACACCATTAAACCTTTAGATGAAGAAGCAATTTTAAAATCGGTTGCTAAAACAGGTTGTGTAGTAACTGCTGAGGAACATAATTTTTTAGGTGGTTTAGGAGAAAGTGTAGCCAGAACGTTAAGCTTAAATTCACCAGCTCCACAAGAATTTGTAGCAACAAATGATACCTTTGGAGAAAGCGGAACGCCAGAACAATTAATGGAAAAATACGGATTAAATAGTAAAGCTATTATTGAGAAATCATTAAAAGTGATGGCCAGAAAATAATATTCTTTTATAATTAAAAAATTCCCGTCCCGATATAATCGGGACGGGAATTTTTGTTTTAGTTAGTAGGTTATAAAATTTCTTCTACATGTTTTTTAATATTGCTTGCAATTTTTGCTGTAGGTAAATCGTTTTCATCTCCGCCAAAAGGATCTTCAATTTCTTCAGCAATTAATTCTAAACTTGCCAACACATAAAATATAAAAACTACCACAGGAATTATGTAATATCCTAAGCTAAAAACATATCCAAAAGGCAATGTCATAACGTAAAAGAAAATAAATTTTTTAATAAATGCGCTATACGAATAGGGTATTGGTGTGTTTTTAATTCGTTCACAAGCACCACAAACATCGGTAAAAGATTGTATTTCTGAATTTAATATAATTAATTGATTTCCAGATATTTTATTAGATTTATATAAATCATTAATTTTACTATAAATCATCTTAGCTACTTGGTTGGGTTTGTGCTTGTTTTGGTCTATTTCGAGGTCTGATCCTTCAAATAAAACCTTACCAACTTCTTCATTACTTAAATGTTTCGCTAAAATTGAAGCAAAACTTGGAATCACTTTTCTGAAATAATTTTTATCCGATTCACTTTCCAAAATAGCGGCTAACTTAATGGCTAAATTTCTGGAATTATTAACTAAACTTCCCCATAATTTTCTTCCTTCCCACCATCTATCATATGCAGTATTGGTTCGGTAGGCCAAAAGCAATGATAACACAAATCCAACAGTTGTATGTAATATGGAAATATTCTTAACGTGACTATTTTCTTTTAATTTGAAATAATGTATTTCGAAATAACAAATGGCACCAGAATATACACCAATCAAAATCATCATTGGGATTAATTGACGAAACGTATCCGATTTATGAAATCGAAAAATAAAAGTAATCCAGTCTTTTGGGTTGTATTGTACCATTGTTTTATGTTTTAAATAAAATTATTAAATCTACATTCATTTTTCCATTACGAAATATAATTCCAAATACTTTTCTTCTTACTGATTTCCATAAATACCGCTTTTAATTTGGCGTGTTCAGGTAAATTCATACTTGGGTCTTCTTTAAGAAGTCTTACAGCAATATGTCTTGCTACTTGCAAAATATCTCGGTCTTTTACCAAATCGGCAATTTGAAGGTTTAACACGCCACTTTGTTGTTTTCCCATTATATCTCCGGGACCGCGAAGTTTTAAATCGACTTCTGCAATTTCAAATCCGTCATTCGTTCTAACCATTGTTTCCATTCGGGTTTTGCTGTCTTCAGAAAGTTTGTAATCCGTCATTAAAATACAATAACTTTGTTCGGCACCACGCCCAACTCGTCCACGCAACTGATGCAATTGCGACAAGCCAAAACGTTCGGCACTTTCAATTACCATTACGGAAGCGTTTGGAACGTTTACACCCACTTCAATAACTGTTGTGGCTACCATAATATTGGTTTTTCCTTCCGCAAAACGTTTCATTTCTTCATCTTTGTCGGCAGGTTTCATTTTTCCGTGTAAAATAGAAATAGAATACTGTGGTAAAGGAAAATCACGAGAAATACTTTCATAACCGTCCATCAAATCTTTATAATCCATTTTTTCAGATTCCTGAATTAACGGATATACAATGTAAATTTGTCGGCCTTTGGCGATTTCATCTTTTATAAATTTCCAAACAACCAGTCGTTTACTGTCAAATCGATGTACGGTTTGAATTGGTTTTCTGCCAGGAGGCAACTCATCTATCACAGAAATATCTAAATCGCCATACAAACTCATCGCTAAAGTACGTGGAATAGGAGTAGCGGTCATTACTAAAACGTGAGGTGGGATTTGGCTTTTCGTCCACAGTTTACTTCTTTGTTCTACGCCAAAACGATGTTGCTCATCAATTACGGCTAAACCTAAATTTTTAAATTGAACTTTATCTTCTAATAAAGCGTGTGTTCCGATGATGATATCTAACGTGCCGTTTTCTAATTCTTCGTGAATAATTCTTCGTTGTGCAATTTTCGTAGAACCTGTTAATATACGAATATTAATATTCAAATCTTTAGCTAATTCGGTAATGCCATTAAAATGTTGATTGGCTAAAATTTCTGTAGGCGCCATTAAACAACTTTGAAAACCGTTATCTTTCGCGATAAGCATACACATTAATGCCACAATGGTTTTACCTGAACCCACATCACCTTGCAATAAACGATTCATTTGTGCGTGACTTCCCAAATCGTTTCGTATTTCTTTCAATACACGTTTTTGAGCATTGGTGAGTTCAAATGGTAAATGATTGTTGTAAAAATTGTTGAAATTTTCACCAATTATTTCAAAAGGAAAACCTTTTATTTTATGTTTTCGAATTAAATTTTTAGTGATTAATTGCAGTTGAATGAAAAATAGCTCTTCAAACTTTAATCGAAGTTGCGCTTTAGATAAAAGGTCTTGATTTTTCGGAAAATGAATGTTTAGTAATGCATCTTTCTTTGGAATAAGCTTTAATTCTTCAATAATGGAATCAGATAGCGTTTCTGAAAATAATTGATGCGTTTCCGAAAATAATTGCATCATCATTTTATTGATAACTTTATTCGTAACACCTTTATTATTTAGCTTTTCGGTACTTGGATAAACAGGCTGCATCGCACTTCGTAAAGTGGTTTTGTGTTCTTCCAACAATTCCATTTCTGGATGAGCCATATTGAAAACCGAACCAAATTGTGTGACTTTCCCAAAAATAACATAAACAGTATTGAGTTTTAAGCTTTCCTTAACCCATTTTTGTCCTTGAAACCAAACCAATTCCATTTGTCCGGTATCATCCAAGAATGTTGCGACTAATCTCGATTTTCCTTTTACTTGGTCGATGGTTTTAATATGAACCACTTTTCCAATAATTTGAACTTCTGAATTACTATTTATCAGTTGGTTGATTTTAAAATAGCGCGTTCTGTCGATATATCGATTAGGGTATAAATTGATTAAATCGCCATATTTATGAATATTCATTTCTTTGCGAAGTAAGTCGCCACGATGAGGTCCAACACCTTTTAAATATTCTATGGGAGTATCGAGTAGATTCAAAGTCTAATTCTATTTTTGTAATTCAAGTTAAATTTTGAACACGGATAAAAGATATTATATAAATTATTAAAATTTCTCTAATCTGTGTTAAGACACACATGAAAAGCGAAGATAGTTATTATTTGTTAAATTAGAAATGAGTAAAATTAAAAATAGTTATATTCGTATCTAATTTTAAATTAATTTATGAAAGCGCTGTTTTTTCTGCTTTTTTCCATTTTTTCCTTTTCGCAACAAACAAAATATGTTGATTTTTTGACGTGTACTGCTTCTTTGTATCCAAATTTTGAAGAAAAATCTATTTCTGGAAGTGTAACATACGAATTTAAAGTAAAGCAGATTATAGATACTATTAAAATCGATGCCAAAAACATCGTATTTTCTGACGTGATGATTAATGGTAAATTGGTGAAATATAAAAATTCAGGAAAAACATTGGACTTATTTGATGGGTTTTCTAAAGGTAAAAACAAACTAACGTTTCAGTACTCTGCAATACCAAAACAGACGCTTTATTTCATAGGTCAAGATGAAAATAGGCAAATCTGGACGCAAGGTCAAGGAAAATATACGAGTCATTGGTTGCCGAGTTTTGACGATGTCAATGAGAAAGTAATTTTTGGTATAACTATTAACTATTATGTTGATATGGATAAATTTGAATTTAATCCTATCGCATTATCTAATGGTAAATTAAATTTTGAGAAAAAAACTATAAGTTGGAGTAGAGGCGTTAACGATATAACAAGAAATTATCAAATGCAAAAACCAATGTCATCTTATTTGGTAATGTTGGCGTTTGGAAATTTTGTAAAACATGAAGTTAAAAGCAATTCAGGAACATTCTTAGAATTCTATATAGATAAAAATGATTATTCAAAATTCGAACCTACATATCGCTATTCTAAACAAATTTTCGATTATTTAGAACAAGAAATTGGTATTAAATACCCGTGGAAAATTTATCGTCAAGTTCCTGTTAGAGATTTCTTATATTCCGGAATGGAAAACACAACTTCCACCATTTTTTCTCAAGATTTTGTAGTGGATTCAATTGGTTTTAATGATAAAAATTATATTAATGTTAATGCCCACGAATTGGCGCATCAATGGTTTGGCGATTTAATTACTGCACAATCGGGGAAACATCATTGGTTACAAGAGGGTTTTGCGACTTATTATGCACTTTTGGCAGAAAAAGAAATATTTGGCGACGATTATTTTTATAACGAGTTATATGATTATGCTTTGCAGTTAAGAAATGCAGCCAAAACCGACACAATTCCAGTGATGAATGAAAAAGCAAGTTCGCTATCATTTTACAAAAAAGGCGCTTGGGCGTTGCATACGTTACGTGAAGATATCGGTGCGAAAAAATTTCAAAAGGCAGTAAAAAGGTATTTGAAAAAATACCAATATAAAAATGTAAATACTGATGAGTTTATAGCTGAAATAAAAAAGTTTGCTAAAGATTTTGATACAGAAAATTTTAAAAAGATATGGCTAGAAACGGCAGGTTTTGATATGGTTTTAGCGGAAAGATATTTGTTAAAGAACAAATCTGTAACGACCTATATTCAACTAACAAAAGAGAAAAAAGATATTGAAAACTATAAAGCAATTTTACAATCAGAAACGTATTTTCCTATAAAACAATATATTTTCTATAAGTTAGGAAACACACCTTTTGAAGGCAAAAAAGAACTGATTGAAATTGGTATGAAACAAAACGTATATGTTCGTCAAGCTATTGCAGAAACGGTGAGTGAAATACCAGTTGAATTTAAATCGCAATATGAAACGTTTTTAGATGATGATTCATATAAAACAAAAGAAATTGCCTTGATAAATTTATGTAATTCTTTTCCAAATCAAGCAAATAAATATTTAGAGAAATTAAAAAATTTGCAAGGCAACAATGATAAAAGTTTACGAGTATCTTGGTTGAAAATCGCGTTGAATTCAGATAAATACATAAGTCATAAAAATCTGTATTTCAATGAATTATTAAATTACACTTCAAGTAACAATGGAAGTTTAATTCGTGAAAATGCTTTAGAGGTTTTGTTGGAATTATATCCAAATAATCCTAATGTAATTCAAGCTTTGTTTCATGCAACCACGCATCACAAATGGCAATTTACAAAATTCGCAAGAGAGAAAATTCGAACGATGTTAAAGCAGCCTGATTTTAGAAATCAAGTTGAAAATTTAGTCAAAACTGTGGATGAAAAAACAACTAATTTATATTTGAAATTTTTGAAGGAGTAACAAGAATAAACCTGTCAGGTTTCAAAAACCTGACAGGTTTAATAGCTAAAATACCCTTTTTAGTTCTTCTTTAATAAAACTAATGGCTACAGCACTTGCGCTTTCTGTTTGTGTAAGTTCTTGAAGTAGTTTCGTGCGTAATTCTTCACCAGATTTTACTTCTCCTTCAATCGAAAATCTTCTAATTTGAGTAATAATACTGTTTTTGGCTTTTAAAATAATTTCCCAACTTTCATGAGTGAAATATATTTGTTGCGCAATATTGTGTTCGTATTCAGTTTGAATAGTATGTATTAAAAGCGTGGCGTAATTCTGCGCATCTAAACTGTTCGGTTCTACACGCATCATTAAGTTGATTGGATTGATGCGTTCTAAGAATAATACAATACGCTCGTATGCTTGCAGTCTAATTGGCAACCCTAAGCGCTGATTTTCTCTTAGTAATTCGAATTTTCGTTTGTTTTCTTCGTTTTTAAAAAATTTATGCAATAAACCAAACGCAACTCCGCCAGTAATAATTGCTGGTAAAGTGTAAGTGGCAATTTCAAGTAATTTTGCTTCTATGTTCATTAGATTTTTTTTACAAATCTAAAATATTTTTTTAAAAGTCTATGCAATATTTAATTCTTATGTTATGTTGTTACTTTTAATCAAAAAATTGTTGATAATTTACAGTTAAAAGACAATTAAAAACGGGTAAAATCACTTCATAATCTGTATTTTTGCTTTCCTAATTATCCTATTTTGGCCATGCAACAATACATAAATCAATTAAATGAGGCACAACGTGCGCCAGTTTTGCAAAAAGACGGTGCGATGATTGTTATTGCGGGTGCTGGCTCAGGAAAAACACGTGTGCTTACCGTTCGAATTGCTAACCTGATGCATCAAGGTGTAGATGCGTTTAATATTTTAGCTCTAACATTTACGAATAAAGCAGCACGTGAAATGAAAAAACGTATTGCTGAAATTGTGGGAAATAATGAAGCTAAAAACCTTTGGATGGGTACATTTCACTCAGTTTTTGCTAAAATTTTACGAAGTGAAGCTGAAAAATTAGGTTATCCTTCCAATTTTACCATTTATGATTCTCAAGATTCTTTACGTTGTTTGGGTGGTATTATTAAGGAAATGCAATTGGATAAAGATGTGTACAAACCCAAACAAATTTTAGGAAGAATTTCGCAATATAAAAACTCATTAATTACAGTTCGTGCTTATTTTAATAATCCTGAACTACAAGAAGCCGATGCGATGAGCAAAAAGCCTCGAATGGGAGAAATTTACAATAATTATGTAGAACGTTGTTTCAAGTCGGGTGCGATGGATTTTGACGATTTGTTATTGAAAACCAACGAGTTATTAAATCGTTTTCCAGACGTTTTAGCGAAATACCAAGACAGATTTAGATATATTTTAGTCGATGAGTACCAAGATACCAATCATTCACAATATCTAATTGTAAAAGCACTTTCGGATAGATTCCAGAATATTTGTGTGGTAGGTGATGATGCGCAAAGTATTTATGCTTTCCGTGGTGCGAATATTAATAACATTATAAACTTTCAAAAAGATTACGATGGCGTAAAGATGTATCGATTGGAACAGAATTATCGCTCTTCAAAAAATATTGTAGAAGCGGCAAATAATGTTATTGATAAGAACAAAACCAAGTTGGATAAAATTGTTTGGACAGCGAATGATGACGGTCCGAAAATTAAAGTACATCGAAGTCTTACAGATGGTGAAGAAGGTCGTTTTGTAGCTGGAACAATTTTCGAACAAAAAATGCAGAATCAATTACCAAATTCACATTTTGCTATTTTGTATCGTACCAATGCGCAATCTCGTGCTATGGAAGATGCGTTGCGAAAAAGAGATATTCCGTACCGAATTTATGGCGGATTATCGTTTTATCAACGTAAAGAAATTAAAGATGTATTGTCTTATTTACGATTGGTAATCAATCCGAAAGACGAAGAAGCGTTAGTTAGAGTTATAAATTATCCAGCAAGAGGAATTGGCGATACAACTGTAGAAAAACTTACGGTAGCCGCCAACCATTACAAACGTTCCATTTTTGAAGTGATGGAACACATTGATAAAATCGATTTAAAATTAAATTCAGGGACGAAAACCAAGTTGCAAGATTTTGTAACTATGATTAAAAGTTTTCAAGTTATTAATGAACAGCAAGATGCCTTTACACTTACTGACCACGTCACTAAAAAAACAGGATTAGTACAAGAATTAAAAAAAGACGGTACGCCAGAAGGTATTGCTCGTATCGAAAATATAGAAGAATTATTAAACGGTATTAAAGATTTTACCGAAGGTCAGAAAGAAATTGATGGTGCTCGTGGTGCTTTAGCAGAATTTATGGAAGATGTGGCGTTGGCAACAGACTTAGATAAAGACACAGGCGATGATGATAGAGTAGCATTAATGACGATTCACTTAGCAAAAGGATTAGAATTTCCACACGTTTTTGTGGTAGGAATGGAAGAAGATTTGTTTCCAAGTGCGATGAGTATGAACACACGAAGCGAATTGGAAGAAGAAAGAAGATTGTTTTACGTAGCTTTAACTCGTGCTGAACACCAGGCGTATTTAACGTATGCGCAATCGCGTTACCGTTGGGGAAAATTAGTAGATAGTGAACCATCACGTTTTATCGAAGAAATTAATGGCGAATATTTAGAATATATCAATCCTATAGATTCGGGTTACCGATACAAACCAACTATGGATATTGATATTTTTGGCGATGTGGATAAATCTAAATTACGATTGGCGAAACCAACTGCAGGAACGCCACCAGAATATATTACCAAAAACGAACCGGTTTCGTCTATTAATATTAGAAGATTAAAACCGTTAAATAGTGGCGCAAGTGCATCGAAAAATAATGTTACAGATTCTAATTTAGCTGTAGGAAATATTATAATGCACGAACGTTTCGGAAAAGGTGAAATTGTAGGTTTAGAAGGCATAGGAGCCGACAAAAAAGCGGAAATTCGTTTCGATGTTGGAGGCTTGAAGAAGTTATTGTTACGATTTGCAAAGTTAAATGTGATTGGGTAACGCTGTAAGCATTAAGCTTACGGCATAAAGCAAAAAAAATATGGCAGAATTCATAAAAATATACGAAGACAAACCAAGTGAAACTGCTATTAAAAAAGTGGTTGAGGTCATAAAAAATGGTGGATTAGTTATTTATCCGACCGATACCGTCTATGGTTTAGGTTGTGACATTACCAATTCTCGTGCGTTGGAAAAATTAGCGAAAATTAAAGGTGTGAAGTTAGAAAAAGCTAATTTTTCGTTTGTTTGTAGTAGTTTAAGCAATATTTCAGATTACGTAAAGCAAATTGACACGCCTACTTTTAAAATTTTAAAACGAGCGTTGCCCGGCGCTTATACGTTTATTTTACCAGGAAATAACGACTTACCAAAAGACTTCCGTAAGAAAAAAACAGTCGGAATTCGAGTACCAGATAATAATATTGCCATACAAATTGTGGAAATGTTAGGGAATCCAATAGTTTCAACATCCATTCACGATGAAGATGAGGTAATTGAATATTCCACCGATCCAGAATTAATTTTTGAGAAATGGCAAAACCAAGTCGATTTAGTAATTGATGGCGGTTACGGAGAAAACATAGCATCAACCATTATCGATTTAACAGGTCACGAACCAATTATTGTACGAGAAGGTAAAGGTGATGTAAATGTAATATAAATTACAAACTCCAAAATTCCAAATTCCAATATTCATATTTTAAATCGTAAATCGTAAATCCCAAATCGTAAATTACTTTGGGCTTACAATTTCCACATCACTAAACGCAATCGCACCTCGAACGACACCTTGAATGGTTGATTTTAACGCATCAATAATATGAATCTTTAATTCGTTTTTAGAGAAAATTAAACTCACTTCTCTTGATGGTTTTGGGTTAGTAAACTGCTTAAGTTTAGTTTTGTTTTTATCGTTTAAATCTAATGTGTGTAAATAGGGAAGTAGGGTAGTTCCTAAACCTTCATCGGATAATTTAATTAAAGTTTCAAAACTGCCGCTTTCTAATTGAAAATGATTCTCACCAATAAAATTATTGTTTTTACATAGATTCAAAACACTGTTTCTAAAACAATGTCCGTCTTGTAAAAGCAATATTTTTTCAACATCTAAATCAGCAACTTCAATTTCTTTTTTTGCTTTATTAAGGCTGTTATCTGGAATGTATGCTACAAACGGTTCGTAATATAACACAATTTCCTTAAGTTTTTCTTCATCTAAAGGCGTAGCGGCTATAGCGCAATCTAAATGACCATTTTTTAATTTGGTAATAATATCTGCCGTGTTTAATTCTTCTACAATTAAGTTTACTTTTGGATACTTTTTAATGAATGTATTTAAAAACATAGGTAATAATGTAGGCATAATCGTAGGTATCATTCCAATACGAAAATCGCCACCAATAAATCCTTTTTGTTGGTCTACAATGTCTTTAATTCTATTTGCTTCGTTTACAATGTTTTTAGCTTGTATTACAATTTTATAACCTACTTCTGTTAAACCAATAGGTTTTTTTGTTCTATCAAAAATTTGAATCCCTAATTCGTCTTCTAATTTTTGAATTTGCATACTTAATGTCGGCTGCGTAACAAAACATTTTTCGGCAGCTAATGTAAAATTTTTGTTTTCAGCAACAGCTAAAACGTAATATAATTGGGTAATGGTCATTGTATTAATATTTGTGATAAAAGTAAATATTTTGATTGTAAAAAACTATTGTTCAAGAAAAGTTTATAAAAAAACTCTTTCCGTTAAGAAAGAGTTTTTATTAATATATTGATTGTAAGCTTATTGAATAACTTTGATTTCGACTCTTCTATTAGCGGTTTTTCCAGCCGCAGTTTTGTTTGAAGCAATTGGTTTGGCTGCTCCAAATCCTTGAGAATTCAATCTGTTTTCGTTTATTCCTTTCGAAATTAAATATGTTTTGATTGCTAAAGCTCTTTCTGCAGAAAGCTCTACGTTACTTTCTGGTTTCCCAACATTATCCGTATGACCTTCAATGCTAAAGTTCGTGGCTTCATATTCTTTCATAATTTCAGTCATAGCGTCTAAAGTTGCATAAGAATTTGCTGATATAGTTGCTTTTCCAGAATTGAATAATACGGATTTAGAATAATCATTTAATTTTTTGATCACTTTAGTATCAATAACTGGACAACCATAGTTTTCAATAGTTCCAACCACATCTGGACATTTGTCGTCTTTATCTAAAACCTTGTCACCATCTTTATCTGTGTAAGGACAACCGTTATTGTCTTTTTCTCCAAACAGAGTAGGACATTTGTCTAAATTATCAGTAATACCATCTTTGTCTTCATCTCCCCAAGGACAACCTTTATTTTCAACAGCACCAACAACATCTGGACAACTATCATCTTTATCTAAAACTTTGTCACCATCTTTATCTGTCCAAGGACAACCGTTATTTTCTGATGGTCCAAATTCTTTCGGACATTTGTCTAAATTATCTGTTAAGCCATCATTATCAGCATCGCCCCAAGGACAACCTTTGTTTTCAACTGGTCCGGCAACATCTGGACAATTATCGTCTTTGTCTTTAATTCCATCAAAATCAATATCTTTAATTTTGTTTTGGTAAATTGGAACTTTTAATCCTAAATGTGCATCAATTGCTTTAGTTTCAGAAAGCATAGCGCTTACAATTGATCCTGAACCTACAAATAATGGTCCCACTCTAAATCCAAAACCAGCTTGTAAGCCAGAATATTCTAAATAACTAATTGGCGTGAATAAACTCAACCATTTTACTTCATAACGAGGCGTTAGGCTTACATTGTTATTTATGTATGAAGAGTTTTTGTCTGCTGCTGAAACAGCACTAAAATCAGTATTTAAATTCAAATAAAAACGTTTATTCATTTTCCAATCTGCATTTAAATGAATGGCAGTTGGTAATTTAAATTTAACTGATTTTGTTTGATTAATCGTAGTGTATAAATTATCAAAATTTGAATTAGCATTGTACTGTGCGTCAGTATATGTAGTGTTTACGTTATAAAAACTTACAGTTGCATCATTATAATTAATAGCACCAATGTCAGTTATAGAAAAACCTAATTTAAATTTGTATTTGTTTTGATCTTTGAAATAGTTTGTTTTACTATCACTATTGGGGTTTTTATATTTTTGATAATCTGGACGATATTCGTATGTAAATCCTAAATCAGCTCCAAAACCAGTTCCAATATTATCTGTAGGATTATCAAAATTATCAAGTGAATTCAAATTCCCCACTTCTAAACTTCCTGAAGATGTATAGGTGCTTGTATTTGGATTGCCTGTATAATTAAACGCCATATTAATATTGTTTGCTTTAGCATAACCCGAATAAACACCGACTAAGTATTTTGCAGAAAAACCACCTTTTAAGAAATGTTGGCCTTTATCCATTATAATTCTGGCATAAGACAATCCTAATTCTCCCCAAGAATTAGAGGCAATACTAAAATTTTGATTGTTTACTTGGTAGCTTACATTGTTTCCATCTTGAACATCATTTAATGTATTACCGTTAATATTGCTTAAATGCGAAATTCCTCTAACTCTTGTGAATAGTGCTATTGAACTTTTTTTGTTTAAGTTAAACATAAATGAAGGTCCAAAAACATCATAGTTTAACAAAAAATTATTAGAATTAGTTGGATATTGCTTCGCATCTCTTTCGAAATTATAATCACTTTTTAATAAGTCAAAAAATTTCACACCATAATAATCGTTTGTAGCTAATGCGCTAAATGAAAATAAGTTGATGTCAGCTCGAAATCGACTATCAACAATATTTGCTGGATTGTTAAGTACTGAATGTACTCCAGCATAGTTATCATTTAAATAGCCAAAGTAACTCTGTGCATTAGTATAACTGATACTAAATAAAGCAATAACGATTAGAAATTTTGTTTTCATATGAGTAAAATTTAATAAGTTATAAATAGTGTTTTAATTAAATTGAAGTAGTAAATTTAATAAAAACGCTTTGATTTATCTCTCTCTTTTTCTGAAAATTAAACAGTTATTGAAAAATTTCCCTATAAAATAAAAAAAAACTCTGAAAAAATCCAGAGTTTTTATAAATCGTAAATCGTAAATCCCAAATCGTAAATTCTTAATATGCTTCCGATTCTTTTAACTTTTCAGTATTAGCAACCAATTGCAATTCATCAATAAATTTATGAATTTTACCTGACATTACTCCGTCCATATCAAAAACGTCAACACCAATTCTATGGTCAGTTACACGACCTTGAGGGTAATTGTACGTTCTAATTTTAGCCGAACGGTCACCCGAACTTACTTGAGAAGTTCGCGTTTTCGCATCTTCCTCTTGTTTTTTTGCCAATTCTTGTTCGTACAAACGAGAGCGTAAAACAGTTAACGCTTTATCTTTATTTTTATGTTGCGATTTTTGATCCTGACATTGCGCTACCAATCCAGATGGAATGTGCGTTAAACGAACTGCCGATTTAGTAGTATTTACTGATTGACCTCCAGGACCTGATGAACAGAAGAAATCTACACGAACATCATTCATATCAATTTGCACGTCAAATTCTTCCGCTTCTGGTAAAACCATAACAGTAGCTGCTGAAGTGTGAACACGACCTTGTGTTTCTGTTTGAGGAACACGTTGTACGCGGTGTACACCAGCTTCGTATTTTAAGGCGCCATAAACATCTTCTCCAGTTACTTCAAAAATTACCTCTTTAAAGCCACCAGAAGTTCCATCACTCATATCTACAACGGAACATTTCCAACCGCGACCTTCGCAATATTTAGTATACATTCTGTATAAATCTCCTGCAAAAATAGACGCTTCATCACCACCAGTACCGGCACGAATTTCAACCATTACGTTTTTCGCGTCTTCTGGATCTTTAGGAATCAACATAAATTTGATTTCTTCTTCCAATTGAGGCAAACGTTCTTTGGCTTCTTCTAATTGCATTTTTGCCATTTCTACCATTTCGGCATCAGAACCATCTGCAATTATTTCTTGTGCTTCTTTAATATTAGCATCAAGATTAATATATTCTTCACGTTTTTGAACTAACGCATTTAAACTTTTGTATTCTTGGTTTAATTGTACATAACGCTTTTGGTCGGCAATAACATCAGGTTGAATAATTAAATCTGATATTTCGTCGAAACGTTGTTTTACATATTGTAATCTGTCTAACATGTCTTCATTATTTTGGAATGCAAAGTTACAAAAAAAAGTAATCTGTTATATAGTTTATTGCGATTTGTAGAAATATGTTTCTAAATTGAATAGCACTAAACTGCTTTTCTACTGCCAACTATTTAATTTTATTTTTTGTTTTTAAAGTATAATTTAGAAAATAGTATTAAAAAAAAGATATTATTTGTTAAAAATAAATTTATGATTTATCTTTGACAAGAATTCACAAATAAAATTCCGGAAAATATGTTTGAATTTCAACAGTATTTAGGCTTTATACTTTTCTTAACCATTTTAACTATAGGTTTTTGGTTAATGTTTTTTCTTGTAGGATTTGTTCAATATTGGATTGGCGGATCATTAATAGAATTATACAAAGAAAAGAAAGCAAAAAAATTAGCTGAACAAGAAAAGTAATTTTCTTAAGTTAATAAAAAATCCCGATTCGTACGAATCGGGATTTTTTTATTTTGTATTAGAATTCTCCGCCACCGCCTTCTTGTTGTTCAAGGCTTTTTGGTTTTATTTCTTTTTCATTTTTCAGTTTATTAAATCGGTAGGTAAACGAAACCGTTACTTGTCGAACCCTCCATTGCATTTCGCTATATGAATTTACAGTTGGCAATTGTAAATCTTGAATTCTTTTTCTTGAATTAAAAACGTCACTCACATTAAGTGAAATGGTAGCTTTTTCTTTTAAAACATCTTTACTAAAAGCCAAATTCATACTTGCAATTCCTATTGTTTTTCCTTGTGCTGTTTTTTGTCCAGCGTTATACGTTCCGTTAGTTTGCCAATCAATTTTATAAGGTAAATTAATTTTAGACGTTAATCGAGCAGTCCAAGTACTGGATTTGAAATTGAAATTTTGATTTACCAAAGTATTATTAGAATTTATAAATTGATAATTTCCTTTCGTTTCATTGTAAAAATAGTTTACGTTTGAATTTAATTTCCACCATTTTTTTACACTATAATTAAAGGTTACTTCCATACCAATTCTATTGTCTTCACCTAAATTAAAAGGCGTATTTAAAATTACTGGAATTCCATTTATAAACTGACCGCTTTCTTTTCGTACTGTTTGGAAAGAATCAGTAGTATGATTATAATACGCAGAGGTGCTTAATGTAATTTTATCCCATTTTCTTAAATAGCCAATATCAAAAGCATCGGTAAATGACGGATTTAATTTTGGCTCTCCAATATATAAATTGATATTACTAGTGTACGAAGAAAACGGATTAATATATCTATCTCTAGGGCGGGTAATTCTTTTGCTATAATTTAAGGAAATGTTTGAATCGTTATTTAATTCATATGTTAAAAACAAACTTGGAAAAAAATTGCTATAATTTCTAGAGTTTAAGTCGTTTGTCAATAACTGATTGATTTCCAAATTGGTATTTTCCAATCGTAATCCTCCTAAAACAGATAACTTTTTAAAGAATTTAGTTCCTAATTGAGTATAAATAGCGCTTACATTCTCGATGTACTCAAAATTATTAGTAAAACCAGGAATATTAGTATAAGGACTGTTCTGATTTATTCGTTCCAATACTTCATAATTACTAGTAGAATTAGTATAACTTCCTCTATATCCTGCTTCAAATTGTAAATCTTTGGTAATTGGTAAAACGTAATCAGCTTGAATTAAATTTCTAGTTTGTCTTCCAATTTTTGAAGTTGTTTCGTCCGATACAAATGTATTTGTTTCTAAAATACTTCCATAAATAGTTGAAAATTCATCTTCTTCATTTAATGAAAAGGAAGCGTCAATTGTTAATTTGTGTCCATCCTTTTTAAATTTCTTTATAAAATTAGAAGTGTATTCTACTGCTTCATTTCTAGAAAGTGATTGGTTGTCTCTGAAACGCGTAAATAAAAAGTTACTTCTATTTAAAGTATAATTTTTGTAGGTTACATCTTCAAAATTTTTACCGTCGTTGTTTCTATAATTGATACTATTTGTCCAAGTTGCCGATTTGTCTTTGTTTAGAAATACTTCCATACCAAAATTAACATTGACTCCATCGCTAAATCTATTGGCATTTCTACGCTCTTCAATATAGGTATTTGCCACAAAATTTTCTTGATTGATTTTGGTATTTCCTGGATTATTTCTGTCATTATAAGCTATAGTTGCAAATAAGTTATATGTGTCTGATTTTGAATTAATATTTGCAGAAATACCTTGATTTTTTGGATCACCAGCAGTTGCAATTACTGTTCCGTTGATTCCTTTATTTTTTCCTTTTTTAAGGATAATATTTAAAATACCACCACCACCTTCAGCATCATATCGCGCTGATGGATTGGTAATTACTTCTACTTTTTCAATAGCATCTGCAGGTAGCATTCGTAAGGCATCGGCAACATTTATAGCTGTTGAAGGCTTTCCATCAATTAAAACACGAACACTTTCATTACCACGCAAACTAATATTCCCTTCAACATCAACCGCTACACTTGGTATATTATCTAAAACGTCACTTACCGTTCCGCCTTTAACCATTAAATCTTGACCAACATTATATACCTTTTTGTCTAATTTAATGTCAACCGACGTTTTTTCACTTCGAATTACGACGGTTTCAATTTGATTCGAATCAGATTCTAAGGCTATATTTCCCAAATTGGTATCTGAAGCTATAGTTTGATTTAGTTTTTCTTGAGTTTTAAATCCAGGAAATTCATATTTAAAATTATACATTCCGTTGTTTAATTCGATGCTAAAATTTCCATTTGCATCTGAAGTACCTCCAGTAATAATTTTTTTAGTATCTGATTTTGAAATCGTAATTACAGCGAATTCAATAGGTTTTGTAGTTTCTTTATCGATAATTTTACCAGTAATAATTACTTTTTTTAACGAAATTTGAGAGATGGCTGTAGTACTAACAAATAAGAAAGTTAGTAGCAGCATTGATTTTTTAAATAACATATTTTGTGACATTTTACAGTACAAATGTAGTGTTCTGGATTCAAACAAGTATTAAAACTATGTTAAATCATTTTATAAAATTGTGTTTATCAATTCTGAAGGTCTTGCAATTACCGCTTTTTCCTCATTAATTACGATAGGTCTTTCTATTAGTTTTGGGTATTGCAGCATAGCTTCAATTGTTGCTTTATCTGTCAAATTTTTGCCTTTAAAATTTTCAATCCAATCTTTTTCCTTAACTCTTACCAATTCAATTGGCTTGATTTTTAATTTTTTAATAATTGTTTCTAACTCAGTGTAAGTAAGCGATTTTTCCAGATAATGTATGGTTTCAAAGGGTATTTTAAGGTTTTCTAAAAAACAAACACCTTCTCTGGATTTTGAACATCTTTTGTTGTGATATATAGTTAGCATAAATATTTTTTTTACAAAGGTAATAATTGTAATTTAGTGGACTTAAAAAACCGTAATATGTATATAGAACAATTGCAAAAGTTTAAAATTAATTTATGGTCTTATACTATAATTCCATTTCTTTTTTTAGCTTTAATGGTAACAATTTTTATTTCATCAGAAGGTGTTGATACCAATGAAGTGATGAAAAAAACGATTGAAAAGTATGGAATAAATGGCACTTTTGTAATGCTAGTAGCGCCATTATCATTTTTGTTATTTATAGTTTTGTTTTATAACAAATTCATTCAAAATAATTCCTTACGCATATTGACTACATCTCGTCCAAAAATTGACTGGTCTAGAGTTTTTTTCTCATTTGGAGTTTGGGGAGGCATTACGATAATTACAACCATTATAGGCTATTATACCGCTCCAGAAGATTTTGTAATTCAATTTAATCCTGAAAAATTTGCTGTATTTGTAATATTGGCTTTCGTTTTAATTCCTTTTCAAGCGAGTTTTGAAGAATATTTATTTCGTGGACATATGCTTCAGGGATTAGGTTTAGCTACAAAAACTAGATGGGTGCCATTATTGGTTACTTCATTTTTATTTGGAATAATGCATATTGGCAACCCAGAAGTTGATAAACTGGGGATGATTATTATGTTTTATTATATTGGAACAGGTTTGTTTTTAGGAATTTTAACTTTAATGGATGAAGGTTTAGAATTGGCATTAGGATTTCACGCAGCTAATAATTTAATTGGTGCGTTGTTGGTTACTTCAGATTGGTCGGCATTTCAAACGCATTCTATTTTAAAAGATATTTCAGTTCCAAGTGCTAATTTTCAAATTTTCATACCGATATTAGTGTTTTTTCCAATTTTACTTTATATTTTTTCTAAAAAGTACAAATGGAGCAATTGGAAAGAAAGACTTTTTGGAAATATAAAACCAATACAAGTATCAGAATAATGAGTCAAATTATTCATCCCGATTTTAAATTAAACGGAAAAAGTTTTACTTATATAGAACTTTTATCTGAAGCATTATATTTAAAAGAAAACGGACAATTATTTGAAAAAGAAATTGGAAAATTCCTTATAGATTGGCTAAGTAATGAATCATTTGTTTTTGTCCAAACGTCTGGTTCTACAGGAATACCAAAGCAAATTGTTCTTCAAAAATCGGCAATGATAGCTTCGGCGAAAGCTACAGGTTTGTTTTTTAAATTACAACCAAAAAACACCGCTTTGTTATGTTTGTCAGCCAATTATATTGCTGGAAAAATGATGTTGGTGCGTGCAATTACTTTAGGATTGCATTTAGATACAATTGATCCAACAAGTACTTTATTAGTTACAAAAAAATACAATTTTATTGCAATGGTTCCTTTGCAGGTACAAAAATCAATTTCAAAATTACATTTGGTTGAAAACCTATTAATTGGCGGTACAAAAGTGAGTTATACTTTATCAGAAAGTATTCTAAAAACCAATTGTAACGCTTTTGAATCGTATGGAATGACAGAAACCATTTCGCATATTGCCATAAAGAAAATAGGTTCAAAGGCATTTAAAGTTTTACCAAATGTAATAATATCTGTAGATGAAAGAAATTGTTTGGTGGTTGAAGCAGTAGAACTGTCTAAGGAAAAAATTATTACAAACGATATTGTAGAAATCTTGAATGCAACTCAATTTGTGTTAAAAGGACGAATTGACAATGTAATTAATTCTGGTGGTATTAAAATTTTTCCTGAAGAAGTAGAAGAAATACTTGCTAAATTCATTTCAGTTCCATTTTTTGTAGTCAGTAAACCAGATGAAATTTTAGGCGAAAAAGTAATTCTTGTGCTTGAAGCCACTCCGTTTGCTATTGATAATAGTGTGTTTTCAGAATTATCAAAATATCAAATACCTAAAGAAATTCTGTTTTTAAAGTCATTTAAAAGAACAGAAACGCAAAAAATCAACAGAAAGAAAACATTGGAAAAATTAGTGTAACAAATACTTTTCAAAGGATTATTTTCTTTCTACCTTAATATAAAACTGATTGGTTTTTACTGTAACGTCTTCCAATACTACCTTTTTATCCACTTTAAGCTCTTGATTTTCAGTAGTGACTTGTAAACGAATTGTTTTTTCGTTAATGATAATATCAACGGGCATTTTAAAATCGGCAGTTACATTTTCCCATTTATAATTCAGTGTATTGCCAGATTTTGAGAGTACTAATTTTGGAATTTTTGTAGTCGTTAAATAGTGCTGAAATACAGAAGTTAAATCGATACCGCTTTCTTTATTAAAGAAATCAATTACTGTTTTCGTATCAATAATTTGTTTTTTGAAGGTTTCAGAGTAATCGTAAAGTAATTTCCACCATTTTACATCATCATTAATAATATGTCTAATGGTATTCAGCATTAAGGCACCTTTGTAATACATATCGCCACTTCCTTCTCGGTTTACACCAAATTGACCAATAATTGGACGGTCGTTTCGTACACTTCTTGATTGTCCGTTTACATATTTAATGGCTTCCTCATATCCTTTAATACATTCAATAAAAACGGTTTCTGTGTAGGTTGTAAAGCCTTCGTGAATCCACATATCTGCGATGTCTTTACTTGTAATGCTGTTACCAAACCATTCGTGTCCTGTTTCGTGAATCGTAATATAATCGAAAAATAATCCAGCTCCTGTACCAGATAAATCCATTCCAAGATACCCTTTTTTGTACTTGTTTCCGTATGCGACAGCACTTTGGTGTTCCATACCTAAATAAGGCGTTTCCACTAATTTATAACCATCTTCAAAAAACGGATATTTTCCAAATTTACTTTGAAAGCAATTCATCATAGGTTTTACATCATTGTCAAAATGTTTACGAGCTGTTTCTTCGTTGTATCGCAACACATAATAATCTAAATCCAGACCTTCGTGATTATCGTGAATATGAACATAATCGGCAATATTTACTGTAATATCATAATTGTTAATAGGATTTTTTACTTCCCAATCCCAACGTGTGTAGCCGTCTTTTAAATCGGTTGAACCTAAAAATCTTCCGTTGGAAACATTCATTAATCCGTTTGGTACGGCTACTTTTATACTGGCGCCATTATCTGGTTCATCCGTTTGCGAATCTTTACACGGATACCATAAACTCGCACCGGTTCCTTGCACAGCCACACCAATCCAAGGATTTTGTTTTTTATCTTTTGTAAATACAAAACCACCATCCCAAGGTGCATTTTTAGCAATTATAGGATTTCCATAGTACGAAATTCTTAATTTATGGGTTTCACCTTTTTTTAATGTTTTCGGAAAATGAATAAATACGGCGTTAAATTCTCTTGTACATTCTATTTTAGGAATATTATCTAATCTTATACCATCAATTATCATATTTTCAAACAAATCTACTTGGATTTTATTTGTATCATCGTCTACTTTAAATGTTATCGTATTGGAACCAAATAGCCATTTTTTTTCAGGATCAATTCTGATGTCTAAATCATATCGCAACACATCATAACAGGTTCTTTCTTCACGAAGTCCACCTTGTAGCGAATCTTTACGAGAAAATTCTTGCGCTTCAATTTGATTGAAAACGAATAGAAAAAAGGTAAATAGAAGTATTTTTTTCATAGTAAAGAAAGTAAATTTAAAATATGAAACGTAATTAATTAATTATAATGATGCTTTCAGCAATACAAGTTTGCGTTTTTTTACTGATTACTTATAACTGAACACTGCCAACTAAACCTGTATTACCCCTAAATTAAATTTCTTTTCAATAGGCGCGTGGTTGGCGGCTTCAATTCCCATAGAAATCCAAGTTCTGGTATCTAATGGGTCAATAATAGCATCGGTCCATAATCTGGAAGCCGCATAATACGGTGACACTTGTGCATCGTATTTGGCTTTAATTTTATCAAATAATTCTTTTTCTTTGGCTTCATCTACCACTTCTCCTTTATTTTTTAAAGAAGCGGCTTCAATTTGTGCGAGTACTTTTGCGGCTTGCGTTCCACCCATAACGGCTAACTCAGCACTTGGCCAAGCAAAAATTAATCGTGGGTCGTAAGCTTTTCCACACATAGCATAATTTCCTGCACCGTATGAATTTCCAACTACAACTGTAAATTTTGGCACAACAGAATTGGCTACAGCATTCACCATTTTGGCACCATCTTTAATAATACCACCGTGTTCCGATTTACTTCCTACCATAAAACCCGTTACGTCTTGTAAAAAGACTAACGGAATTTTCTTTTGGTTACAATTCGCAATAAATCGAGTGGCTTTATCCGCACTTTCCGAATAAATTACACCACCAAACTGAATTTCACCCTTTTTAGTTTTAGAAACCAAACGCTGATTCGCAACAATTCCTACAGCCCAACCCTCAATTCTAGCATAACCAGTAATAATCGTTTGTCCGTAACCTGCTTTGTATTCATCAAATTCTGAATTATCCACCAAACGCTTGATAATTTCATTCATATCATATTGATCCGTACGTAATTTTGGTAAAATTCCGTAAATATCTTTGGGCTCTAATGCGGGTTTTGCAGGAGTTACTCTGTTAAATCCAGCTTTGTCATAATCGCCAATTTTTGAAACAATACTTTTAATTCTGTCTAAAGCAGCTGCATCATCTTTAGCTTTAAAATCGGTTACTCCAGAAATTTCACAATGTGTGGTTGCACCACCAAGTGTTTCATTATCAATGGTTTCGCCAATTGCGGCTTTCACTAAATAACTTCCGGCTAAGAAAATACTTCCTGTTTTGTCTACAATTAAAGCTTCGTCACTCATAATTGGCAAATATGCGCCACCGGCTACACAACTTCCCATAACGGCAGCAATTTGGGTAATTCCCATGCTACTCATAATGGCGTTGTTTCTGAAAATTCTGCCGAAATGTTCTTTATCTGGAAATATTTCGTCTTGCATAGGTAAATAAACCCCTGCCGAATCTACCAAGTAAATAATTGGCAAACGATTTTCCATTGCAATTTCTTGTGCTCTTAAATTCTTTTTTCCAGTAATAGGAAACCAAGCACCAGCTTTTACAGTCGCATCATTGGCAACTACTATGCATTGTTTACCTTTAATATATCCTATTTTTATTACTACGCCGCCAGACGGACATCCGCCGTGTTCTTCGTACATACCTTCTCCTAAAAAGCCACCAATTTCAATACTTTTGGCATTGCTGTCCAATAAATAATCGATACGCTCTCTGGCTGTCATTTTGCCTTCAGCGTGTAATTTATCAATACGTTTTTGTCCTCCGCCTAATTTTACTTTCGCAAATTTTTGCAACATATCTGAAACCAAAAGTTTGTTGTGGTCTTCGTTTTTATTGAAATTAATATCCATTTTTTTATAAGTCTAATTCGAAAGTTTGTCTAAATAATTCTATGTTAGGATTTAACTCCTTAAAATGTTTGTATTTTTCTTCGTTGGTATAAATCACCTTAGGTTTGTAGGTTTCAATTACCGTTATTTTAATTTTAACATCGTAGTTGCGTAAATTGGTTTTCAAGTAGCTAATTAATTCTGAATTTGTATTTTCAAAATCTTCTTTAGAACCTTGATTTGGAAATTCTAACAATATATTGGTGCCCATTAATACAGGTTTGCTCAATCGCATATAACTTGCAAATAATTTTTTTCCTTTATTTTCTAAAACATCTATAAAATCATTCCAATGTTTTATGGCATCTTCCTGTGTGAATGGATCGGCTAAATGTTCGCCTACAGATAAAGTTTCTGATTTTGCTAAATTAGAAACATCTGCTTTTTGTTTTAATCCTTTAATAGATAAAGAAGAAATTCGATTATTGGTATCTATTGTAGGCGTAAGTTTTTGTTGTATTTGTTCAATTTTCGCTTCCACTTTTACTTCCATATTTGGAACTTCTTCCTGAGGAACAGCTTTTATTTCAGGTGTTGAAACAACTGGTGGTTGAATTGATATTTGTGGAGATTGACTTTTTTGAGTTGAATCAAAGAAAGTAGAAGGTATTATATAATATTTAGCTTTTTTTTTTCGGCATCATGTGTTAATGAAGCCAATTGCATAAGTGTAAGTTCAACAAACAATCGTTGGTTTTGACTCACTTTATATTTTAAATCGCACTCATTAGCAATAGAAATCCCTTGCAATAAAAACTCTTGAGAAGCTTTTTGTGCCTGAACAGCAAATTCTTGTTGTGTTTGTTCACTGACTTCTAACAACGAAAGTGTTGCTGGATTTTTACAAACCAATAAATCTCTAAAGTGTGAAGCTAAACCAGCAACAAAGTGGTGTCCGTCAAATCCTTTCGATAAAATATCGTTATACGTTAAAAGTAATTGCGGAATATCGTTCTCTAAAATTAAATCGGTAACTTTTATATAATAATCGTAATCTAATACGTTTAAGTTTTCAGCTACTGCTTGTCGTGTTAAATTATTTCCACAATACGAAACTACTCTGTCAAATATAGACAAGGCATCACGCATGGCGCCATCAGCTTTTTGCGAAATGATTCGAAGCGCTTCTTCTTCAAACTGCACATTTTGATTTTGTGCAATTTCCATTAAATATTCTTTTGTATCGTTTATCGTAATTCGTTTGAAATCGAATATTTGACAACGAGACAATATGGTAGGAAGAATTTTATGTTTTTCAGTCGTAGCTAAAATAAAAATAGCGTGCTTTGGTGGTTCTTCTAATGTTTTTAAAAACGCATTAAATGCCGAAGCTGAAAGCATGTGCACCTCATCAATTATGTACACTTTATATTTGCCGGTTTGTGGAGGTATTCTTACTTGGTCGATAATACTTCTAATATCATCAACACCATTATTAGACGCAGCATCTAATTCAAATACATTGAAAGAGAAATCTTCATTTGGATCATCGTATCCTTCTTGGTTGATTTTTCTGGCTAATATTCTAGCACAAGTTGTTTTTCCAACACCACGAGGTCCTGTAAAAAGTAGTGCTTGTGCTAAATGGTTGTTTTCAATGGCATGCAACAAAGTATTCGTAATAGCAAGTTGCCCAATAACATCTTTAAATGTTTGAGGTCTGTACTTTCTGGCTGATACTATAAATTGTTCCATAACGTATTATTGATAGCAAATATAGATTTAAAAAGTGAAAACTCAAAAGTGAAAAGTAAAAAGTTATTAAGAATTTTTTAGGCATAAACTTTACAATACAGATTAAAGAAATTTATAAAATTTATATGATTTCTATAATCTGTGTTTCTAAAATTAATTCAGAAAATCAATTTAATTCATGAAAAACGCCCAATTTAAATTATATTTGCCAAGCAGACCGCCTTATCGCTCCGATTTATCGGTGAGGAAAGTCCGGACACCACAGAGAAGCATAGCGGGTAACGCCCGTCTGCCGATACCTATCGGTAAGGACAAGTGCAACAGAAAGTATGTACAGGTTAAGCTGTAGTGAAACCAGGTAAACTCTATGCGGTGAAATTTCAAGTATATCAGCATGTAAGGGCTTCTCGTCCGTTGTTGAAGGGTAGAAAGATAGATTCCGCGAGTAATTTCGGAACTAGATAAATGATAAGGCTCCAATTTTATTGGAGACAGAATCCGGCTTATAGGTCTGCTTTTTTTAAAATTTGTTAATAATTTACTTTGAATTGCTTAATAACTTTTGGCGAATTAACTTTAAGTTAATATTAGAGTGTTATTTTTGCAACGAAATTTTAATAATAAAAAAAATGGCTTTAAAAGATATTTTAAATTTTTTCTCTCCGAAGGACAAAACTTTTTTTCCTTTATTTGATCAAGCAACTCATAAATTGACAAAACTTTCTGAGTTTTTACATGAAGCAACTAATGCTTCAAAAGAAGATAGAGATGTTTATTTCAAAAAAATTGATGAATTAGAGGAACATATTGAAAAAATATCTCACACAATGAATTTAGAGCTAAGTAGAAACTTTATTACTCCGTTTGATAGAGAAGATATTCATGCTTTAATGACAACTATTGAAGATGTGTCAAGTAATCTTCAAGAGGCGTCAAATAGAATTAGAATGTATCAGGTTGAAAAAATCAGTAAATCGATTAGAAAAATTACTGAAATTAATTTAGAGGCTTGTCAATTAATTACAGAATCTGTAAAAGAATTGAAAGAAATGAAAGATTTTAAAAATGTATTTGAATGCGTGAAAAAAATCAACAAATTAGATAGAAAATCAGATTCTGTTTTTGAAAAAGCCATTTCAGATATTTTTGAAAACGAAACAGATGTTAAAAATATTATTAAATATAAAGAAGTATTAGCTTCTTTGGATAAAGCAACAGATAAATGTAAATCTGTGGCACGAGTATTAGAAGCTGTTGCAGTTAAACACTCTTAATTAAGTACTATGTTTGCACTTTTAATAGTAATTATAATAATTGCTTTGCTTTTTGATTTGGTTAACGGGTTTCACGATGCCGCCAATTCAATAGCAACAGTTGTTTCTACAAAGGTTTTAACGCCTACACAAGCTGTAGTTTGGGCTGCTTTTTTTAATTTAGTTGCCTATTGGGTGTTCGATATGAGTGTAGGAAATACAGTAGCAAAAACAGTAGATAATTCTGCTATTACACTTTGGGTTATTTTAGCCGGACTTATAGCCGCAACGCTTTGGAATTTATTAACTTGGAAATTAGGTATCCCATCTTCATCTTCTCATACGTTAATTGGTGGATTTGGAGGTGCTGCTGTAGCTCACGCTGGTTTCGATGTGTTAAATTCTACAGAAATTTTAAAAACAGTTGCATTTATATTTTTAGCTCCCGTAATTGGTGGTCTAATTTCTTATTTGATTGCAATGGTTACCATTCAAAGAAAGTTTGTAATTAAAATAACAATTTCAATTTTACTTTCAGTACTAACGGTTTATGTGACGTATAGCTTAAAAGACGCTTTAGATATTAAACCAATTATGATTTGGATTATTGGAGTACTTTTAGGATTGTTTATTGTAGTATATTGTTGGTACGAAATTGTACACGGTAAAAATCCTTCGCATACCAAAGAAGGAAATATGTATAAAAAATTACAATTACTTTCTTCAGCTGCTTTTTCATTAGGACACGGTGGTGCCGATTCTCAAAAAGTAATGGGTATTATTTGTGCCGCTTGTATTGTATATGCAAATTCTTACAGAGGCGGAACAGATAACGATATGCCTAATTTCGTTAAAGAATATAACTTATTACATACTACTGAGATTTTACAAATAAAATATAGTAATGAAGAAGGTAATTTGAAAAAATTTAAACCTTCTGTTGGTGTTTTTGGAAGTGATACAATTTACTTAGATGGTAATAAAATAGTAGATGTTTCCTCGAACGAAACTATTTATACTGATGAAAAATTAAATACTAAAGTTGCTAAAACGAATCCATTTTTATTAGCATTAGCAAATGAAAAAGTAAACGCAAATAACTTTGAAAAAGTTTCCAAAAAGCTGGCAAAACTTGAAGTATATTCTGATAAAAAAGAAGTTAAAGATGTTGTTACTAATGAAGTGATTTTTAGTGATAATAAAATTAATCCGAAATACAAATACGCTAAAATTTTCGCTAAGTATATTGATGAAAACGGGAATCTATTAGCAGGGCACAAATTAGAAACTAAAGTTACTAAAGAAACTATGCCAACTTGGATTGCCTTTGGTTGTTATTTAATGATTGGTGCAGGTACTTTAATGGGTGGTTGGAAAATTGTTAAAACAATGGGAACCAAAATTACAAAAGTAACTCCTCTTGAAGGCGTTTGTTCTGAAACAGCTGGTGCTTTAACCTTATTTACGGTTTCTCAAATGGGAGTGCCAGTATCAACAACCCATACCATAACAGGTTCTATTATTGGAGTAGGAGCGACCAAACGTTTAAGTGCGGTAAGATGGGGTGTAACAATAAGTTTGTTATGGGCTTGGATACTAACTATTCCTGTATCTGCAATTATTGGTGCGTTACTTTATTATGTTACTACCTTCTTTTCATAAAATAAAATTTTTAATAAAAAAAGCCGATTTTCAAAAATAGAGAATCGGCTTTTTTTATGTTTCATCATTTGTTAAAATTAACATAAAATTTTTAGCATTTAAGTAACATAAATGTATATTTAGAGTCTTATATATAACTAACCAAAAAAATAGCATTATGTTGAAAAAATCAATACAAATTTTATTTTGCTTTTTGCTTCTAGGCACCTTTGATAGTGTGGCACAAAAGAAAGACCAAAAAAGTAAAAATGCACCTGCACCACCACAAGCAGCAGACTCAAAAAAACCAGAGGCTAAAAAAGAACCTAAACCGTACAAAAAAGTAATTGACTCTACAGCCGTTACGCAAAAAGGTCTAATTGATGTACATAAAGTGGCAGACAAATATTTATTTGAAATTTCTGATGCTTTAATTGGTAAAGAAATTATGACCATCACCAGATATTCTAAAACTCCAGCTGGAGGTGGAATTTTTGGTGGAGAAGAAATTAACAGACAAGTTGTTCGTTTTGAAAAAGGGCAAAACAACACCATCATTTTACGTTCAATTACGTATGTAATTACGACTCCAGATGAGGACAAACCAATTACTAAGTCAGTAAAAAATTCAAGTGCCGATCCAATTATTGGTATTTATGATGTTCTAGCGTATAAAAAAGACGAGTCAGGGAAAAATAATGTTGCTAGCGTTATTGATATGACTCCGGCTTTCGATTCTGATTTACAAACGTTTTCTTTGAATTCAATTAACAAGCAAATGTTAAGTATTCAGGCGTTTCAAAAAGACAAATCGTTTATTCAATTTGTAAAAAGTTTTCCAATCAATACAGAAATTAGAACTACCAAAACGTTTACAACTGTAGCGCCTCAAATTTCAAGAACGCCAATGCCTAAAATTGGTGTTGATTTTCCAGCCGCTCTTGATGCGGGTGTAGTTACTATGGAATTAAATACATCGTTTATTTTATTACCAGAAAACCCAATGCGTAAAAGAACATTCGATAAAAGAGTGGGGTATTTTGCCAATGGATACGATGTTTTTGAAGAAGATTCTCAAAAAGCAGATACAGATGTTTTTGCTGTAAGATGGCGTTTAGAACCAAAAAATGAAGAAGATGCTCAAAAACAAAAAAATGGCGAATTAATTGAACCTAAGAAACCAATCGTTTATTATTTAGATCCTGCTACACCTGATAAATGGAAACCGTTTATCAAACAAGGTATCGATGATTGGCAAGCTGCATTTGAATTTGCAGGTTGGAAAAACGCCATTCGTGGTGAATATTGGCCAGAAAATGATCCAACAATGAGTTTAGAAGATGCACGTTTTTCTGTATTAAGATATTTTGCTGCAGAAATTCAAAATGCTTACGGACCAAATGTTCACGACCCAAGAACGGGTGAAATTATGGAAAGTCATATTGGTTGGTACCACAATATTATGAGTTTATTACGCGATTGGTATTTAATTCAAACAGCGGCGGTAGATCCAAATGCAAGACATAAAAAATTAGACGACAAATTAATGGGCGAATTAATTCGTTTTGTGGCGGCTCACGAAGTAGGCCACACGCTTGGATTACGTCATAATATGGGAGCAAGTAATGCTACTCCAGTAGAAATGTTAAGAAATCCTGAGTTCCAAAAGAAAAACGGACATACATCATCAATTATGGATTATGCACGTTTCAACTATGTAGCACAACCAGAAGATAATGTAAAAGATTTATTTCCGAGAATTGGCGATTATGACAAATGGGCTATCAAATGGGGGTATTCTTATTTTAAAGATGCTGCCGATGAAAAAGTGGAAAAAGCATTGTTAAATGAAATGACAAAAGACGCTTACAAAGACAGAAGACTATGGTTTGGTACAGAAACAAACCCATACGATCCTCGTTATCAAACAGAAGATTTAGGAGATAATTCTATGAAAGCATCAGCTTATGGAATTAAAAATTTGAAAAGAATTTTACCTAATTTAACGGAATGGAGTAAAGAAAACGGTGAAGACTATTCAGAATTAGAAGGATTATATAATTCGTTAGTTGGACAATTTAGAAGATATATGGGTCACGTAACTAAAAACGTAGGTGGTGTTTATGAAAACCCAAAAACCTATGATATGGCAGGAAATGCCTACGAAGTTACACCTTCTGCAATTCAAAATGAAGCAGTAGCTTTCTTAAATGAGCAATTGTTTAAAACACCGACTTGGTTATTAAATCAAAATATCATTTCTAAAATAAAAGGCGATGTTGGTGTGGATGCCATTAAAAGTATGCAAGATGCAACACTTTCAAGTTTATTATCAAATGATAGATTGGTTCGATTAATTGAAACTTCATCGTTAAACAAAGCCAATTATTCAGTTGATGAATTAATTTCAGATTTAAGAAGAGGTATTTTCTCAGAATTAAAATCGAATGCTGCTATTGATATTTACAGAAGAAATCTTCAAAAAGTATTTGTGAGTAGAGTTATAGATGTTGCGTTAGCTGATAAAACGGCTACTGGAAATTTTGATGGAAAAAGAATTAGTGTCTTAGATACTGATATTCCGTCTATTGCTAAAGGACAATTGGTGGAATTAAAAGCTCAATTGAAAAAAGCAAGCGCTGTTTCTACAGATCGATTAACTAAATTTCACTTAAATGATTTGGTTGCACGTATTGAAAATGCTATGAAACCAAAGCAATAAATTTCGACCTGTTAAACTTTTAAACTCGACCTGTCGAGTTGTTTAATTCGACCTGTTAAGTTTTACAACTCGACAGGTCGAATTTTTTTGATCTAATTTGTTAGTCTTCTTTTTGTCCCATCATCATTAAATAGGCCTTTAAAAACCCATCAATTTCACCGTTTAAGACGGCTTCAGAATCGGAAGTTTCAAATCCAGAACGCACATCTTTAATTAGTTTGTAGGGATGTAAAACGTAATTTCTAATTTGCGAACCCCATTCAATTTTCATTTTACCGGCTTCAATGTCGTCCCGTTGTGCCAATTGTTTCTTCAATTCAATTTCATACAATTGCGATTTTAACATTTGTAACGCACGCGACCTATTGTCGTGTTGCGAACGCGTTTCGGAACATTGAATCTGAATTCCTGAAGGTTTGTGATATAATTGAACCTTAGTTTCTACTTTATTTACATTTTGTCCACCAGCACCACTTGAACGGGCTGTGGTAATTTCAATATCTGCAGGGTTAATTTCAATTTCAATGGTATCATCAACTAAAGGATATACATACACCGAAGCAAATGAAGTATGGCGCTTGGCATTACTATCAAAAGGTGAAATTCGTACCAAACGATGCACGCCATTTTCTCCTTTTAAATATCCAAAAGCAAAATCGCCTTCAATTTCTAATGTTACGGTTTTTATACCTGCAGCATCGCCTTCTTGATAATTCAGTTCTTTAACTTTATACCCTTGTTTTTCGGCCCACATCAAATACATTCGCATCATCATGCTTGCCCAATCGCAACTTTCTGTTCCTCCAGCACCTGCGGTAATTTGTAGTACAGCACTTAAATTATCACCTTCTTCCGAAAGCATATTTCTAAATTCTAAATCCTCAATATGGTTGATTGTTTTCTCAAAAATAGCATCTAATTCTTCTTCAGAAACGGCGTCTTCTTTATAAAAATCATAAGTCAGTTGCAATTCTTCAGCTAAATCTTCACAATTGGTGTAGTCGTCTACCCATTTCTTTTTCGAACGTAAATTTCGTACTACAATTTCTGCTTGTTTAGCATTGTTCCAAAAGTCGGGAGCAAAGGTTTTTTCTTCTTCGTTAGATATTTCTACAAGCTTGGCATCAACGTCAAAGATACCTCCTTAACGCACCAAGGCGATTAATAATGTCTTTTATTTGTTCGGTATTTACCATTTTATTTGTAATTTTACACAACAAAAATAGACTATTTATACGATTTATGGAAATTAATTTATTCAGCGATACGGTTACCAAGCCCACTCCAGAAATGTTACAATATATGTTTAACGCGAAAGTGGGTGATGATGTTTTTAAACAAGATCCGACAGTTAATGAATTGGAAGCCTCTTTAGCTGATTTATTTGGCAAAGAAGCCGCTTTGTTTTTTCCTTCCGGAACGATGGCAAATCAAACTGCTATAAAATTACACACCAATCCGGGTGACGAATTAATTTGTGATAAATGGGGACACGTTTTTTTATATGAAGCGGGTGGAGTAGCTTTTAACAGCGGTGTTTCGTGCAATTTAATTGACGGAAATCGAGGTATGATTACCGCCGAACAAGTAGAAAACGCTATAAATGATCCTGAGTTTTATCACGCACCAATGACGAAATTAGTATGTGTAGAAAACACAACAAATAAAGGCGGCGGCGCTTGTTATGATATAGAAGAATTAAAAAAAATAAAAGAAGTTTGCACGAAACATAATTTAAAATACCATTTAGACGGCGCCCGACTTTGGAATGCTTTAGTGGCAAAAAAACAACATCCAAAAGTATATGGAGAATTGTTTGATACCATTTCAGTATGTTTATCTAAAGGTTTAGGCGCACCTGTTGGTTCGGTTTTGTTAGGTACAAAAGAAGATATGAAACGCGCGCTTCGAATTCGTAAAATATTTGGTGGCGGTATGCGTCAAGCAGGTTATTTAGCTGCGGCAGGAATGTATGCATTACAAAATAACATTACTCGATTAGAAGAAGACCACAAAAAGGCAAAAGAATTAGGAAGTGTTTTAGAAACGCTACCTTTTATTTATAAAGTAGAACCAATTGAAACCAATATTGTTATTTTTAAACTGAAAAGTGATGTCAATGAAACGCAGTTTATTGATAAGTTGAAAGAGAAAAACATCAATATCAGCAATATGGGACAAGGTAAATTACGAATGGTTACTCACTTGGATTACAAACAAGTAATGCACGATTATGTAATGGAAGTTTTGAGTAAAATTAGTTTTTGATTAAACACATAGGAACATAGTTTAATTGTAAAATCATTTAACTTAAGCTTACATAGCTATGTTTTCTTAAAAACAAAACACTTAA